>JAIRKZ010000099.1 GCA_031259845.1 Tannerellaceae bacterium | reverse complement strand
TTCCGATCTGGAACTCGTACAGGATACCGGTAAGCGGAACCATGATTTCCGGGTAGGTTGTTACGCCTTCCTTCTTCAGTTCGAGGGCGGCGCCGAGGATGGCCCTCGTCTGCATTTCGGTAATTTCGGGATAGGTATTTCCCAGGCGGCATCCGCGGTGTCCGAGCATCGGATTGTTTTCGTGCAGGGCTTCCACGCGTTTGCGCACGATGTCTGCGTCTACGCCCATCGCTTCGGCCAGTTCCTGCTGCCCTTTCGCGTCGTGGGGTACGAACTCATGCAGGGGAGGATCGAGCAGGCGAACCGTCACCGGGCAACCGGCCATGGCTTTGAAGATGCCTTTAAAGTCTTCTTTCTGGTAAGGGAGGAGTTTGTCGAGCGCTTTTTTACGTTCCAGGGTGTTTTCGGCCAGAATCATTTCGCGCATGGCTTTGATTTTCTCTCCTTCAAAGAACATGTGCTCGGTGCGGCAAAGGCCTATCCCTACGGCGCCGAACTTACGGGCCACCGAAGCGTCGTGCGGCGTATCGGCATTGGTGCGTACTGACATTGTGGCATATTTGTCAGTAAGTTTCATCAGGGTTTCAAAGTCGCCGCTTACTTCAGGTTCCTTCGCAGGTATCTTGCCTTCAAACACTTCGCCGGTAGAGCCGTTTATAGAGATAAAATCGCCTTCGCGGAATACTTTGCCGCCTGTCTCCATTGTCCGTTGCTTATAGTCTATGTGGATGCTTCCGGCGCCCGAAACGCAGCACTTGCCCATTCCGCGGGCTACTACGGCGGCATGCGAGGTCATCCCGCCGCGGGCTGTAAGGATACCTTCGGCCGCGGCCATGCCTGCCAGGTCTTCGGGAGACGTTTCGATGCGCACCAGCACTGTTTTCTTGCCGTCTTTGTACCACTGGGCGGCGTCGTCGGCAAAAAACACTATCTGCCCCGTAGCCGCGCCCGGGGAAGCGGGCAATCCTTTTACCAGTACTTCCGACTTTTTCAGCGCTTCTACATCAAAGACGGGGTGAAGCAGTTCGTCGAGCTTACCCGGTTCAATGCGCCCCAGGGCCGTTTTTTCGTCTATCATACCCTGGCGTAGCAGGTCTATGGCTATCTTTACCATAGCCGCCCCCGTGCGCTTGCCGTTACGGGTCTGGAGAAACCATAGCTTGCCCTGCTGCACGGTAAATTCCATGTCCTGCATATCGCGGTAGTGGTTTTCCAGCTTTGTTTGTATGGCGTCTAATTCGCCGAATATTCCGGGCATGGTTTCTTCCATGGAGGGATATTTTGCTGCGCGGTCGGCTTCCGGGATGCCGGCCCGTTCGGCCCATATCTGCGAGCCTGCCCTGGTTATTTGCTGTGGGGTGCGTATGCCGGCCACTACGTCTTCGCCCTGCGCGTTGATAAGGTATTCGCCGTTGAACACATCCTCGCCGCTTCCTGCATCGCGCGAGAAGCAAACGCCGGTGGCCGACGTTTCGCCCATATTACCGAACACCATCGCCTGCACGGTTACGGCCGTACCCCACTCGGCAGGGATGCCTTCCATCTTGCGGTAAAGGATGGCGCGGTCGTTCATCCACGAGTCGAACACGGCGCATACGGCTCCCCATAACTGTTCGTAAACGGAGGTGGGGAAGTCTTTCCCTGTTTGTTTCTTCACGGCGGCTTTAAACCGGGTTACGAGCAATTTCAGGTCGGCCACGCCCAACTCATTGTCCAGTTTCACCCCTTTGGCTTCTTTCATCTCTTCGATGATTTCTTCAAAGGGGTCGATATCTTCCTTATTGGCCGGCTTCATTCCCAGCACCACGTCGCCATACATCTGTACAAAGCGGCGGTACGAGTCCCATGCAAAACGTTCGTTCCCCGTTTTGGCGGCAAGTCCTTCTACCACTTCGTCGTTCAGTCCCAGGTTCAGGATGGTGTCCATCATGCCGGGCATGGAAGCGCGCGCGCCCGAACGTACAGACACAAGCAGCGGGTTGGCCACGTCGCCCAGGCGGCTGTTCATAAGCTGTTCTACATTGGCCACGGCGTTCGTCACTTCATTTTCCAGCAGGGCCACCACGCGCTCCCGCCCCAGTTCGTAATACTCGGAACAAACCTCTGTAGTGATTGTAAAGCCCGGTGGCACAGGCACTCCGATAAGATTCATTTCAGCAAGGTTAGCCCCTTTTCCTCCCAGCAGATTCTTCATGTCTGCTTTTCCTTCGGCCTTACCATTGCCGAACGTGTAAACTCTTTTCTTTTCCATAAAATCAGATTCTATTGTGTTTGTATTTGCTATCTCAACATGACAAAGCGTACAAATATAAGAAATATATACATAGCAAAAAGACTTACGCCCCAATCTTGCAAAGAAAAATTATCTCCGAGCCATTTTTACCGTATTCCGTTGCATATTCCATACACTGCGTGCATATCCCTGCAAAGACAGACAGGCCTTCTCCCCTACCCGTCCTTCTTTCGCATTATCCCTTGTGGGGGAAAGCTCATCCTTTGTGGGGGAAAGCTCATCCTTTGTGGGGAAAGGCTTATCCTTTGTGGGGAAAGGCTCATCCCTTGTGGGGGAAGACTTATCCCTTGTGGGGAAAGGCTTATCCTTTGTGGGGAAAGACTTATCCCTTGTGGGGAAAGGCTTATCCTTTGTGGGGAAAGGGCTATCCCTTGTGGGGGAAGACTCATCCTTTCCGGAATAGCGGCCAGACTGCCCGTAAGCGGCAACAGGCAATCCGGAAGCCATGTATTTTTTAGCCGGGCGGCGATGATATATTTTGTTTAATCCATATCTTTGCAACGCATTTAAACAATAATAAATTGGCAAGAAAACAATTACCTGTACTGGAAAACATTACAATCAGCGATGTGGCCGCCGAAGGAAAGGCGATAGCCCGCGCAGGCGATAAGGTGATATTCGTACCTTTTGTAGCCCCGGGAGACGTGGTGGATATACAACTCACACGGAAGAAAAGCAGTTATGCCGAAGGAAAGGCCGTCCGCTTCCATTCGTATGCAGCAATCCGCGCCGAACCCTTCTGCGAGCATTTCGGCGTTTGCGGCGGATGCAAATGGCAACATCTTCCCTACGAAGAACAGCTTGCATACAAACACAAACAGGTAACAGACAGCCTTACGCGCATCGGTAAAATACCGCTGGGAGAGGTACGCCCCATCCTGGGGTCCGAACAAACCCGGCGCTACAGAAACAAGCTGGAATATACCTTCTCGAACAAAAGATGGCTTACGGAAGAAGACGTGAGTTCAGGCAAGGCTTTCGACAATATGAACGGCGTGGGCTTCCATATCCCCGGCATGTTCGACAAGGTGCTGGATATTCATACATGCTGGCTTCAGGACGACGTAAGCAACCGTATCCGCCTGGCGGTAAAAGAATACTGTTTCGCCCGCGAAGGATACCCCTTCTTTGATTTGCGCCGCCAGGAGGGCTTCATGCGTACATTAATTATACGTACAGCGTCTACGGGCGAACTGATGGTGATACTCGTATTCTTCCATGAAGATAAGGAGAGGCGCGAAGCCCTGCTCGAACACCTTGCCTACCGCTTCCCCGAAATCACTTCGCTGCTGTATATCATCAACGAAAAGCCGAACGATACGATAACCGACCGCCAGGTACACGTGTTCCGGGGCGCCGGCTATATGATAGAAGAAATGGAAGGGCTCCGCTTTAAGATTGGCCCTAAATCGTTCTACCAGACAAACAGCCGGCAGGCTTACACCCTGTATAAGGTAGCCCGCGAATTTGCCGGCCTCGGCGGCAGCGAACTCGTGTACGATTTATACACCGGCACGGGTACGATTGCTAATTTCGTGTCGCGGAAAGCCCGCAAGGTAATCGGCGTGGAATATGTGCCCGAAGCCATCGCCGACGCCCGGGAAAACGCTTCGCTTAACGGCATAGAGAACACGCTGTTCTTTGCCGGCGACATGAAAGATATCCTGAACGAAGCCTTTATCGGCGAGCACGGCCGGCCAGACGTTATCATCACCGACCCTCCCCGCGCCGGGATGCACGAGGGCGTAATCCGCACCATCCTCCAGGCCGCTCCCTCACGGATTGTTTACGTAAGTTGCAACCCGGCTACCCAGGCCCGCGACCTGAGCCTCCTCGATGCAGGCTATACGGTAGAAAAAGTTCAACCGGTGGACATGTTCCCCCATACGCATCACGTAGAAAATGTGGCGCTGCTTCGTAAGAAATAGCCTCCTTCTGCTCCTCCTGTTTACAGGATGCTACAGTAACCGGGACAGGCGAAAAAGCCCGGCGGTTATGGATTTACCCCAGTTGAAAGAGAAAGGAGAGATTACGGCCGTTACCCTGTACAGCTCTACCTCTTATTTCCTGTACAGGATGGAACCGATGGGGTATGAATACGATTTGATAAAGGATTTTGCCAATTCGCAAGGGCTGAAACTGACAATCGTTGTGGCCGGAAACGTTACCCGGCTTACAGACATGCTTCAGGCCGGCCAGGCCGACGTAGTGGCCTGGCCCGTAGCCGTAAGCAACCGGCTGAAAAGCGAAGTACTGTATTGCGGACGCGAAGAGCTTGACAGCCAGGTATTGGTGCAACGCATAGAGGGGAACGGCAAACGGATAGCCAACGTTACGGAACTCATCGGCAAAGACGTTTATGTAACCCCCGGCTCCCCGTATCACGACCGGCTGAAAAACCTCGACGCCGAATTAGGCGGCGGCATACGCATACACAACGCCGGACGAGACACGGTTACTACGGAAGACCTCATCGAAATGGTATCCAAAGGCGATATCCCTTACACGGTGAGCGACGGCAAGACGGCCCGCCTGAACAAAACCTATTACGGGAACATAGACGTTGGCCTGGAAATAAGCTTCCGGCAGCGCTCCTCGTGGGTGGTAAGGAAAAGCAGCCCGCGCCTGGCGGAAGCTATCAACAGATGGGCCTCAGACAAAGTAAGCGAACCTGTTTACAAGGCAGCCGTCAAACGTTACTTTGAGCTAAGCAGGAAGCTCCTGGAAATCAGCATGCCCGAAATCGAAAGCGGCAATATTTCGCCTTACGACTCCCTGTTTAAGAAATACGCCGGCATGCTTGGGTGGGACTGGGAGATATTGGCTTCGCTGGCTTACCAGGAGTCGCATTTCAAGCCGGCTATCGTTTCGTGGGCAGGCGCAACGGGGCTGATGGGCATCATGCCCGGAACGGCCCTGGCGCTGGGCGTGCCCTTAGACAGCCTCTCCAATCCGGAAACAAGTATCAAGACCGGCGTGGAAGTTTTGCGCCGTTTCCGGAAAGGCTTTGACAGTGTTTCCGACTCCACGGAACGTATCTGCTTCACATTAGCTTCTTACAATGCCGGCATGGGACACATACAGGATGCCCGGCGCTTAGCCGGAAAATATGGCAGGAACCCGGCTGTATGGGAAGACAACACAGCCGAATTCGTCCTCCTCAAACGGGAACCGCGATATTACAACGACCCGGTTGTAAAGTATGGCTACCTCCGGGGAACCGAAACATATAATTATGTGAGGGAAGTATTGGGAAGGGCCGCTTATTACAGGCAGCAATTAAGGAATGCAAACTAACGGGTTTTGCCCGTCATAATATCCAGCACCAACCTGTCGGTAGACTCCATCCCCCTGGAACCAATGGCCGTAAGGTTGGCGATAGATACGTCTACATCCCTGTCTATAATACCTTCTACCGGCGTAACAACCTTGTCTTCCATGGCCATCATGGCCGAAAGCATGGCGGTGGAGACGCCGCTGGCTACCTTGAGCGAACAACTGGGCTTTGCCCCGTCGCATATCATACCGGTAATGTTGCCTATCATATTCTTAATGGCATACGACACCTGCTCCCTGCTTCCCCCCATCAGATAGGTAATGCCGCAACTGGCCCCGGTAGCCGCCACCACGCATCCGCACAAAGCCGACAAACGCCCCAGGCTTTGCTTGATATAAATAACCATCAGGTTGCTGAGCATCAAGGCCCGTATCAATTGCTCCTCAGGCGAGGCAATGTCTTCGGCAAACGAAAGCACCGGAAGCGTGGCGGCAATGCCCTGATTGCCGCTTCCCGAGTTGGTCATCACCGGCGTAAGGGCCCCGTCCATACGGGCGTCGCAGGCTGCCGACGTCATGGCCAGCATGCGGGTATAGGGGGTGTCGCCCATATACTTCCTGCCGGTTTTGCCGCTAATCGTTTTGCCTACCGTATGGCCGTAGCTTCCTTTCATCGACGTTTCAGAGGCCTCCCTGTTCAGCCGGCCTGTCTCCAGGATAAAGCGAATCTCATCTACCGGCATGGTAACGGCAAACTCATATACCAACGCATACGACAGCTTCAGTTCGTCTGCCTCGCAACATTCCGCCGCGTCTTCCCGGCAGGGGAAGTAACGGTCTTCCAGCGCCTCCCCGTTTTTCTCTACATCAACGATATTGGTATGTTCGCGGTTGATAATGACCCGGGCTTTCCCGTTTCCCGCAAAGGCTACTACTTCAATGTACAGCTTGTCAACATGCTCTTTCAGTGAGATGCGGATACATTTCGTATCAACGATAGCTTTTCCCCTTTCGAGCGCTTCCGGCGTCAAATCGCGTAATACTTCCAGCCCGTATGCGGATTTGCCAATCAGCATGCCGAGCGCAATAGCGATAGGCAGCCCTCTCATTCCCGTACCGGGTATCCCTACGCCCATCGCATTCTTCAGGATATTAGCGCTAAGGTATGCCTCTATCTTCAGGGGCTGAGCGCCCAATACCTCGGCAGCTTTGGCGGCGGCAAGCGCCACCGCTACCGGTTCGGTACACCCCACGGCCGGAATTACTTCCCGGCGTATCAAATCCAGAATTTTGTGTTTAGTCTTGTTATCCATAGTTTAGCGTTTTTACTGTATTTACACTTTCAGGAAAATCTTTCGCTTGTACATCAGCCAAAGTATCAGGTAGACGACGGATACTTCGGTCAGGGCCGGCAACACCGGGTAGACCTCTCCCAGGTAAGGCTGCAAACCGGAGAACAACGAATGGCCAATACACCTGAAATCAATGATATTGGCCAGCATATAGGCCGTTATGGAATTGAGGCCATACACTTTCAGCCAGGTAATGTTTTTACGATACCCTTTATAATCAATCAGGTAATAGAATACGCCCATCAACAGGAAGCAATACCCGCTACTTACCAGCGCCATCGAGCTGGTCCATATTTTTTTGATAACAGGCATCTGCAATCCCCAAAGCCAGCCGGCGGCCACCATGGCAATACCTGCGATGAAGAGCAGTTGTACCTTCCGGATTTGCCGGCGGCTGCTCTTGATGATTTGTCCGGCAAACAATCCGGTAAGTACGGTTACCCCGAAGTTCAGGCTGCTGAGTATCCAGGTATAACGATACCCCTGGGAGAAGACAACTTCGCCGTCTGCTACCGTAGCGCCGTCGCGAAAGCGCCCCAGCACAGCGCGGTCTACCCATTCCGCCAGGTTGCCGTCCGGCGTATAATCGCCTCCCCCGTAGCCATTCACCGTAACGAATTGCATAGCGGCCCACGAGATAAGAAGCAAGGCGGCGGCCACTCCTGTCTGTACCCATTCGCGGCAATGAAGGAACAGCATCGCCGTAATCAGGTATCCCATGGCTATAGCCTGCAAGGTATTGGAATACAAATAAATCTTATCCGGATTAAATCCCAGCAGGTTGCCCTGGCACATCATTCCGAAAATCCAAAGGAGCAACACCCGCTTGCCGATGCGCCGGTAGACAGCCCGCTTATCAGGGCTGGCTTTAAACTTTGAAAAAGCGAAAGGCATCGAGATACCCGACATAAACAAAAAGAGCGGCATTACCAAATCCCATGTGGAGAATCCTTCCCAATGCACATGGGAAAAGCCCCACATAAACGAATCAAACCAAGGCGCATGAACGGCCTGTTGAAGCGGATGCATCACGGTCTCCAGGGCTACTAAGCAAAAGAGGTCGAATCCACGAAGTACATCAAGAGATTCCAAACGTTGAAGAGATTGTTGCTTTTCCATTAATATATTATTTTATTAAGCAACGCAAATATACAAAAAAATGCGGTAAACTCACCGGACTTCTCTTCTACTCAAATCAATATGCAACGTATGTTTAAGGACAGATTACGTTCACGAACCGGCGCATAAACTCTTCTGCTTCTTCCATCGAAAGGCAAAGGGGGGGAAGCAGGCGGATTGTGTTTGCGCCGGCTACTCCGGTGAAGACTTTCTGCTCGAAGAGTAACCGTGTACGTATTTCCCTGACAGGCTGTTCAAATTCAATGCCAATCATAAGCCCCCGCCCGCGCAGTTCTTTGATTCCGGGAAGCCTGCGAAGTTCTTTCATCAGGTAATCGCCTACCCGGTTTACATTGTCTGTCAGCTTTTCGCTCTCCATGATGTCTAATACGGCAATAGCTGCTGCACAGGCTAAGTGATTACCTCCAAAAGTAGTGCCCAACATTCCATAGACGGCTTTAAACACCGGACTGATTAACACTCCGCCCACAGGGAAACCATTCGCAATTCCTTTGGCAACTGTAATAATATCCGGGCGGATACCGGCATATTGATGGGCAAAGAATTTCCCGCTCCTGCCATAACCCGATTGAATCTCGTCGAGAATCAAACATACTCCGTACTGCGTGCACAAGCGGCGCAGCGATTGCAAAAACGCATCAGAGGGCGCATGGATACCGGCCACTCCCTGTATTCCTTCAATAATAACAGACGAAACATCCCCTTTCTTCAGCTCTGCTTCTACCGCATGAGGGTTGTTCAGCGGAAGAAAGGTTACGGGCAATCCTTCGTTTACCGGCGCTACGATAGCCGGGTTGTCTGTTACACGTACGGCGGCCGACGTCCTTCCGTGGAAGGATTTCCCGAAAGCAATCGCCCGTCTTTTCCCGTTATGAAACGAAGCCAGCTTCAGGGCGTTCTCATTTGCTTCGGCGCCTGTATTAATCAGGAACAGCGCATAATCGTCGTAGCCGCAGGCCTTGCCTAATTTGCCGGCCAGTTTCTGTTGCAGGCTGTTGATTACCGAATTGGAATAAAAAGCCAATTTATTTACCTGCTCCGTAATAGCCGATACGAAGGCTGGATGGCTGTGGCCTACTGATATCACAGCATGCCCGCCATACAAATCGAGATACTCGTTGCCTTCCGTATCCCATACGCGGCAACCTTTCCCTTTTACAATCTCTATATTAAACAGAGGATATACGTCGAATAGATTCATATTTCTTATTAAAAAGCCGAAGGCTTCAGATGCAGGCCCACCGTTTCTTCAAGGTTGAAGAGCAGGTTCATGTTATGGACAGCCTGTCCGCTGGCGCCTTTCAGCAGATTGTCGATGATTGATATAATTAATAGTTTGTTGCCGTGCTTTTGCAGGTAGATCAGGCATTTGTTGGTGTTTACCACTTGCTTTAAGTCCGGGCTTTTGTCTGTAAGGAAGGTAAACGAATGGTCGCCGTAATACGCTTCGTAAATCCGCCGCAATTCCTCCATTTCTATCCCGGTATCCATGTATATCGTGGCAAAGATACCGCGCGGGAAATTACCGCGTACCGGAATAAAATTGACAGCGCTCCGGAAACTGTGCTGCAACAGCGAAAGGCTTTGTTTAATCTCCGCCAGGTGCTGATGCTCGAAAGGTTTATAGATGGAAATATTATCGCTGCGCCAACTGAAATGCGTCGTGTCCGACGGTTTTACTCCCGCGCCGGTAGAACCGGTTATCGCGTTTACATGTATTTCGCTGGTCAACATTAAATGTTTGGCAAGCGGAAGAAGCCCCAACTGAATACAGGTAGCAAAGCATCCCGGATTGGCCACATGTGTAGAATTACATATCTGGCGGCGGTTCAGTTCGGGTAATCCGTAAATAAAGTCGTGCCCTTCGCTTCTGATACGGTAATCGGCAGATAAATCAATAATCTTTACGTTTTCGGGAACCGTGTGTGTGTCCATGAATTTCCTTGTATCGCCGTGGGCTGTACAAAAGAAAAGCAAATCAACCTCCTTTAAGGGCAATTCGCCGGTGAAGACCAAATCCGTTTCGCCATATAGCCCGGCATGCACGCCGGTTATCTTACTCCCTGCATGGCTTGAACTGTTTATGAAAACGATTTCCGCGTCGGGGTGGTTAATCAGCAAACGGATCAACTCGCCGGCCGTATATCCGGCGCCGCCGATAATTCCAATCCTGATCATGGTTTTTCCTTATTCACATTATAATATATCTTCATCTGGTTGCCCAATATCCGGGTAAACCCTTTAGCGTCGTCGGCTGTCCAGGCTTTTTGTTCTTCGCCGTATACGCCGAAATCACTCTTCATCAAATCATGTTCGCTTTCTATTCCTGCCAGGGTGCAGGTATACGGGCGCAAGGTAATGATTACGCGTCCGGTAACATTCTTTTGCGTGCTTTGCAGAAAGGCTTCCATATCACGCATAACCGGTTCGAGGTATTGGGCTTCGTGCAGGAACATGCCATACCATGTACCAATCTGTTCTTTCCAGTATTGTTGCCATTTGGTAAGCGTATGTTTCTCCAATAGTTTATGCGCATGGATAATAAGCAGCGCTCCGGCAGCTTCAAAGCCAACGCGTCCTTTGATACCGATAATCGTATCGCCTACGTGCATATCCCGTCCGATAGCCCAACGCGCGCCCAATTCTTCCACTTTGCGGATGGCGTCTGCTTTGTTTGGGTAAGTAATGCCGTTCACCCCGGCGATTTCTCCGTTTACAAAATCAATGCAGACGTCTTCTTCCGTTTCCTCTTCGTCAATGTTTAATTGAGAGGGATAGGCGGTTTCCGGCAATGCCTGGTTGGAATGTAAGGTTTCTTTACCGCCTATGCTTGTTCCCCAAAGACCCTTGTTGATAGAATATTCCATTTTCTTGAAATCGGCTTCATAACCGTTTTCCTTCAGATAATTGATTTCGTACTCGCGGCTTAAATTCCGGTCGCGGGTAGGTGTAATGATTTCTATTTCCGGCGCCAGCACATTAAATGTCAGGTCAAAACGAACCTGGTCGTTGCCTGCTCCGGTACTGCCATGCGCTACGGCGTCTGCACCGATTTCTTTGGCATACCGGATGGTAGCAAGGGCTTGGAAAATACGTTCCGAGCTAACCGAAATGGGATAGGTTCCGTTACGCAACACATTTCCGAAAACCATATACTTGATACTCTTTTCATAATATTCCTGTTCAATATTCAGTGTAACATGCTTAACGGCGCCCAGTTTGTAAGCTCTTTTCTCAATGGCGTCACACTCTTCTTCCGTAAACCCTCCGGTGTTGGCCAGGGCGGTATACACTTCGTAACCCATATCTTTAGACAGATACATAGCGCAGTAGGATGTGTCGAGCCCGCCGCTGAATGCTAATACTACTTTCTTTTTCATATCATTTATATTATTTTATTATTGTTTCTTTTTTGTCTCCGGATCAAACAGCATCGCTGTACAGATACAGTATTTTCTGTTTGTACGTATCAACACATCATGGTTTACACACCCTTCACAGGCTCTCCAGAAGGCTTCGTCGTCTGTCAGTTCCGCAAAGGTAACCGGTACATATCCCAGTTCGGTATTCATTTTCATTACAGCGCTGCCGGATGTAAGGCTAAACAATTTAGCTCTCGGCCAGCGAAGCCTTGCCAATGCAAAAGAAGCTTCTTTTATCCGTTTAGCCAACCCTTTTTTACGGAATTTCTCAACAACAATCAACCCCGATGTTGCCACATATTGCTTATTTCCCCATGATTCAATGTAGGTGAACCCGGCAAACTCATCGCCCGCTAAAGCGATAATGGCTTTGCCTTCCTTCATCTTTTGTGCGATATAGTCGTGCGTACGTTTGGCTATTCCGGTTCCCCTTACGCTGGCTGCCGCTTCTATCGTAGCCAGTATGGTATCCACATATACTTCATAAGACGCGTCGGCTACCATAACGTCAATATCGTCTATGTATTCTGTTTTGTTTGTATTTTCTTTTTCCATTTTAATCTGTCAAAAAAAAGATTATCTCCTTATTGAATAAACCGGGTGATTGCTTCGGCAATGCGTTCGCGGTTATAACCTTCCCGCGGAATAACCAATATGGTATCGTCGCCGGCTATCGTTGCCAGTATCTCATGCGGAGCATTGGCGTCGATATCGGAAGCAATCCCCATGGCATAACCGGGACGTGTTTTTACAACAACCAGATTGCCGGAAAATTCGATAACAGGATGAATCTTCGTTTTCCCGGGAAAGGATGTTGATGTTACCGGCAAGGCAGCGTCGGGAAGGCGGTATACATAAGCATCTTTCCCATCGTGTACACGGGCTATTTTTAATTGTTTAATGTCTCGGGATAAGGTGGCCTGCGTAATAGAAAAAGCATTTGCCTCCAAACGCTTAAGTAACTCTTCCTGATTACTGATTACTTCCGCCTGAATGATCCGGCATATCGCCTCCAATCGTTCTTTTTTACTCCTCATTCTGTATATTTATTCAAAACAAGGCGCAAATATAGCACTGTTCTTTGAATAAATATACATTAACGGGTGTTTTTTTGAATGAATATTCTTTTTTATTACCGGCGTGTTTGTTTCCTCTACCGGATATTAGACCGGATAATACCCGGCGGTATCGTTACACTGTTTTCCTTTTGATTCCGGAAAATCACCATTGGCTGGGGTTTTGAAAGGTCTGCCCCGGCGATGGCGTCGGAGAGGTTGGAGAGGCTGTTTACCGCCTTGCCGGCAAAGCCGAGGATGACGTCGTTAGACTTCAGATAGTCGCGCAGTTCATTGCCGTAGGCGCCTACCGAAACGACGTATACGCCCCGTTCGGAATCCATTCCCGTGGCGGAGCGTTCGCCGGGCGTTTCGAGGTTCTTTATCCGGACGGCTTCCCAGAGCAGTATTTCCTGCGATACGCTGCCGGCAGCATAGATGGGCGCAGGCATCCGGGGCGTTGCGGCTAAGCGTTTCAACCGCCTGGAGGAAACGCCGAAACGATTCATGTCGAAATTCTGGAAACCGATGCGGAACACTTCCCCGGAACTGTCGGCGATGCGGAAATCACCTGCCGCGGGATTAACAAAGTTCACCTTTGAAACAATGGAATGGGCGTCGTTCCCACATTCCTGCGCCATGCGATACGATGCGCTGTCGGTAAAGACGTTATAGTCTGTCAAGGCGCCCAGGCATTCGTTGGCAGACGTTATCTCGTAAGGCTGCATCACGATGTTTCGGGTAAAAACATTGCCATTGTGGCTGAACCATACGTGGCGGTGGAAGGTATTGTTGATTAAAATATTGTTTTCCACCACACGGTAGAAGCCTTCACGCAACTTCAATCCTCCGTTGAGGCAGAGGTTGCTATGGATATGGTAGTTCGTAGAGCCGTCGTCGAGGTCGATATCCCATCCGCGGTCGCAGCGGAAACGGTTGTGGCGGATCACCGTCGTTTCGATGGCGTCGGCAAGTATCAGCGCCCTGTGTGCGTCGGTTGTCAGGAGCGAATCCAGGGTATTGCGGTCGGGATGCCAGAAACGGTCACGGCCCCAGGAATTGAACGAGCCGTGATCGCCCGTTTCGCGTACGGTATCGAACACGTCGTTCCATTCGATGATGTGCCCGCCCCACGTACCTTCGCTGATATTGATTCCGGCGCGCGGCGTGTTGTAGATGCTGTTGTGGCTCACGGTAATTGCCCGGCACATGGAGAGTTCCACGCCGGTAGTTTGTTTTTCGTACAGGCCAATCTGATGAATCAGGTTGTCGTGTACGCGGCAATCTGCCGGGTAGTTGTTGCTTCGCGGGCCTTTTGCCCGGTCTGTTTCGCCGGCAGGTACAAATTCGCCGTATTCGAAGCTGGGCGAACGCACGGCGCCGGGATCGCCGGCAAAGCAGACAGCGCTGGCGCCGATATGTATCAGGTGCGAGCCGCTGATTTCGCAGTTGCGATTGTAATTACTGAAAAAGACGGCATTGCCACCCAGGTTATACAGGTTGCAGTTCTTTAGCGCACAGCGCTCCGCTCCTTCAATGAAGACGGCGGCGCCACGGTAAATCGTCCAGTCTGAGCGGAGTAGCGGCTCGTATTTTTCCATGAAGGTGCGGCGGGTCTGCGTAAGGCCGATACCTTCTACCGTGATGTTGCATACAGGGTTTGACTCGCTTCCCCGCATTTCTATCAGGTGTTTAAGCTGCGGGCTTTCGAACAATGCCGTTTCCACGTCTTCGCCGGGCAGCGGATAATAGTAGAGCGTTGCCTCGGCGGCGGCGTAAAACCATTCGCCCGGCGCATCGAGTTCTTCAAAGATATTTTCTATCATCCGGTTTTCCCTGTGCAAACCGGATGGGCGATTGTTTTGCCAGCCGCCCTCCATCTCAAGGTTCCCCTTTTTATCTTTCCCCGTAATCCGGTAATGGAAATCGCCCCAGTCGCTGCCGTGCATGGCATGCAAATAGCCGCCGGCAGGGTTTTTCCAGCGTTTTATCCGCTCGGCGGCGGTGGCTTGGGCCGAGGTTCCGTTGAAACGGATGGCTTCGGGGTCAAAGTCGGGATAACGCGCCTGGCAGCGTATCTCGCCGTTCACCAGCAGCATATCCATTATTGGCGAGCCTTTGATTTTTGTTTTCAGTATGTTGTTTTTGTAAGGTTCCCACCGTAGTCCGGCCAGCTCGATACTGCCCGTAAGCACGACCTTCTCGCCGGCATAAGGACGGACGGTGAGCCATTTGCCGGCAGCGCCGTCTTGCGGGGTAAAAACCAGCGGTTCGCCGAGCCGGTAAACGCCTTCGCGCAGAAGAATAACGGTTTCGCCCGGCCTCTGGCGAGCGGCCTCCTGCGCCTTCACGATTGTAAGGAAAGGCGCCTGCTCGCTGCCCTGACTGGAATCATTACCCCGCAGAGGCGATACATAATACTGTGTCTGCGCCTGTAAAGCGCCGGCGAAAAGAAATAATAAGATTGACGGCAGAAAGATGCTGTCCGGTATCTTCAACGATTTGATATGTGTTTTCATAATTCGGTAAAGATAGTTTTTTATCCTTCACGCGGCAGGTTTTTTGCTCATTTACAGTATAATTTTCATTTTGAACGATGCATAGCGCTATGAAAGTCTCAAAACGCCGTTGTGGAAGATGCATAGCGCTATGAAAGCTTCAAAACGCCGTTGTGGAAGATTCATAGCGCTATGAAAGCTTCAAAACGCCGTCAGGGAAGATGCATAGCGCTATGAAAGCTTCAAAAACGTCGTCAGGGAAGATTCATAGCGCTATGAAAGCTTCAAAACGCCGTAGTGGAAGATGCATAGCGCTATGAAAGCTTCAAAACGCCGTTGTGGAAGATGCATAGCGCTATGAAAGCCTGAAAGAGGATAATTTCCCGGTTTGTGCATGGATGGCTGGCTTATCGCCGGCGCGGAAACGCTTTTAATTATTTTTGATGTGGTTGTTCCGGTTTTTGCCTGGTTTACATGTCGGTTTACAAAATATTTTTTAGTTTTGCGAAATAGTTTTTTTTTAAACAAAATAATATGAAGAACTTGATACTTTTTATGAGTTTACTTTTCAGCCTTCCTGTTGTGCCGCAAACCAAAGTGGTTAAAAAGGTTGCTGCCAAAAGTAATAATTTCGGAATTACTTATTCCCTGCCCAAAACGTCTTTACTGATAAACGCAGAGGTAATAAAAAACACATGCAAGGCAGGCCCTTATTACAGATATGCTGAAAAATACCTCGGCGTAAAAAATCCGATAGAAGAAGACAAAGTATATTACGAATTGGAAAACGTAACCCTTATCAACAAAGGCATACCAGACCCGGAGCAAACCTACATAGTAGAATTTAAACCGGGAACCTCCGCCCCTTATGCCTGCCTTACCGAAGACGGTATGCTCTGTACCATAAATGCCGAATATACGCCTCCCGCATCCGAACCGGGAAATGTGCAGAAAGGCAAAGCCGGGCCTGTTAAAGCTACCGATATATCCATATTTTCGGAAGAACTCCTTATGGCCGGTTCCATAGCGAAACAGGCGGAAGTGGCCGCCAGACAAATCTACCGTATCCGTGAAAGCCGTATGAACATCCTCACGGGAGAGGCCGACAATTTACCTCCCGACGGGCAAGCCCTGCAACTCGTTATCCAGCAATTGGAAGAACAGGAAAAAGCGCTGACAAACCTCTTCACCGGTATTTGTACAAAAGAAACAGATTACTACGACGTTTCCATAACGCCTTATGACAATCTCGACAGGGAGGTGCTTTTCCGTTTCTCCGATAAATTAGGAATCGTTGCAGCCGACGATTTGGGAGGAACGCCGGTATATATGAACCTGAAAGCTACCGAAAAAGCCCCGGTATTAGACCCGAAAGAAGCGGAAAAGAAAGAAAAGTCAATGAAAGGCATTATCTATAACATTCCGGGTAAGGCGGTTGTAGATATCGCGATGAATAAAAAAGTATTATTTAAAGGAGAAGTCCAAATCATACAGTTCGGCAGCCGCGAAGGATTAGCCCCCGTTATGTTCGAAGATAAGAAAGCGCCCGTCAAAGTGTTTTTCTATCCCGAAACCGGCGCCATCAAACAAGTCATTCAATGAAGAACGAACTATTATTAACTTTAAAAACATAAAAACACATGTTTAAGAATCATCCCAAAGGACTCATTGGAGCCGCTCTCTCTAATATGGGCGAACGCTTCGGATTTTACATCATGATGGCCATCCTGTCATTATTCCTCATGTCGAAATTCGGATTGGAAAAAACGCAATCAACCATTATTTATTCCATTTTCTATGCCTTGATCTATCTTTTGGCTTTGGCCGGAGGATTGATTGCAGACAAAACAAAGAAATACAAGGGAACCATTTTAGCCGGTTTGCTGTGTATGTCCGTCGGTTATGCCCTGCTGGCGATACCCACTCCAACGCCCGTGCCCAACCTGCCTTTATTTCTTACCTTAACCTGTATCGGATTGTTGGTTATCGCTTTCGGCAACGGTTTATTCAAAGGAAACCTTCAGGCTGTTGTAGGGCAGATGTATGATGACCCTGCGTATACAGAGAAAAGGGATACGGGGTTCCAGATTTTTTATATGTTTATCAACGTAGGCGCCTTGTTTGCACCGCTAATTGCCGTAGGTATTCGCAACTGGTGGGTAGGCGTTCACGGATTTACCTATAATTCAGACTTGCCTGCCCTTTGCCATCAATTTCTGAAAGGAACTGTTTCGCCGGAAGCCGCAGGGCGGTTTACTGCGCTCTCTGCCGAGGTAAGCCAGCAGGCGCCTGCCGATTTAACAGCTTTTGCCAATCAATACCTGGATGTATTCAATACCGGGTTCCATTATGCTTTTGCCGCTGCCGTTATTGCCATGCTTATATCGCTGGTTGTTTTCTTATCCAATAAAGCCAAATTACCGGATCCGGCATTAAAAGCTATCAAAGGTAACGAAAGCAATGCTGCGAATACACCTCAAATGCCCGTTCAGGAAATACGCCAGCGTTTATATGCCTTATTTGCTGTCTTTGCAGTAGTTATATTCTTTTGGTTTTCATTTCACCAAAACGGCGTTACATTAACCTTTTTTGCTAACGACTATACGAATCTGAATTGGTTAAAATTCGATTTAGGCTTCACAAGCATTGAGGGAGCTGAAGTATTCCAGTTTTTCAATCCTTTCTTTGTTGTATTCCTCACTCCTGTTGTTATCGGTTTCTTTGGCTGGCTCAGGAGCCGTGGCAAAGAACCTTCCACGCCAAGAAAAATAGCCATCGGTATGGGAATTGCAGCCATTGCATTCATTGTTATGGCCCTTGGTTCTACCAGACTTCCGGGCGCAGACGAAGTGAAAGCGATGGGCGGGCTGTCTGCCGCCATGCGCGTAACGCCATTTTTACTGATCGGAACTTATTTTATCCTGACTGTAGCCGAATTATTCATCAGCCCGTTAGGCCTGTCTTTTGTTTCAAAAGTAGCTCCTCCGCAATATCAGGGAATCATGCAGGGATGCTGGCTGGGCGCTACCGCTTTGGGAAACCAGTTGTTGATACTCGGCACTATATTCTATGAAAACATACCTGTTTGGGCAACCTGGTGCGTATTCGTAACGGCCTGCCTTATTTCAATGAGTACAATGCTGGCTATGCTGAAATGGCTCGAAAGAATAGCGAAATAAACAGATATATTCCAAGTTTTTTTGATCGCTCGCCTTTGCGCCCGTACCCGGCTGCAAAGGCGAGCGTAACCATCCGGCGTGGTACGTCTGGCAATAGTTCCCGGATACGTTTGTATTTGCATTAAAAAAATAAAAAATAATATGAAGAAAATCAGTATAGTCATTCTATGGAGCCTGTTGGCTGTGATACTTATCACGTCTTGCCTGGGAGACAGCAACCAGAAAATAACCATTGCCAATCAGCCGGGCGTAGTGATGAAATCGGGTAATGAGGTAAAAGTACAGCTTAAAGACAGCATCTTCATTTATTCCAGCCAGTTGTCGGGGGTTGATAACGGCGATTGTTTATTGCTAAAATACAATCTTGATTACAGCCTGGGCGTCAATGCCGATTCGGGCAGGCAAGCCGGTTTCTTTACGGTAGACCTGCTTGAAGCAAGCGGCGTTCCTTTATATACGGTAGTAAACGAGCTGGATACCACCACCCTGTTCAGAAGCGAACGCCTTATCAAAGAGATACAGCAAGGGTATGCTTATATCCTCGACCGCCTTTTCTTATACACCATACATCCTGTTGATTCCTTTCAGTTGCAAAACCTCTTCGAGCTGGCCTATAATGCCAAAAAAGAACCCAGTGGCACAGATGCTAACAACAACCCGGTATACAATCTGTACCTGCGGGTATTTAAAAGCCCCGGCGCCGACGAGCAAAAAACAGGCGCGCCCGACAGGCTTTTTATCAATGCTTTTAATTTGTCTGATATTGCCGCGAAAGAGCGGGCCGCAGGGAAAGACAGCCTGTTTGTGAAGATAAACTATATAAGCAGCTTTAGCAGAGATACGTCTTCGATAACCGGCTGGGCAGGCATACAGTATGCAATTCCTTTTCATCCCGGCAGGCGATAAGCGGCGGCCTTTACCGGATAATGGTTAAACGGGCAAACTTTAAAAGTAATTGTTTTTGTCCGAAGTTAGGGAAGTGAACGGTGGCTTTCATGTTTCCGCCACTTCCTTCGAGAGCGATAATTTCACCTGTCCCAAAGCGGTCGTGCCGTACTTTCATGCCTGCTTTCAAACCGGATATTTCTTCCGGTGAAGCCGTTTCTTCCGGTTGAACAGGCGGTTCTGCCGCTTTGGGTTGCTGAAACGGAGATGTAAAAGCCGCCGGGCGGGCGGGTTCCCTTTTTGTAAAAAAACTATCCTGGGCGGCGTCTTCCGGCCTATGAAGGTATTTTGCATCTATATCCTTTAAAAACCGGCTGGGCGAACACATATTACTCTTTCCGTTACGGAAACGGCTCTTGGCATAGGTAAGGATGCAGTTTTCTTCCGCACGGGTAATGGCTACATAAAGCAAACGCCTCTCCTCCTCTATCGCCTTCGGATTGTTGCCCGACATAAGCGAAGGAAACAAGTCTTCTTCCAAGCCTACGATTATGACGTTCTTAAATTCCAAGCCCTTGGCGGCGTGTATCGTCATGAGCGTTACCTTATTGGCGTTTTCCTCTTTGTCATTGTCCTGGTCGGTCAACAGGGATACTTCGGATAAGAAATCGGCTAATGTAATCTGTTCCATGCCTTCTTCACGCCTGATATCGATATACTCCGAGATGCCTTTCAGCAGTTCTTCCATATTCTCCTGCCGGCTGACGCCTTCTACCGAGCGGTCTTGAAACAGCTCGCTTGCCATGCCGCTCTCTTTTATTACGACCTGCGTTATTTCATCGGCCTGTAATTCTTTGTTGCGGACGATAAATCCCTCTATCATTTCCCTGAACGCCGTCAGCTTTTTAAGCGTTCCGCTGTTTAAGGGCAAAGAATAGGCGTCTGGCTGTTCAAGGACTGTCCATAAGCTCACCGCGTTCTCACTGGCGGCCGTTATCAATTTGCCTACGGTGGTATCCCCTATTCCGCGGGCCGGATAATTGATGATACGCTTTAAGGCCTCTTCGTCGTGCGGATTAATGACGAGGCGCAGGTAAGCGATGACGTCTTTTATCTCTTTCCGCTGATAGAAAGACAGTCCGCCATATATTTTATAGGGGATATTCCGCTTGCGAAGAGCTTCTTCCAAAATACGGGATTGGGCGTTTGTACGGTATAATACGGCAAAATCGGCATACGAATAATGCCTCCCTCCCATCCTCAGTTCATCTATTTTGGAGGCTACGATATAGGCTTCTTCATAATCCGAATACGAAGAGGCGAGGAAGGGCTTGCTGCCTTTTTCTTTTTCGGAATAAACCGTTTTGGGTATCTGTTCTTTGTTTTTACGGATCAGGCTGTTGGCTGCATCCACGATATTCTGCGTAGAACGGTAATTCTGTTCTAATTTGAATATCCGTAAGTCGGGATAAATATTTTTAAGCTGTAATACATTATCTATATTGGCTCCCCGGAAGGAATAAATACTTTGCGCATCGTCGCCCACTACGCATATCCGGCGGTGTTCTTCCGATAATTGCTGAACAATCAGGTGTTGTGCCTGATTGGTATCCTGGTATTCATCCACTAAGATGTATTGGAAATGGCTACGGTATTTCGTTAACACGTCGGGATGGTTTCGGAATAAAATGTTTGTTTGCAGCAGCAGGTCGTCAAAATCCATGGCTCCGGCCTGGAAACAGCGACCTTGGTACATCCGGTATATATCGCGTATCATGGGGACTTTGGCATTTATATCGCCCTGTACCAGCTCTTTGTTTTGGCCATACATATTACTTGTCACCAGCGCATTCTTGGCCTTGGATATACGGGATTGTATGATTCCCGGGCGATACGTCTTATCATCCAGTTTCATCTCTTTGATGATTGATTTCAGCAAACTTTTCGAATCGGCAGAGTCGTAAATGGTAAAATTAGACGGATAGCCTATCCGTCCGGCTTCGGTTCGTAAAATGCGCGAAAAAACAGAATGAAAAGTCCCCATCCATAACCTGTGCGCTTTAGAGGGGTCTGTAAGCGCAACGATACGCTCTTTCATTTCGCGTGCCGCCTTGTTGGTAAACGTCAATGCCAAAATATGATAAGGAGCCATTCCCTGTTGCAAAAGATAAGCTATCTTATAGGTAAGCACACGCGTTTTGCCCGACCCCGCTCCGGCGATAACCAGTTCCGGCCCATCGGTATACAGCACTGCTTCGCGCTGGTTGTCATTCAACTGATTTAATAATTTTTCCATGTTCGGTTACAAAGATAACCAAAACTAACTGATTTTACCCAATCCTTGTTGAACGACATAACTGTAACTGATGGTTTATCTCAAATCCTGTGTACCTTTGTTTGTTAAAAAGACAACAGAATGCAGTGTAGTCGAAAATTAACCAGTGGCTTCGTCCCTGAAAGACAACCTGACTTCTGTGGTTTGCGACCCGATATGATGGTGACAGACAGAGCTATCCACTAGTTTTGCAGTTCCCGATTAGAAAAATAGAACACATCATCGCCCACAGAGCATTCCGTTGCTTTCAAACCTTAACCCAACTTTCCGGTGTTCCTTTTCAAGGTGTTAAAACACAGTTAAAAAAGCGTTGTTTTTTTGTGCTTCAATTGTTAAGGAAGAAGTCTGTAAAAAGACAAGTTGCTGATAATGAATAATAGTTAGTTTTGCGAAGTTCAATTGTAGCGCCTAATTTTTGTTGGAGAAACGGATTAAATATCAGACCTTTGATGCATGCATTTTTCTGCAACATATCGCCATAACGCGGCAACGGCTACGGATGATCCCTGCTACCGCTTGAAAGAGACATGCCGTGATGCGTCCGGCATCGTCCGCAGCCGCATTGTTCTTTCCCCCGGCTTCATCAGGGGTCTGAGCGGAGAGCAACTCCGCCAGGTATCGCCGGGTTTAACTTGCCGGATGGAGCACAGGGGAGAGTGCGAGCTTTTTGAATGTACGACGGACGGATACGAACCGGTTGTCAGGGAGCAGATAAATCTGCTCTGGGGGATGATGGTATCACAGGGCAGGATAGACATTGACCGTAAAAAGGACATGCACCGTATAGAGCGTGAGAGTAAACTTGTTGATCCGGAGACGATAGAAAACCGGGAAGCCCGCGAGATGGGCGCCGAATGGTGCTGCCATCAAGCCCTTGCCCAGTTGGACATGGCCTCTTTCCTGCGAAGGCAAGGCTGGGATGAAGATTTCGTCCGCCAGGCGCTGGCGTTGCTCATTACCCGTAGCGTATATCATTCTTCCGAATACAAGTCGTTGCGTATCATGCAGGAAACGTCATCCGTTTGCGAACTTTCGGGCATCCCTGTTTCCGGTTTCAACAGGCATAACGTTTACGACATACCGCTGTCATTATATAAAATCACTACTGACCGACTAAAAAATCAGGGATAAAAAGGGCGGCCCTTGCAGGTCGCCCCCAAGTTGTAATTTTGTTGCAATACAATAAAAAGTTACAACTTATGGGCAAAGACAGCCAAAAGCATTTAGTCGGTCAGCCGGTATTCAAACAAATCATCCAAATGATACCGCGGGAAGCATTTGAAGTGTTGGTAAAAAAGAAGGGAAGCGACAAATATTACAAGGCCTTCAGTTCATGGGACGAGTTGGTCACCCTGCTGTTCGGGATATTTTCGCGCTGTGATTCGATGGGAGAAGTATGCGACGGGATGCGTGCGCTGGAAGGCAAGTTGAATTATTTGGGCATGGATTGTTCGCCTGCCAGGAGTACGGCGGACGATGGCTTGCGCAAGCGCGACGAATCGTTGTTCAGGGAGTTTTACTTTAAGCTGATGATTATTTCCAGCCGCTTTTGTCGGTCAGCCGGGTGAAGGGAGTGCCCTTTGAAGAGTTTTACGCCTTCGATTCGAGGACAGTATCGCTGTTTTCCGAGGTTATGAAAGGCGTGGGACGCAATCCGAAAGGGGATGGGAAGAAAAAAGGCGGATTAAAAGTACATTTACTGACCGACGTGCATGCCGACAGCGCCAAATTCGCCACCATAAGCGAGGCAAAAATGCACGACAGGAAATTCCTGTCCAAACTCCCGTTAAACAGGGGCAGTATGGTAACGATGGACCCGGGCGTATAATATCTACCAACAGTTTGCAGAATGGACGCGGAAGGGTGTGTTTTTTGTTACCAGTCAGAAGAAAAACGCAAAACCGGAAGTGATTGAAACGCTATACGAATGCCCACCGGAGGACTTGGCGGACAGAAAAAAAGCCTGTGTGATAAGGGAAGAACATATCCATTTGACATACAAACAGGGAAAGGAACTCATACCGTTTTGCCTGCGCCGGGTAACTTACCGGGACGAAAAAGGACGAATCTATCATTTTATCACGAATAATTGGGAAATCAGGGCAACCGCACCAAAATAATCTATTGAGTTAAAAGAATTATCTTTGCCGGCATGAAAACATCTAACTATTTTTCCGAAGTTACCGATCCTCATGTTACGGGTCGTTGTCTTCATTTGCTGTCCGATATATTATTGATTGGTTTATGTACTTATTTAACAGGGGGTTCCGATTATCAGGATATGCGGTTGTTTGGTCTTGAATGCGGCTCTTCCCTGGGTGATTTGTTGTCTTTACCTAATGGCATCCCGTCGGAAGACACCTTTGAACGTGTATTCAAAAGTATTAATCCCGATGAACTGGAATCCTGTTTACATGTTTATGGTAATCATATTCTTACAGAGCTGTCCGATAAACAAATCGTTATAGACGGTAAAAAACAGCGGGGTGTTTCTCCTGCTATCCGGGGTAACAGAGGTTTGTATCTGTTAAATGTTTGGGTGAGTGAAAACCGTTTATGTATGGCTCAAAAGAGAGTTGAAGATTAGTCCAATGAGATTACGGCCATTCCTGCGGCACTGGACTCCATAGATATAACAGATGCGGTCGTATCCATTGATGCGATGGGGACTCAACGTGAAATAGCAGATTTGATTGTAGAGAAAAACGGACACTGTTTATTAGCATTGAAAAACAATCAGCAGTCTTTGTTTGAAGATGTGGAATGCGCTTTTAAAATGCACGGCGGGTATGATATATATGAAACGCTAGAGGCAGATCACGGGCGCATAGAAACCCGGAAATGCAGCATACTTCCTGCTTGTAAATTCCTGATGGAAGAGACCCTTGCGCCATGGAGAAATCTGAAAAAACTCATCCGCCTGGAAGCCAAACGCGAAGTACAGGGAAAGTTCACGCAAGAGGTTCGATATTATATCAGTGATGAGCAGGAAACAAAGGCGGCTTATTTCTGCTCGCTTATCAGAGGTCACTGGAGTATAGAAAACCAGTTACACTGGCATTTGGATGTGACTTTTAAAGAGGATGCCTGCCGTGCCAGAGCAGGATATGCCTCACAAAACCTTTCTGTTCTAAGGAAAATGGCCTTACACATCGTATCTGAGCAGAAAGATAAACACAGTATTAGGAAGAGACTTTATAAAGCAGCTTTGGATATAGGATATCTGAAAAAACTCTTAAAAATTTGATGCGGTTGCCCTGATGATATTGTTATTCTAATATTTAATTCTATATTTGCCGTATGTTAAGAATAGTTCCGCATCTTGAAAGATTATTGATGGTACAGGATTTTGTAACTGTACCGCAGTTTGGAGGTTTTGTATTACAAACAGTTTCCGCTTCATATCGTGTGGATGACCATTCATTTCATCCTACGCATAAGGAAATTTCATTTAATACAACGATCCGGCATAATGACGGTTTGCTGGTAGAGTCTTATATAACAAAGTACGGCGTGGATTATCAGCATGCTTATCGTATGCTAAAGGATGATATAAACGAAATGACGGAAATCCTGTCTAAAGGAATGAATGTTTCGTTAGGCACTATCGGTACATTTCGTAGCGGGAGGGAAGGAGAGATTATTTTCCAGCCGAATGATACGAATCCGTTCAGTACGGAATCGTATGGATTGACCTCTTTCCGGTTGAGAACATTATACGCCTTACAACGCGAAGAAGAAGAGGCGCTCCTTGTAGCCGGAAAAAAAGCGCGGAAAGATACATTTTACATCCCCGTCAACCGGAAACTACTTCGTGGAATTGCATCTGTGGCGGCGGCTATTATGTTGTTCCTGATCATATCTACTCCCGTAAAAGATATAGAGACCCAAGCCTATACCGCCAGTTTTATTCCTGTCGAAATGGTTTCCACTTCACCTCGAGCTGCTTCAAAACCTGCTACGGGCGGCATACAAGCATCAACCAATGTGCTGCAGTATTATATAATTGTAAGTAGCGTAAATACAAATAAACAGGCCAATGACTACCTTGCCGCTATGGACCGGGCGGTATTCAAAAGAGCCAATAAATTAATGGGGGGAAGTAAAATCCGTATTTATGCAAATAAATTCTACAGTCGAGAGAAAGCAAACGCTTATATGGCTAAACTTCGTAAAAACCCTAAATATGCGGATGCCTGGATATATGTAAATCCATAAGTTAACTTTCCCTTGGAGTTTCAGCTTGACACGGATAATAATTAGACTGCTTATGCTTTTCAGTCAAGTAATTTGCGCGCATTTTGTTGTTTATCAGATTATTATACCATTTCTCATCTCATTCGTAACTCTTTACAAATGAGCAAAATAGAAATTATATTTGAACGAACAGCATAAGCAATTCCAATAAAAAGATGCTTACAGAAATGAATCTCTGCGAAGAAGAAATCCGGCGGTTAAATTACGAAAGATTTCAATATCCCTGTGGAAAAATTCAAAAGAAATTGCACACAGTCTATTT
>JAIRKZ010000054.1 GCA_031259845.1 Tannerellaceae bacterium | reverse complement strand
AGACGGTACGATAGCGGGCGAAAGTACCCTGTGCACGGCTATAGCCCACTCTCTTCTCAAACTCGGCATTATGCTGTTCGAACAGCTTCAGGAGTGTTTCCTGCTTTATTCCGATTCCGAGATAGGCATTTTTCAACTTGGTGGCGGTAACGTAGCCGTCCGTCTGCATCAGTTCCTGATAACGGCGATTTACATCCACACGGATTCTGTCGATAGCATGGTTGATTTTCTGCGCTTCTGCGCTCTTCCCTGATGCACGGTTATTCTTTACATCCCAGAGGTTGAGCGGAACGTCCATTTTGCAGCTGAACTGTTTAACCTCGCCGTCCACTGTAATACGGCACATCAAAGGCAGGTTTCCGTTTGGTTTCTCGCTGCCTTTCTTTACGTAAAATAATACTTTGAATGTTGACCTCATAACTCAATGTTTTTTCTGGTTACAAAATTAGTTATCATTGAGTTATCTGATGGTATGCAAAACTACGCAAATCGCTGAATAAAAACCGATTAGTAAGAAACATGCGTTTATTCCCAAGTAACGAGATGGTAACGGAACTCCTGCTGTGTTCTGCTTAATTCTGTTTTTTCGCTTGTTGCAATACAAAGCAAAACAGAGCGTAATAAGCACTGATTCAGCCAATTCGCTATACTCTGCTTATTTCTGCTTTCTGCTTAGAAGTTTATTTTAAAAATACAAAAAAATGAACGATGAAAAAATAATGAACTTCAATGAATGTGCATTGAGTCTTGGGGAGAACCAAGTGATATTAACAGGCTTTCAATACTAAAAAGCTATAAAGCCGTACATCAGTGTTCGCTAAAATTCGTCAACAATACATATAACAATCATATATTCAGATACATATAGTTATGGTTCGACTCTGCACTCTGGTCAATATGTCTTCACGCAATTATGCGCGCATTTTCCCAAAATCCAATTTGATTGGTTTGTCAAGAAATACGAAGGAAATAAATATATCAAGTCATTCACCTGGCCCTGAACTTGTTTTCGGCAGAATTATCGTTATCAAAAGAATTGAGGCGCATATTTGCATTGCATTTACCGCATATTGCGTTTATAAAGAACTTAAAACAGCATTATACAGATCAAAATCAACATTATCCCTAAAGACAGCCGCCGAAATAACTCACAACATCTATCAACTGACTTATCAACTTCCCGAATCAAAACACACAAAACATCAGTTACTAAAAATGGATGAGCAACAAACCGAAATCATCCAAATTATCAATAATTTTTTTTAGGGTGTTGCATTGCGGAAAACAGGAGAGCCGAATTCATTTTGCTTTCTTCTTTTTCCACGGCTTTTGTACTGAAATGACGATTACTACCTAACAGGAATACTGTCTAAATACTTCCCCACAGCATACTTGTCCGCATGTTTTCGAGGAAAACAGGGGATCGGTCAGGGCAGCATCCCTGAGTTGGTCGGCAATGACAACATTATCGTTTATGAACGATCCCAGCATTATTCCGAATATCGTTTGCAGGATTATCATGACCCATTTTACAATAATCCATGGATGCCTGAAAAATCCCCAATTAGTCCATATACTGTATATCAATCCTGTCATAAAGGCCCCGAAAGCGCCGGGAATGATAAAATAGTCGTCCACTATTTGCAATATCCTCGAACGCATATAAAGTTCGTCACCCGATTCGGGACGGGTTATAAAAAGCAATAAACAGAGCATTAAACCACCAATTATCTAACAGAATGCCAAAAAGATATGGAACATCTTCAAAATTTTAATATATCGTGGATTGAGTTTCTTTATTTTCATATTCGCTTATTGTTTGTGGTTTTTTATTAATCGGCGAAAATCTGCTTGACAGATAGATAACCGCACCTGTTATCAGGGATAGCAGAACTGCCAGAACTAATATGACGGTTATATATTTCATGATTCATCTAAATTATCAGCATATATGCATTTCTTTAATTTAACATTACGAGATTACTCTCTTCTTTATTAAAGACAAATGAGAGGGGAAAATATTTTACGGCGTTCCATTCATGCACCTTTGATATTATAGATTCCCGATTGCAGTTCGAAGATGTGTTTGCCGTTGTTGAAACCTGCATATTTTACTCCTTTGGATAAACTTAGCGCTTTCCCGTTTTCCGCAATGTTATGGATTGAATTTGCTTTCAGGTACAAAACGGCGGAAGTATTTGCAGGAACGACAAAACGATAAAAACAACTGTCTCCGGAGATATTCCATGCGCTTTCTATCCGTCCGTACATGGAATCGTAATATCCTTCCGCGCCGGTCATTTCTCCTGTCGGGTCAGGTTCGGGTTGCAGGATGAAACGTTTAAATCCCGGATGATTTTCATCACGTTCAATGCCTAAGGAATAGCCGCACATCCACGCTCCGACTGCGCCGAATGAATAGTGGTTGAAAGAATTCATCCGGTTATTTCCTCCGAAACCGCCGGAATGTGTATAGGAATTTAACCGCTCCCAAATGGTGGTTGCGCCTTGCGTTACCGGGTAAAGCCATGACGGATAGGCGGTTTGTTGCAGCAGGCGATAGCCCTAAGTCGGAACAGACCCATACGTCACCGGCATCATACAGTATCTGCCGAACAGGCGCCCCACCCAATAAAACCGTATCCGGCAGAATAGCCGTACAAGTATGTATGTCCAATATCAGTACGCCCTTTTCGGTTCCTATCCAGAGGGTGTGGTTCAATGTATCTTCGGCAAAACCGCCCGTAATAAAATTGGACGGAAAAGTCGGACCGGTAACTTCCGAGCGGAAACTTTTCATCTCATAACCGTCGTAACGGCAAAATCCGTTCTGCGTACCTAGCCAGATATATCCCTCCTTGTCCTGAAACATCCGGTAAACGGTATTGGAGGGCAACTGTTCGGCAACCGGTATCCGGCGAACAGCTATGTCGCCCGCATACAGGCAGAAAGTGCAGGCAATCAGGATTGCCAAAGTATATTTGATTCGTTTTAAAAGCATACATCTTCACATATCAACAAAATAACAGGACCAAAGATATCTGATTTTCACCGAATAAGCAAAATATGGAAAATGAGAAAATATATTCATGTTTTTAAGGCGCCGGTTTCACGATATTTTGCGCATTATGCCGGTAATGCCGTATCCTCAGGCTACGGCCCATGTTCCGAACGCATTATTCCCAATTTCGTAACAAATCCGAAACGTTTTCTTAAAATCGTTACCATACCTTTGGCGTCGAAGTGATAGAAAATTAAGGTATAAGTATGAAATATATTCTGTTTGCTTGTTTGCTTTTGGAGGCTAATATGTTAATGGCAATGCCGGTCAGGGGGATTGTGAAGGATTCGGAAACAGGTGAAGAATTGGTCGGCGCAACTGTCTTCGTGAAAGACAATCCGGGACGGGGAGTTGTAACCGGTTTAGACGGAAGTTTTTCGATCGAAGCCAATGCGGAGCGCTGCACATTGATTTGCAGTTATCTTGGGTACAAGACGGTGGAATATACCGTTCAAAGCGTTTCGGACAAATTGACCATCCTGCTCGAACCCGCTTATAGCGAAATTAACGAAGTGGTGGTGTACGGTTATGCGATTAACGATACGGAAACAGGCGCACGAAGCCTCGAACGGTTGTCGTCGAACGTTATGAACATTGTGAGCACAAAAGCGATTGAGATGTCGCCCGACATGACGGTGGCAAACGTGATACAGCGTGTTTCGGGCGTCACGGTGGAGCGCAACAGCAGCGGAGACGGCCAATACGCTATTCTGCGGGGAATGGATAAACGATATAATTACACGTTGGTAAATGGCGTAAAAATTCCGAGCCCCGACAATAAAAACCGTTTTGTGCCGCTCGACATTTTCCCTTCCGAACTGTTGGATCGTCTGGAAGTTACCAAAGCCCTGACCGCCGACATGGAAGGCGATGCTATTGGCGGAGCCGTCAATATGGTAATGAAAGATGCCCCACCCCACCGTCAGATCACCGCCAACCTGTCGACAGGATACAATGCCCTGTTTCTGGAGCGTGATTTCTATTCTTTCGATACGAAAGGGATTTCCAAACAATCGCCTTATGAGGTGTACGGTGAAAGTTATCCCGCAAAGCCGCGCGATTTTTCGGGAGAATTGATACGGTTGAACACAGGGAAAGCGCCGGCGAATCTCTTCGGAGGATTCTCGTATGGCGACCGCCTGATACACGACCGCCTGGGAATCATGCTTGCCGGAAGCTATCAGAACAGTTACCGGGGAAGCGACTGCGTTTTCTACGGTACATCCACCGCAACAAGTGATGCTTCGAACCTGCCCGTATTGACCGACAAAAACGACCGCACTTATTCCGAACGTCAGACCCGCTACGGATTGCACGCCAAATTCGACTGGCGTTTTTCGCTACAGCATAAAATACAGTGGTATAATGCATATATGGATTTCAGCAACGCCCAAGTGCGTGATAACAGCAAAATAGACCTCAACATCGGCTACAATCCCGGTCAGGGCGATTACAACCTGAGTTACGATACACGTTTTCGCCTGAATCATCAGCAAATTCTCAATTCCACGCTGAAAGGAACACATTATTTCCTTTCGGAAACGCTCAAAACCGACTGGTCGGCGGTGTACTCCCGGGCTTTCAGCGAAACACCCGACAATGCTTCCGTACACACGGTTACCTCCGTCCGCAACTATCAGGCGAATCCCATATCCGTGGTAACACTCGGAGGGGCCGACCGGCGCTGGGAACATAATACCGACAACGACAAGGCGGTATACCTCAACATCGTTTACAGCGCCGTGGCAGGAAAAATTAAAATGGACTTTTCCGCCGGCGGGCTTTATCGAGACAAGCAGCGCTCCAATTTCTTCAATCAATACGATTTCCGTCCCTATGATGAATCAAAGGAGGAGGGAATGCGTAACAACCTGATTAAAGGCGTGGACTGGAACGATTACAGCGAAATCCGCTTCACCGTTTTCACTCCTTTCGGCGCGGTGGGCAATCCGTTGAACTACGATGCTTCGGAACGAATCGCCGCAGGCTACGGACAGGCCAAAACAGTAATCAACAATCTGCAGGTTATCGCAGGTTTGCGCATTGAAAATACCGATCAGGGATATTTTCTGAAATATGCCGTAGAAGGCGTTAAAAACTCCGGCAACCAGGTTTATACCGATTATTTGCCGGATGTGCACTTGAAATATTCGCCTCTGGCGAACAACAACATCAGGGCATCGTATTACAAGTCAATCAACCGTCCGGGTTTTTTCGAGATCGTTCCCTACCGCATTATCAACGAAGATTATACCGAAATGGGAAATCCTGATTTGCAACACACCATAGCACACAATATCGACCTGAGGTATGAATATTTCCCCCGTCCTTCGGAACAGTTTATGCTCGGACTGTTCTATAAAAAGATTGAAAATCCGATTGAGTACGGGATGATTACGCAGGGACAGGGTACGTTTTACATGCCTGCCAATTTCGGCAACGCTTCAAACTACGGCATGGAAATCGATATCACCAAATATTTCCATTCCTTTGGCGTGAAAGGAAATTATACGTTCACACACTCGGCGATAACCACTACCAAACTGTTCAATTACAATAATCCCGACCCTTCGTCTTCCGAAAAGGTATTGGTTAAAAACGTCAATCAAACCCGTCCCTTAAACGGACAAGCCCGGCACGTAGCAAATCTTTCGCTGCTGTATAAGGATACACAATACGGCTGGGACGGACAACTCGCTTTTTCATACACGGGAGACCGCATGTATGCCGTTTCGCGCTATCTCGATAACGATATATGGCAAAGCGGATATTTTCAGTTGGACGCTTCGATAGAAAAGAAATTCAAGACAGGACTGACTTTATTCGTGAAGGCAACTAATCTGTTAGATACGCCGATGGTACATTATCTCAAAAAGGATAATCCCTCCAACAGCCGTATCGAAGGTTACGAAAATCATCAGGGCGGAACCCTTGTGAGACGCGATTATTACGGCCAGAACCTGCAAGCAGGAATCAGATATAAACTTTGAAATATATAATTAAATTCTTTATAACAATGAAAAAGATTAGATTATCATTTATGTTACTTGCAACCGCAACGCTGTTGTTTGGCGGATGCTCAAAAGATGCGGAAGACGACCTTTCCATAAAGGGAATTGCGCTGTCGAAAACAGCGCTAACGCTTAAACCGGGAGCAAGCGAAACACTCACGGTAACATTTTTCCCGGAAAATGCTGCAAACAAAAACGTTACGTGGAGCAGTCAGAATGAAGACGTCGCCAGCGTAGGCAATGACGGCGCCGTGATAGCCCTTAAACCGGGAAGCGCTACGATTGTTGTAACTGCTGCCGAAAACGGCGAAAAAGCTACCTGTTCCGTAACGGTCACGCTCAACGACCCTGTGACGAAAGCGGGAGAGGTAGAAGGCGTATGGGAAAAATATTCCGTTATTAACGTAACGGGACATATCCATGTGCCTGCCGGTAAAACCCTGACCATCGAAGAAGGCGTAGAAGTGATTGTTGGCACGGACGGTCAAGACGCCAACGATACGAAAATTGAGTTTATCGTCAACGGCAATCTTTACTGCTACGGTTCCGAAGAAGCGCCCGTTACATTCACCGTGCCGGCAGACAAACGTAAACCCGAAAACTATTTTGCCCGTCTTTGGGGTGGCATCATCGGAAGCGGTACATGCGGCGAGATTATTTTCGACCACATACTGGTTGAATACACCGGCGCCGTCACTACCCGCACATCTCCTTCGGTTGTAGCCGGACTGTTCAAGCCTGCCGGAGGTGAAGGAATGGTGGCATTCAATACCAATAATCCCGCCGGACGATACGTGATTGTCAATTCTACATTCCGCTATACGGGCGAAGATGCTATTTACGTGCAGGGTGGAAGCTGTATTTTCGCCGGCAACCTGTTTTACGCTGTCGGTGAAGCCGGAGGTGAAGCCATCAATGTCAAGGCCGGTTGCAAGGTGGATGCTACCCGCAATCTGATGTACAGCCCCAACACCAACGGCTTCAAACTGTCGAACTCCGGAGCCGACGGAGGAGCACGTTTTCAGGCGCAAATCAACGCCTACAACAATACGATTGTCAATTCAGGCTGGCGTCGCGACCCCAATAAACCCAAAGGCGGCTCGGTATGGGCTGAATCCGGCTGCCTGGTGAACGTGTACAACAATCTGATAGTAAACAGCATGTTTGCCGCCAAAGCGCCGAACTTTGGTATCGATGCCACCGACGGTCCCGATTTGAACAGCAAAATAGACTATAACTATTATGCTTCGGGGAACGCCCAAAGCGCTATTCCTCAACATATCGCCAACGGAACCGTTCTGGCTTTCGACGGATTTAAACCCGGCGTAGCAGATGTGGTATATAGCGAACACGATGTTCGTGGAAACGCTGCCGGAGACAAAGACCCTCTGTTTGTGAACTTCCCGTTTGCCGACAATCCCGTATTGAGTTACAGTTACGATGAAGCGTGGGATTTCCACTTGCAATCCGGTTCTCCTGCTTTGAGCGGCGCAAAAGCAGATTTTACGCCTTATTTCGCCGGATCGGGAATTACGATTAACGGAAAGGTGTATAAATCGCCCGCCCCGGCTTCACATTTCGGCGTTTTAGGAACAAAATAATATGAAACGAGTATGAAAAGGGCATTAGAACTGATTATTACCGTACTGGGCATTGTTTTCTTTACAGCATGTACCGAAAATGCAGCCCGCATTGTTCTTCCCGATGTGTCGGAATCGGCCGTAAACTTTATTGTCGCCAACGATTTGGGGCGTAACGGTTACTACGAACAGAAACCGATAGCCAAACTCATGGGCTACACGGCCGAACATATCGACATTGCCATGGTAGCCGCCGCCGGAGACGTCCATCATTTCGATGGCGTGGAAAGCGTAGCCGACCCGTTATGGATGACCAATTACGAACTGATTTATGACCATCCCGAACTGATGATTGAATGGAATGCCATCTGCGGTAATCACGAATATCGCGGGAATACGCAGGCAGTGCTTGATTACTCCCGCGTCAGCCGTCGATGGAACGCTCCGGCGCGTTATTACACGCGTGTGCTTCAATCGGACGACGGCGTAGCATGCCGGTTGCTTTTCGTGGATACAAGTCCGCTGATAGACAAGTACCGTAACGACAGCATCACATATCCTGATGCCCACAAACAAGACGCCATTGCTCAACTCCACTGGATTGATTCGGTACTGACGCAATCTTCCGAAAAATGGAAAATCGTAATCGGACATCATCCTGCTTATGCCGACACAAAAAAAGAGGATACCGAAAGAGCCGATATACAGAAGCGTCTTTCTCCGATTCTCGAAAAACACAAAGTGAATATCTACTTCTGCGGACATATTCATAATTTTCAGCATATTCGTCCTGCATCGTCGTCGGTCAATTATGTGGTGAACTCCGCCGCTTCGCTTTCCCGACCAGTGAAGGAAACGGAAGGAACGCTGTTTTGTAGCGGCGATCCGGGTTTTACGTTATGCTCGATAGATGCAAGCGCTATCCATTTTTTCTTTATCAACCACAAAGGCGAAACTGTTTACAGTTACACGATTCCTCAATAATATGAATATTCAGCGAACCCTCTGATTCTTTTATCTTACATATTCAGAAACAAACCATTGCTTAAAAACGGGGTCGAGAAAATTGAACCCGTTTTTTGTCTTTTCGAGCAAATCGGCATTTTGCAATGTTTTCTTGTTTTTCGATACGTTTTGCGAAGTGCCCAAACGATATTTTGCCGTTACCTCGGCCGATGCAAGCATTTGTTCCCCGCTCGCGACTGCCGCAAGCAGATTGATTTGCGTAGCCGAAAGCGCCTCACATTCGCGTTGATACAAGGGCAAATTAGCGTCAATAACCTGTTCTGTTGCCTGCATCAAAATATCTTCCGTAACTTCATTTTCAGTCAGATTCCATACAAAATGCGACAACTGCTGCACATACCACGAATGTAAGTCCACCTTGCTTACAAGCGTTTTTGCCAACTCCGAAGATATGCTTTTCCCGGTTCTGCCAAAAGCATTGACGATAAAATCAACCCATTCGTTCTCGGCAATTTTTGAAAGGAACATGATTTGTCCGAAGCGATAAAATGGTTTTGACGACGAATTGAATATTTCCATCATCATGTGCCGTTTACTACCGTAAAAACAATATGTTACATTTTGCTGGTGCTGCCATACGCTTCGCATTTTTTGTTCCAGTTCGGGATACGTTTTCATTTTTGCAAAATTCTGAAATTCATCAATGCAGACAATCATTTTTATTTTTTTTGCTTGTGCTATTTTTTCGGGCAAATTCAGCAGTTCCAACTCATTTTCCTTAATTGCCGACATCTCAAACCCGATAGAAAAATCGTACATCGGGTCGCTGCCGATAGAAATGCGCGGCGACAATGCCTGCAAATATTTTTTACCGGTTGTCAGCCACGACTCCCATCTGTTGCTTGCAGATTTAATAACTTCCCGCGCAAATGCCTGATAAAAACCTTCTTCCGTATTGAGCGTAAAAGCGTCTATGTAGCAAACTTTTATCTCTTTGTTTTCATTCAAAAGCTCGGTGGTTGCAAGTTTTACAAGCGAAGATTTTCCCAAACGGCGGGGCGAAATCAACATCGTGTTAATCCCCGAAACAAGGTTATTTTTCAACATTTGTTTCTCTTTCAAACGATTGACGAATGTTGTACCTTCGGCCAATTTACCATATTGAAACGGTGATTTCATGTTTTTTGGAATTTATTTTTCGACAAATGTATAACGTTTTCGTTGAATATGTAATCGTTCGGTTGTTTTTTTGCCAACCAATCAGTACCTCACTAATTGGTTGGGCAAATCAACTGAAATCCAAAACGCGCGCGGGAGAGAGGTTGCGGATACCGGTAGGGAACGGTTGATAAAGAAATTAAGGGGTTAAAGCAGAGCTACTTTAACTTCCCGGCTACTTTAAACTGTCACTTTCGTTGCGAGTGAATGTAATTATTCATACTTTTGTTTGTTAAAATGTAAAAACAGAGCGGCAGAGTGAATGATTGAACGTATTTATATTCTTGAAAACGTAGACCCCGTTATTTTTTATGGCGTAAATAACGTCAATATGCAGTTGATTAAAACGCTGTTTCCGAAGTTGCGTGTCGTGGCGCGCGGTAACGTGATGAAAATAATCGGCGATGAAAATGAGTCGGAGCTGTTTCTGAAAAAAATCAGGGAAATAGAAAAATACTGCGAAGAATATAATTCGTTGTCTGAAGAAGTTATTCTTGATATTATAAAAGGGAAGGCGCCGGTAGTGGTTAAGCAGGAAAACCTGATTATACACGGCATGAACGGCAAAGCGATTGTTGCGCGTACCGGAAATCAGCAAGCTTTAGTTAAATCGTTTGAAGAGAACGACCTTGTATTTGCCATAGGGCCGGCCGGTTCGGGGAAGACGTTTGTGGCCATAGCCCTTGCCGTACGGGCATTGAAGAACAGGGAGGCAAAGAAAATCATACTAAGCCGCCCCGCCGTTGAGGCCGGAGAAAAGCTGGGTTTCCTTCCCGGAGAAATGAAGGATAAACTGGATCCTTACCTCCAACCTTTATACGATGCGTTGCTGGATATGATTCCGGGAGCCAAACTGAAAGAATATATGGAAAACAACGTTATCCAGATAGCGCCGTTGGCTTATATGCGCGGGCGGACGCTCAGCGACGCCGTTATCATTCTGGACGAGGCGCAGAATACAACGACGCATCAAATCAAGATGTTTCTTACCCGCCTGGGGATGAATGCAAAAATGATTGTAACGGGCGACGTTACGCAGGTAGACCTTCCTCCCGCCGTTACCTCCGGATTAATCCAGGCAATGCATGTATTGAAAGATGTAAAAGGCATCGGAAAGATAACGTTTACTAAAAACGATATTGTGCGTCACAAGCTGGTACAACGGATTGTGGAAGCGTATGACAAGTTTGATACCAAACGGAAAAAAGAGCTTGAAAGCAATAAATAATGAATCAAAAAACAGACAGGTTATGAGCAAGGCGTTAGTTAGGACAGATTTCCGGTTTCCCGGTCAGGAAAAAGTGTACCACGGGAAAGTGCGCGATGTATACACGATTAATAATGAACGGTTGGTAATGGTGGCGACAGACCGTATCTCGGCTTTTGACGTAGTGCTGCCGGAAGGTATCCCTTATAAAGGGCAAATGCTGAATCAGATTGCGGCCAGGTTTCTTGACGCCACAACCGATATTTGCCCGAATTGGAAACAGGCGTCGCCCGACCCGATGGTTACGGCAGGTATACAATGTACCGGTTTCCCGGTAGAAATGATTGTACGCGGGTATTTATGCGGAAGCGCCTGGCGCGCCTATAAGAGCGGCATACGCGAGATATGCGGCGTAAGGATTCCCGGAGGCATGCGCGAGAATCAACGTTTCCCGGAACCAATCATTACGCCTACAACAAAAGCCGGACAAGGGCTGCACGACGAAGACATCTCTAAAGAAGAGATACTGAGGCAAGGGCTCGTATCCGAGGCCGATTATGCTTTATTGGAAAAATATGCGTTAACTCTTTTTAAAAGGGGAACGGAAATAGCGGGCGGCAGAGGCCTTATCCTGGTGGATACGAAATACGAGTTTGGCCATCGCGACGGGAAGGTTTACCTGATAGACGAGATACATACGCCCGATTCGTCGCGTTATTTCTATACGGAAGGATATGAAGAACGTTTCAGTAAAGGCGAACCCCAGAAACAACTGTCTAAGGAATTTGTCCGTGAATGGTTAATGGACAACGGTTTCCAGGGTAAGGCGGGGCAGGCCGTACCGGAAATGACGCCGGCTGTAGTACAGAGCATCAGCGAGCGATATATCGAGCTATACGAACATATTACAGGCGAAACATTTATAAAGGAAGATACGGAAAACCTGCTTGCAAGGATAGAAAGGAACGTTCTTGGTTATCTGGCAAACAGCGAACCGGCATGAAACCCGGCGTTGAAAAGATTCTCCCCTACAGCGGCGCGGAACGGAAAGGCCGGCAGGTGGAACGTATGTTCGATGCGGTTGCCGCCAGGTACGATTTCCTGAATCATACGCTTTCGTTAGGATTCGACAAAGGATGGCGCCGTAAAGGCGTCCGTTACCTGAAGCCATTCGCTCCGAACCTTATCCTGGATATAGCTACCGGAACGGGCGACCTGGCTATCTCCATACATAAGGCGCTGAAAACCGCCCGGATAATAGGCGCCGATATATCCGAAGGCATGATGCAGGCAGGGCGCGAAAAGGTGGAACGCGCGGGATATACCGGATATATCCTGTTCGAAAAACAGGATTGCCTCGCCCTTACCTATCCGGATAATACGTTTGATGCGGTAACGGTAGCCTTTGGCGTCCGCAACTTTGAAGATATTGACAAGGGACTTGCCGAAATGTACCGGACGCTTAAACCCGGCGGGCATGCAATGATACTGGAACTGTCTTCTCCCGTAAAATTCCCCATGAAGCAACTCTACAAAATATACGCTGCCTGGGTTATCCCGCAAGCAGGTAAATTCTTTTCGAAAGACAAACAAGCCTACCGCTACCTGCCGGCCTCCGTCCGGGTGGCGCCGCAGGGAAAAGAAATGCAGGCGTTGCTGGAAAAGCAGGGGTTTACCAGCGTCGGGGTGAAAACATTTACCGGTGGGATTTGCTCGCTGTATACAGGTGAAAAAGGATGAACAAAAAATAATACTGCAATGGACAAATATGGATTAATCGGGAACCCGCTTGGGCATTCATTCTCGAAGACATTCTTCAATCAAAAGTTTGCCTCCGAAAAAATGGATGCGGAATATGTAAACTTTGATATTCCCACGATAAAGGAACTTAAAACTGTTTTGAAAAATAATCCCGACCTGAAAGGATTAAACGTAACGCTCCCCTATAAAACGCAGGTGATTCCCTTTTTAGACGAAATAGATGAAGACGCCGGCTTGATAGGCGCCGTAAACGTAATTAAATTCACAAAGGGGATGTTTGGTAAAACGAAGCTGAAAGGGTATAACTCCGATATTATCGGTTTTAAGCAGTCTATTGAACCTTTAACAGGCGAATCACACCGGAAAGCGTTGATACTTGGCACAGGCGGCGCCTCGAAAGCCGTATTCCAGGGGCTGAAACAATTAGGGATCGCTTCTACATTCGTTTCGCGTACGCCGAAAGAATCCGCCATTACATACAGGGAAATTACGCCTAAGATAATGGAACAATACACCGTAATTGTCAATACAACGCCGCTGGGTATGTATCCCAACGTAGAAGCGTGCCCGGATATTCCGTATGATTTGCTCACACCCCAATATTTACTCTATGACTTACTTTATAATCCCGACGAAACGCTTTTTATGAAGAAGGGAAAAGAGAAGGGCGCTATCGTGAAGAACGGATTGGAGATGTTGCTTTTACAAGCATTCGCCGCTTGGGAAATCTGGCAAAAATAGCGTAAATCATGTTATAGAACATCCTTGCCGTGACACAGATATACAAAGTAACCGTGTATTTTTACGCACGATTTCAATAATTTTATATACATGAACAACGAAAGAACACTTTCCGGCTTGGCAATAAGAAACTTTGAGAAGCAAATAGATGGGAAAGACAATAAACTTTGTATCCTGACAAATAAAAACGGTGCGGAATTAACCGTAACAAACTATGGGGCGAAAATAGTATCGTTGCTGGTTCCCGGCAGAAACGGTGACTTCGTTGATGTAGTAACCGGGCATGACTCGATTGATGCGTATCTTTGTTCCGAAGAACCTTACTTCGGCGCTATATGCGGACGCTACGCTAATCGGATTGCCGGGGGGCGGTTTGAATTAGACGGTATCGTTTACGACAAACTGGCAATTAACAACGGGCCTAACAGCCTGCACGGTGGTATCAAAGGATTCAACGCCGCTGTATGGAACGTCAAATCCGTAAGCGGTAATACAATCGTATTGACCTATATTTCCGCCGACGGGGAAGAGGGTTTTCCCGGTAAATTAGAGGTGGAAGTAACCTATTCTTTGTCGGACAACAATGAGGTGGTAATTTCGTATGTTGCCGTTACCGGTAAGCCTACCGTATTGAACCTGACCAATCACTCTTATTTCAATCTTTCCGGAGCGGGCAACCCTTCTGTTAACGATCATCTGCTGACAATCAACGCAGATTATTTCCTCCCTGCGGATAATACAGCTATCCCTTACGGACCGAAAGAAAAGGTGGAAGGGACGCCGATGGACTTCCGTTCGCCGTTTGCCGTAGGCGCACGGATAGATGAAAACTTCGAACAACTGCTGTTCGGCAAGGGATACGATCATACCTATATATTAAATAAGGAAGGAAACGGGCTTTCTTTCTGCGCCCGCTGCGTATCGCCTCAAAGCGGAATCGTGATGGAATGTTACACTACCGAGCCGGGCGTACAATTATATACGGGCAACTGGATGACGGGGAATCTTGAAGGGAAAAACGGACAACGTTATCCGCCCCGGGCGGCTCTTTGCCTGGAAACGCAGCATTTCCCCGATAGTCCGAACAAACCGGAGTATCCTACTACCGTACTTCGTCCCGGGGAAACATTTTCAAGTAAGACAATTTATAAATTTTCAATCTAAATAATTATCTAATAAGTAAAAAAATGACACAACAAAACAAACACAACTATTTGTTACCCATAATTATTATGGTGTTCCTCTTTGGTATGATTTCGTTCGTTACCAATCTGGCGGCCCCTATGGGCAAAATATTAACTACTCAATTCGACGTGTCGCCGGCAATGGGGCTATTGGGTAATCTGGCTAACTTTATAGCATACGCAGTTATGGGTATTCCCGGCGGCATTATGCTGCAAAGACTGGGTTATAAGAAAACGGCCCTGACGGCAATCGCAATCGGTATCATTGGAGTATTCATCCAGTATCTTTCCGGAGGCCAGCAAAGTTTTGTTATTTACCTGATCGGCGCTTTTGTAGCAGGTTTCTCCATGTGTCTTCTTAACATGGTGGTTAACCCCATGCTGAATACGCTTGGCGGCGGCGGCAATAAAGGGAACCAGTTGATTCAGGTGGGCGGCTCGTTTAATTCTGTTCTGGGAACATTAACCCCTATGCTGGTAGGCGTCCTTGTTGGTGAAATAACTAAATCCACAAGCATTACAGACGTTTATCCGGTGCTCTTCATTGCCATGGGCGTATTTGCGTTCGCTTTTATCGTCTTATCGTTTTCAGCCTTACCCGAACCACATTCCGAAAAAGCAAAAGAGTCGTTAAGCGCTTTGATGTCGGGGGCTTTGAAATTCCGCCATTTCGTATTTGGCGCTATAGCTATCTTCGTTTATGTAGGCGTTGAAGTCGGCACGCCGGGCGTACTCGACCTCTGGTTAGTGAAAGAGCTCGGAATCGCGCCCACTATCGCCGGTTTTGTATGCGGAACATACTGGTTTTTGATGCTTGTCGGACGTTTGGTCGGCGCATCCGTTGGCAATAAGATTTCCAGCAAGTTGATGCTCACGATCACCTCGGCTACGGGGATAATCCTTGTCGCGTTAGCGATGTTATTGCCGGTTAGTTCCTTAGTAAACGTGCCTGTTCTGCAAACAGACGCCGTTGGCGCATTAGGGTTTGGGTTGGCCGAAGTGCCGGTCAATGCGCTTCTCCTTTTGCTTGTAGGTTTGTGTACATCCATTATGTGGGGCGGAATTTTCAATCTTGCCGTAGAAGGTCTCGGTAAATATTTGGCTGCGGCTTCCGGTATCTTTATGGTGCTTGTTTGCGGCGGCGGTATTTTGCCCTGGATACAAGGATTAATTGTAAATATTGCAGGTTATCAGATTTCTTATATAGTTATCCTGCTTGGTCTGATATACCTCTTGTATTACGCATTAGTGGGAAGCAAGAATGTAAACAAGGATATTCCCGTTGACTAATAAATAAGGCAATATCATGAACATAGAAAAGGTAAGAACAGGATTTGCCGAACATTTTAATGGCGCTGCCGGGGCGGTTTATACGTCGCCCGGGCGTATTAACCTGATAGGCGAACATACCGATTACAACGGAGGTTTTGTATTCCCCGGCGCTATCGACAAGGGAATGGTGGCAGAGATAAAGCTGAATGGCACGGATAAAGTCCGTGCCGTAGCGCTGGACCTGAATGAAACAGCCGAGTTCGGGTTAAACGAAAATGACCTGCCCGCACAGGGATGGGCCAAATATATATTCGGCGTATGCCGCGAGATAATAAAGCGAGGCGGGAAGATATCCGGATTTGATACGGCTTTCTCGGGCGATGTGCCGCTGGGAGCCGGGATGTCGTCGTCTGCCGCCCTTGAAAGCGTTTATGCTTTTGCTTTAAATGATTTATTCTCCCTGGGCATCGACAAATTTGAGCTGGCTAAGACAGGGCAGGCTACCGAACACAATTATGTAGGCGTAATGTGTGGAATTATGGATCAGTTCGCCTCTATCTTCGGTAAAGAAGGAAGTTTGATGTTGCTTGATTGCCGTTCGCTGGAACATAAATATTTCCCGTTCAGCCCGGCGGGGTATAAGCTTGTATTGCTCGACTCCGCTGTAAAACACGAATTGGCAGACTCGGCTTACAATAAGCGGCGCCAGTCTTGTGAAAGGGTTGCCGCCACGATTCGCCAAACGCATCCTGAGGTAGCGTTCCTGCGCGACGCCACGATGGAGATGCTGAACGAGGTAAAAGGCGAAGTCAGCGAAGAAGACTACATGCGGGCCGAATACGTAATAGAAGAAGTACAACGCGTGATGGATGTATGCGCCGCGCTGGAAAAAGGCGATTACGAAACCGTAGGCGACCGTATGTACAAAACGCATCACGGCATGAGTAAACTGTACGAAGTAAGTTGTGAAGAGCTCGACTTCCTGAACGGCATTGCCAAAAAATGCGGCGTTACCGGTTCACGCGTAATGGGTGGCGGTTTCGGCGGCTGTATCATCAATCTGGTTAAGGAAGAATTGTATGACAACTTTGTAAAGGAAGCCTTCCGCGCTTATAAAGATAGATTCGGGCATGAACCGAAATTATATGATGTAGTAATCAGTGACGGAGCCCGCAGGCTCTATTAATAATAAACAAAAAGAGACTTTTTATGCCAGCCGCTTTTTATCAAAATGAAGTGAAGTTCTTTGTTGCAGTAGATTGTATTATACTTGGGTTTAATAATAAGGAACTGAATATATTGCTTCATAAGCGTACGTTCGATCCTTTAAAGGGAGAATGGTCGCTTATGGGAGGCTTTGTGAGACCCAGTGAAAGTGTTAATGAAGCTGCTTCACGCGTACTGGCCGAATGTACAGGGATAGATAACCTGTTTATGGAAGAGGTAGGCGCTTATGGAGACGTAACCCGAGACTTGGGGGAGCGGGTTGTCTCCATCGCCTACTATGCTTTGGTAAAGATGAATGATTTTAATACCGATCTACTGGAGCAATACGACGCCAAATGGACTAAATTAAGCGATCTGCCCGAACTGATTTTCGACCACAAACAAATGGTACACGATACGCTGTATCAACTGAAACGTAAAGCAGGCAACCGCCCGGTAGGCTTTAACCTGCTGCCTGATAAATTCACCCTTCCTCAACTACAAACGCTGTACGAAGCCATTTACCAGGCCCCCTTAGACAAGCGTAACTTCCGCAAGAAGCTCCACGCGATGGATATCCTGGAAAAACTTGATGAAAAAGACAAGAAAAGTTCCAAGCGGGGCGCCTTTTACTATATGTTTAATAAAGAAAAATACGACAAACGACTCGAAGACGGGTTCTATTTTTCTCTCTGACCGCAATGTAGCTTATTAATTCATGTTGCATAACATACGCTTTCTTATGGGTTGACGGAAATAACGTGTTAGCTTTACACCAAAATAAAGAAGCTGATTAAAACATCGTCAACAAACCATAATGAATGAAAGAACTGAAAGACATTGTATGCAAAGCTAACCTGGATTTGGTAAAACACGGACTCGTTATTTTTACCTGGGGAAATGTAAGCGCTATCGACCGCGAGAAAGGCCTGGTGGTGATAAAGCCTTCGGGCGTTTCTTATGAAACGATGAAGGCGGACGACATGGTGGTGGTCAATCTTGAAGGAAACCGTATGGAGGGGAACCTGAAGCCCTCTTCCGATACGCCTACCCATCTGGCGCTCTACAAAGCCTTCCCCGCAATCGGCGGGATTGTACATACACACTCTGCCTACGCTACGTCGTGGGCGCAGGCCGGATGCGATATTCCCAATATCGGCACTACGCATGCGGATTATTTCGGCGGCGCTATCCCTTGCACGCGCGCCATGACGCAGCAGGAAATAGAGGGCGAATACGAAATGGAAACAGGGCTTGTGATAGCAGAACGCTTTGCCGGCCTTAACCCGCTACACATACCCGGCGTATTGGTGAGAAACCACGGCCCTTTCGCCTGGGGGAAAGATGCCGGCGAGGCTGTGCATAATGCCGTTGTGATGGAGCAGGTGGCCAGGATGGCTTATATCTCTTACGGCATCAACCCGGCCCTTTGCATGAATGAATACCTGATAAAAAAACACTTTTCCCGTAAGCATGGCGCTAACGCTTACTACGGGCAATAAAAAATAAGTAACACAATGACAAAACAAATGAACTTTAAAGACCTGGAAGTATGGTTCGTTACGGGGGCCCAACTTCTGTATGGGGGCGACGCGGTGGCGAAGGTAGACGCCCACTCAAACGAAATGGTGGAAGGATTAAACGAATCGGGGAAACTGCCTGTAGGGGTGGTGTATAAAGGGACGGTAAATTCCGCTATTGAAATTGCCGACGTATTCCGCGCTGCTACGAATGAGCAGAAATGCGTGGGCGTTATAACCTGGATGCATACATTCTCTCCTGCCAAAATGTGGATACATGGGCTGAAAGACTATAAGAAACCCCTGCTTCACCTTCATACGCAGTTTAACAGGCAGATTCCATGGGGCGAGATAGACATGGACTTTATGAACCTGAACCAAAGCGCCCACGGCGACCGGGAGTTCGGCCATATCGTAAGCCGGATGCGGAAGAACCGCAAAGTAGTGGCAGGCCATTGGAGCGACCCGGACGTGCAGGAACGAATCGCTGTATGGATGCGCGTAGCGGCAGCATGGGCAGACGCTCAGGGCATGCGTATCATCCGCTTTGGCGACCAGATGAACAACGTAGCCGTAACAGACGGCGATAAGGTGGAAGCCGAACTCCGCCTGGGCTATCATGTAGATTATTTCCCGGTAGGCGACCTGGCCGCTTATCAGGATAACGTAACGGAGGCCGATATAGACGATATGACGGCTGCCTACGAAAAGGAATACGCCATAGCCGGCAGCTGCCGCAAAGGAGGCGCCTGTTACAGCCAGGTACGCGAAGCAGCCCGCGAGGAGGTAGCGCTACGCCGTTTCCTGAAAGACAAAAACGCCAAGGCGTTCACCACCAACTTCGACGCGCTGCATGGCTTAAATCAATTGCCCGGCCTGGCTTGCCAGCGGTTGATGGCCGAAGGCTACGGATTCGGGGCCGAAGGCGACTGGAAAACGGCCGCTCTCTGCCGCACCTTTTGGTATATGAGCCAGGGGCTTCCCGGAGGCTGCTCTTTCCTTGAAGATTATACCTGCCACTTCGACGGCGGGAAGAGCGCCATTCTTCAGGCGCACATGCTGGAAGTCTGCCCCTTGATTGCCGGCGGGCAGCCACGCCTGGACGTCTTCCCCTTAGGTATCGGCGGAAAGGCCGCGCCTGCCCGTTTGATATTTACGGCGCACCAGGGAACGGGCGTTGCCGCCACGATTGTAGATATGGGCAACCGCTTCCGCATGATTGTGAACGATGTAGAGGTAATTGCCCAGCCGGCTCCCATGCCCAGGCTACCGGTGGCCAGCGCCTTGTGGATTCCGCAGCCCAACCTCGAAACCGGGGCTGCCGCCTGGATACTGGCAGGGGGGACGCATCACACGGCTTTCTCGTATGCCCTCACCGCCGAATATATGGAAGACTATGCAGATATAGCCGGCATTGAACTGCTCTGTATCAATAAGGATACAACGATTGGCGGCTTCAAGAGGGAGCTGCGCTATAACGACCTTTATTATATGTTGAACCGCGCATTGGAGGCATAGGAGGAGGAGTGATGGACGATAAATTTGTAATCGGTTTAGACTATGGCACAGACTCTTGCCGGGCCGTAGTGGCCAATGCTTTCACGGGCGAAGAGATTGCTTCGGCAGTAAGCTATTACCCCCGCTGGCAGGCTGGCAGGTATTGCGATGAAAAAGAGAACCGCTACCGCCAGCACCCGCTCGATTATACGGAGGCTTTAACCGACTGCGTAAGGGAAGCGCTGCAGGCATGCCCAAGAGGGACGGCCGCAAAGGTGGCGGGCATGGCTTTTGATACCACCGGAAGCACGCCCGTACTTACGGACAGGGAGGGGACTCCCCTGGCGCTGCTTCCCGGCTTTGAAGAGAATCCCAACGCCATGTTTGTTCTCTGGAAAGACCATACCGCCATCCGCGAAGCTGCCGAAATCAATGCCCTGGCACGGCGCTGGGAAACGGATTACACGGCTTACGAAGGCGGCGTTTATTCTTCGGAATGGGTATGGGCCAAGATGGCGCACGTACTCAGGGCGGATGAGAGCGTTCGCCGGGCGGCATACGCCTGGATTGAGCATTGCGACTGGATGCCCGCCCTGCTTACCGGCAATACGAAGCCCGAAGCCGTATACCGCAGCCGCTGCGCCGCCGGACATAAGGCCATGTGGCACGAGAAGTGGGGCGGGCTGCCTTCCGAAGCCTTCCTCGCTGCTGTAGAGCCACTCCTGGCCGGCTTCCGCAGCCATCTCTATGAACAGACTTACACGAGCGATACGCGCGTAGGGTATCTTACGGAAGAATGGGCTTCGCGCCTGGGCCTTCACACGGGTGTAGCCGTAGCCGCAGGCGCTTTCGATTGCCATATAGGGGCCGTAGGCGCGGGCATCAGGCCGCACACCTTTGTGCGTGTAATCGGCACCTCTACCTGCGATATAATGGCCGTCTCTTACGATGAGATAGGAGACAGGCTGATTCCGGGGATTTGCGGACAGGTAGACGGATCGGTTATTCCGGGGATGACAGGCCTTGAGGCCGGGCAATCGGGCTTTGGCGATATTTACGCCTGGTTCAAGCGGGTACTGATGTGGCCGGTTGAAACGATTCTCGCCCAAAGCCCCCTGGCCGGTAAAGAAGTAAAAGACAAGCTCATCCGCGAGATAAGCAACGGGATTATCCCCCTGCTATCGGAAGAAGCGGCCAAAGTACCGGTGTCTGAAAGCGCCGTTCTGGCGGTAGACTGGATGAACGGACGGCGTACGCCCGATGCAAACCAGTTGGTGAAGGGCACGATTGCGGGGCTGAACCTGGGCAGTTCGGCGCCGCTCATTTTCCGGGCGCTGGTAGAGGCCACGGCGTATGGCTCGAAAGCGATTGTAGACCGCTTCCTCTCGGCCGGGATGCGGATAGACAGCGTAACGGGCATTGGCGGCATCGCGCTCAAGTCGCCCTTCGTGATGCAGGTAATGGCCGATGTGCTCGGCATGCCCGTTAAGGTGGGCAAGAGCGAGCAGGCATGCGCCTTTGGAGCCTCCATGTTTGCCGCCGTAGCCGCCGGTATATATACTAATGTAGAAGAGGCGCAGCAAAAGATGGGGCAAGGCTTCGCCAAAGAATATACGCCACACCCCGGCAACCATCAGGCCTACCGCCTGCTGTATGAAAAATATAGCCGCCTGGGAGCCTTCACCGAACATGAATTATAGGAGGGGGCAATCAGAAAGACGGGGCCCGTTCAGTCGAGACGCCGAGGCTCGCTCGATCGCAACGTCGGGGCTCGCTCGATCGCAACGTCGGGGCTCGCTCGATCGCAACGTCGGGGCTCGCTCGATCGAGACGCCGGGGCTCGCTCGGTCGAGACCAAAATAATCACTATATTTGCTCCCCTAACTTAAAAACGATTTAAAGATGAATGATACGAATGTAATGAATAAAGCGGCCGACAATATCCGCATACTCTCGGCCGCTATGGTAGAAAAGGCAAACTCCGGCCATCCGGGCGGCGCGATGGGCGGCGCAGACTTTATCAATGTGCTATACGCGGAGTTTCTGGAGTTCGACCCCCACAATCCCGAATGGGAAGGGCGCGACCGCTATTTTCAAGACCCCGGCCACATGTCGGCCATGCTCTACGCCGTCCTCTCCCTCTATGGCAAGTATACGATGGACGAACTCTCCCGCTTCCGCCAATGGGGAAGCCCCACGCCCGGACATCCGGAAAGAGACCTCCGCCGAGGCGTAGAAAACACCTCAGGCCCCCTGGGGCAAGGGCATACCTACGCCGTGGGAGCAGCCATGGCAGCCAAATTCCTCAAAGCCCGCCTGGGCGAACAGATGAATCAAACCATCTACGCCTATATTTCAGACGGAGGCATCCAGGAAGAAATCTCCCAGGGAGCCGGGCGCACAGCCGGCGCATTGGGCCTGGACAACCTCATCATGTTCTACGACTCCAACAACATACAGCTATCCACCAAAGTAGAAGAAGTATCTACCGAAAACGTAGCCCGCAAATACGAAGCATGGGGCTGGAAAGTAATAGACATTGACGGGAACGACGTAAGCCAGATACGCGCCGCCCTCCGCCAGGCCAAAGCCGAGTGCGCCCGCCCCACCCTCATCATCGGCCACACCGTGATGGGCAAAGGAGCCGTAACCGCCGCCGGAAGCTCCTTTGAAGACCAGGTATCTACCCACGGCCAGCCGCTATCCGCCGCCGGAGCCTCGTATGAAGAAACCGTCAAAGCCCTGGGAGGCGACCCCTCCTGCCCCTTCCGCATCTTCCCCGAAGCAGCCTCCCTCTATGCCCGGCGAACCAGGGAGCTGGAAGCCATCGTGGCCGCCCGCCAAGCCGGGAGGCAAGCCTGGGCAGAAGCCAATCCCGGACAGGCCGGCAAGATGAAGCAATGGTTTGCCGGCACAGCCCCCGCCGTAGACTGGAAAGCCATCGTGCAGAAACCCGGACAGGCCACGCGCGCCGCATCGGCAACGGTACTGGCCGCCCTGGCCACGCAAGTGGAAAACATGATATGCGCCTCGGCCGACCTTTCCAACTCAGACAAGACAGACGGCTTCCTCAAAAAGACGCATGCCTTTGCCAGGGGCGATTTTAGCGGCGCCTTCTTCCAGGCCGGCGTATCCGAACTCACCATGGCCGCCCTCTGTACCGGCATGGCCCTGCACGGAGGCGTAATAGCCGCCTGCGGAACATTCTTTGTATTCTCAGACTATATGAAGCCTGCCATACGCATGGCCGCCCTGATGGAACTCCCCGTGAAGTTCATCTGGACGCACGACGCCTTCCGCGTAGGAGAAGACGGCCCCACCCACGAACCCGTAGAACAGGAAGCCCAGATACGCCTCCTCGAAAAGCTGCGAAACCACCATGGCCGAAACTCCATGCTGGCGCTACGCCCCGCCGACGCCCACGAAACTACCGTAGCCTGGAAGATGGCGATGGAAAACACCGCTACGCCCACCGGCCTGATACTCTCGCGCCAGAATATAGCCAGCCTGCCCTCGGAAGCAAACCGTTACGATGAAGCCCTCCAGGCGGAAAAAGGCGCCTATATCGTAGAGACAGACCCCTCCCCGGACGTAATACTGGTAGCCTCAGGCTCCGAAGTGGCCACGCTGGTAGAAAGCGCCGCCCTGCTCCGCGCCGACGGCATAAAGGTACGTATCGTCTCCGCCCCCTCGGAAGGCCTGTTTCGCACGCAGCCCAAGGCATACCAGGAGTCGGTTATCCCCCCCGGCAGCAAGATATTCGGCCTCACGGCCGGTTTGCCCGTTACCCTGCAAGGCCTTACGGGCAGCAGCGGCCGCGTATGGGGCCTTGAGTCGTTCGGATTCTCAGCCCCCTACAAGGTGCTCGACGAAAAGCTGGGCTTCACCGCCGGGCATGTATATCAACAAGTAAAAGACTACCTGGCCTGGCCCCCGCAAATACCCTAAAACACATACAACGCAATGCAAACATTAGACTTCATCGTAATCGGGCTGTTTGCCCTTACCCTTATCGGCGTCATCGTATGGGTGCTTAAACAAAAGCAAGACAGCTCCGCCGATTATTTCCTCGGAGGGCGAGACGCTACGTGGATAGCGATAGGCGCCTCCATCTTCGCCTCCAATATCGGTTCCGAACACCTGATAGGCCTCGCCGGAGCGGGCGCCTCAAGCGGTATGGCCATGGCCCACTGGGAAATCCAGGGCTGGATGGTGCTGATTCTCGGCTGGGTGTTCGTGCCCTTCTATTCGCGGAGCATGGTGTACACGATGCCCGAATTTCTCGAACGGCGTTACAACAAGCAGTCGCGCACCATCCTGTCCGTCATCTCGCTCGTCAGCTATGTGCTTACCAAAGTAGCCGTCACCGTATATGCCGGCGGCCTGGTATTCCAGCAAGTCTTCGGTATCGAAGAGCTCTGGGGGATAGACTTTTTCTGGATAGCCGCCATCGGGCTGGTATTGCTCACGGCCGTTTATACGGTAGTAGGCGGCATGAAGTCTGTCCTGTACACCTCCGTGCTTCAAACGCCCATCCTTCTTTTCGGTTCGCTCGTCATCCTCGTCCTCGGCTTGAAAGAACTGGGGGGATGGGATGAAATGATCCGTATCTGCGGCGGCGTAACCGTAAACGAATACGGCGATACGATGAACAACCTTATCCGCAGCAACAGAGACGCCAACTTCCCCTGGCTGGGCGCCCTGACAGGCTCGTCCATCATAGGCTTCTGGTATTGGTGTACAGACCAGTACATCGTACAGCGCGCATTATCCGGCAAGAATGAGCGCCAAAGCCGGAGGGGAACCATCCTGGGCGCTTACCTGAAGCTCCTGCCGGTGTTCCTCTTCCTGATACCCGGTATGATAGCCTTTGCGCTCCATCAAAAGACATTGCCCGACGGCGGCTTCCTCCCCCTCCTGGCCGGTGGCGCGCATAATGCCGACGCCGCCTTCCCCACGCTGGTAGCCAAACTGCTCCCGGCGGGCGTAAAGGGGCTGGTGGTCTGTGGTATATTAGCCGCATTGATGAGTTCGCTGGCTTCGCTGTTCAACTCGTCGGCCATGCTGTTTACGATTGATTTCTATAAACGCTTCCGTCCGGATACGTCCGAGAAAAGCCTTGTTCGCATCGGGCAGGGCGCTACGGTTGCAATTGTTGTATTGGGTATCCTCTGGATTCCTGTTATGCGCAGCGTAGGCAGTGTGCTCTACGCCTACCTGCAAGACGTGCAGTCTGTACTGGCTCCGGGCATCGCCGCCGCCTTCCTGCTGGGCATCTGCTGGAAACGCACCTCTGCCCAGGGCGGCATGTGGGGACTGATAAGCGGCATGGCTATCGGCTTAACCCGTTTGGCGGCAAACGTCTATTACAGTAATGTGGCAAACGCTCCCGGTTCCCTGTTCAAGTCGCTGTTTTACGATTTGAACTGGCTCTTCTTCTGCGGCTGGATGTTCCTGTTCTGCCTCCTTGTGGTCGTTGCAGTCAGCCTCTTCACCCAGGCCCCCGCGGCAGAAAAGATACAGGGATTAGTCTTCGGAACGGCCACAGACAGCCAAAAAGCCGCCACCCGTGCAAGCTGGAACCGCTGGGACGTTATCCACACCTGCATCATCCTCGGCATAACGGCAGCCTTCTATATCTATTTCTGGTAAAACAAACCACTTAATACTGCGATATCTTATGAAAAGGATTTATTTCATCATCTTGCTCTGTACGTTCGTCCGCCTGCCCGGAACAGGGGCGCAGGCGCGTACGGAGTTTTTACTGGAGAAAGGCTGGATGTTTACCCGCGAAGACGGGGCCGGCTATATGCAGCCTGCATTCGACGACAGTAAATGGCAACCCGTAACGGTTCCGCACGACTGGGCTATCTATGGCCCCTTCAGCGCCACGAATGATTTGCAGGAAACGGCTATTACGCAAGACGGACAGCAGGAAGCGGTAGAACATGCCGGGCGAACGGGAGGGCTTCCCTTTACCGGGGTGGGCTGGTATCGTACGCAATTCGATATCCCCCGCTTCTCTGCCGGCAAGAAAGCGTTCGTCCTCTTTGACGGCGCCATGAGCAATGCCCGGGTATATGTCAACGGCAGCGAGGCCGGCTTCTGGCCATACGGCTACAATTCGTTTTACTTTGATATAACGGAGCATGTAAAGCCCGGCGGGAAGGTTACGCTGGCCGTCCGTTTGGAAAACCTGCCGGAGTCGTCGCGCTGGTATCCGGGCGCCGGGCTTTACCGTAATGTGCATGTAATCGTAACGGAAAACGCCCATATCCCCCTTTGGGGAACGTTTATTACCACGCCCGTCGTTACAAGGGAGTTTGCCCGCGTAAACATAAAGACAAACCTCGTACGCCCGGAAAAAACCTCTCCCGTGCAATACAGCCTGCTCACCGAGATACGCAACCCAAACGGGATAAAAATACTGGAAACACGCACCCCATTAACCGCTTTCGATGGAGACTGTTTTACGCAGGAAGCCATCGTACAGACGCCCCGCCTGTGGTCGCCCGATACGCCGGAGCTATATACGGCCACCTCTTTTCTGTATGACGGCGAAACGCTGAAAGACGAGTATACCACCACTTTCGGCATCCGTTCGGTAGAAATCATACCCGGTAAAGGCTTGTTTCTGAATGGAGAGAAAATCAGCTTTAAAGGCGTTTGCAATCATCATGACCTGGGCCCGCTGGGAACGGCTGTGAACAACGCCGCCATCCGCCGGCAGATACGTATACTGAAAGATATGGGCTGTAACGCCATCCGTACATCGCATAACATGCCCGCCCCCGAATTAGTGAAGGCCTGCGACGAAATGGGGATGATGGTGATGGCGGAGTCTTTCGACGAATGGGCGAAGCCTAAAATGAAAAACGGGTATAACCGTTACTTTACCGCCTGGGCGGAGAAAGACCTGGTGAATTTAGTCCGTCATTTCCGTAACAACCCCAGCGTGGTAATGTGGTGCATCGGCAATGAAGTGCCCGACCAGGGGGAAGAAGGGGGCAGCAAGCTGGTACGTTTCCTGCAAGACGTCTGCCACAGGGAAGACCCCACGCGCCCGGTTACGGCAGGCATGGATTACGGGAGCCGGGTGCTGACAAACAATTTTGCCGCTACGCTGGATGTGGTAGGATACAATTACCGGTTGCACGTATACGAGGATGCTTACAAGGCGCTTCCGCAACAAATCATGTTAGGCTCGGAAACGGCCTCTACGGTCAGCTCGCGCGGCGTATACAAATTCCCCGTCGAACGGAAAGCGATGGCTAAATATGACGACCGGCAAAGTTCCGGCTACGACCTGGAACATTGCAGTTGGTCTAATCTGCCCGAAGATGATTTTATCCACCAGGAAGACCTGCCTTATTGCATCGGCGAATTTGTATGGACAGGCTTTGATTACCTGGGCGAGCCTACTCCTTATTATACCGATTGGCCCAGCCATAGCTCCCTGTTCGGGATTATCGACCTGGCCGGCATACCCAAAGACCGCTACTACCTGTACCGCAGCCATTGGAACAAGCATGAAAAGACCCTCCATATCGTTCCCCACTGGACATGGAACGGCAGGAAAGGCGAAATAACCCCTGTATTTGTATACACCAACTACCCTTCCGCCGAATTATTTATCAATGGCAAAAGCCAGGGTATACGCGCCAAGGAGATGAGCGTTACGCTGCATAACAGCGCTTCCAAAGAAGACGAAGCCGCACTGACGCGCCAGAAGCGATACCGCCTGATGTGGATGGACACCCGCTATGAACCGGGAACGCTGAAGGTAGTGGCTTATGATAAAGACGGAAACGCAGTAGCCGAAAAAGAAATCCATACCGCCGGAAAGCCGCATCACCTTGCCTTGTCGGCCGACCGGACAAGGCTTGCCGCCGACGGGAAAGACCTTGCTTTTATCAACGTAAGCGTGGTAGACAAGAACGGTAATTTGTGCCCGGACGCCACCCATCAGGTGGAATTTACCGTGAGGGGAGCCGGCGTTTTCCGGGCGGCGGCCAATGGCAACAGCGTGGATTTGGAACCCTTCCACGAGCCCCGGATGAAATTGTTCGGCGGGCAACTTACTGCCATTATGCAAACAACCGCAGAGGCGGGGCCTGTTGTATTCGAAGCATCCGCCCCGGGCGTGAAAAGCGCCGCGCTGGAACTAATCAGCCAATAGCATATAAATAGCGATGCCTGCACGTATCACTACGGACAGACATCTGTTGTGTGTATTAATAAAAAAGCAGGTAACAGGAGCGTTGCGTTTCCTGCTACCTGTGTATTTTTTTAGTAGCTGATGATACTTGTAAAGTGACCAGACTCCTTCAGCGTAGCTATTTTATTTTTCCCCCCGTCGAAGAAATAGAATAAATAAGACCGGCCTTCGTTATGCTCCATTATCCGGATGCTGTTAAGTTCTGTCGAACCATACGGCGACGTTTTAAAGCCATTCAGCACCACTGTGGGTATGTCAGCCTCTTTTACCTCCCAAATCGTGGAAGCCCAGTCGCATTCAGGAGTAAGGATTGCCACCTTGTAGGTATTGTTTTCCATCACGCCTACTTTGAGGCTCAGGCTGTCTTCCCACATATCCAGAATCTTAGCCGCCGTAAAACGCGAAGCTACCACATTGTTTACTTCTTCCGAAACCTCTACCGGCCTGTCTATGTAATCGCCGTAATTCTTTACCGTTTTAATGAAATCGCCGTATTCCGTATAGTAAACATTTATATTATGAGCGCCATTATTCGTTTCAAGCATATACACATCGCCCAAGCCTTTACGCTCAAGCCTGTGCCGGCTGATAAGCCGGTTGCCCGAATGAACGCTGTTACGGAAAGATTCATGTATCTCCTTGCTTAATTCGGAAGAAGAGAGGGACGACTTGCTGGATACCCACTCGCCATCCAGGCCAAACCAGGCGTTCGTGGCAGATGAATACTCGGTGAAATCGGCTACATAATAAGAATCGTCCACACGCCAGGTTATATCCTTTGCGTTAGGGAATTTAATATCAAAAGACCTTAACACCTTTTCATTCGGACTAATGGCGGAAGGATCTTTTCCTTTGGTTGGCGGTTCTACCGTATCATTATTGCCATCTATGGCGCAACTTGTTAAAAAGAAACTCATACATACAAATAGGCTTAACAGGTTTGTCTTGATTGTCATACTCTTTTAAATTGAAAAACGTAAATTCTTATAGTTATCTCTCACTACTATAACAGAAGCGCCGCCCCAAATGTTTAGAAAAAAAACAGTAAAACTCCGCACAGCAGGGTTTTGCGCATGAAAGAGAAGAGAGAGGAGGCTTGGGCGCATCCCCCGCGGGGGCGGGGGTCGGGCTATCCGCTGCAAGTCCTCCTCCTCCCTGGCGGTCGTCGTCCGGGCTATCCGCTCCTATCCCTTGCGCGGGCAGCGCCAACCCTCCCGCCAACCGACGGGAACCAATCACACCCTGTGTGAAACCCTCCCGCCAGCCGACGGAAGCAAATCCCGGTCACCGCGAAACCCTCCCGCCAGCCGCGTGCGGTATGAAACCGAACACAGGTGTCCGGTATTGAACACCGGGAGGCTGTGGCATTTCTCATGGAATCAGTGGTTTGTGTTTTTGGCATAGCATTTGCTCCTGTTTGGCGGAAATTAAATGGATACACGTATGGACAGGGAGATACCGAAAGAGGTGCGCAGGAAAGAACGGCGCAAACAGCTTATCAAAATAATAGCCGGGGCGGGTGGGGCCGTTATCATTACCGGTTTGATTATCACAGTTATGCAGACCTCCTTGAATCGTAAAGATTTGCATATATCTACGGTGGACAGGGGCGTGATTGAAGTGTCGGTCAGCGCGTCGGGCAAGGTGGTTCCCGCTTTTGAGGAGATCATCAACTCTCCCATTCATTCGCGCATCGTGGAGATTTATAAACGGGGAGGGGATTCGGTAGACATCGGAACCCCTATCCTGAAATTAGACCTCCAGGCGGCCGAAACGGACTACAATAAGTTGCTGGACGAAGAGCAGATGAAGCGCCTGGAACTGGAACAGTTGCGCGTGTCGAACAAAGGCAGGCTTTCTGAAATGGAGATGAAGCTGAAGGTATCGCGGATGGAGTTAAACCGCAAAGAGGTGGAACTTCGTAACGAACAATACCTGGACAGCCTGGGGGCCGGTACGACAGACAAGGTGAGGCAGGTGGAACTGAGCTATAACGTAGGCCAGCTGCAACTGAACGAAGACGAACAGAAGTACCTCAACGAACAGGCGCTGGCCGAAGCCGAACTGAAAGTGAAGGAGTTGGAGCTAAGTATCTTCCGCAAAGGCCTGGCGGAAATGAAGCGGACGCTAAACGATGCGCAGATACGCTCGCCGCGCAAAGCGATACTGACGTATGTAAACAACGAAGTAGGCGTACAGGTGCAGCAGGGCAACCGCGTGGCTATCGTGTCCGACCTTTCGCATTTCAAGATTGAGGGGGAGATAGCCGATACGTATGGCGACCGGATTGCCCCCGGAAGCAAAGCCGTGGTAAGGATAGGCAACGAGAAACTGGGCGGCGTGGTGAGCGACGTAACCCCCCTGTCTAAAAACGGCGTCATCTCCTTCACCGTACAATTGGAGGAAGACAATCACCGGCGCCTCCGTTCGGGGCTGAAAACAGACGTATACGTAATGAACGCCATCAAAGACGACGTACTGCGGATAACCAACGCATCCTATTATATAGGCAAAGGCGAATATGAACTCTTTGCAGTGAACGGCAACCAGCTCGTCAAGCGCAAAGTACAGTTGGGCGACAGCAACTTCGAGTACGTAGAGGTGTCTGCCGGCCTGCGCGAAGGCGACGAAGTAGTCGTCTCGGACATGAGCGCCTACAGGGAGAAGAATAAACTCAAACTTAAATAATCATTCATCATGCTGCAACACTATCTCAAACAAGCCCTGCAAATGCTGAAGGAGAATCCTTTGGTGAATACGATTTCCATCCTGGGGACAGCCTTGTCTATCGCCATGATACTGACGCTGGTACTGGTGTTTCAAATCAATAACGCCGGATACGCGCCCGAATCCCACCGTAGCCGGATGCTGTACGTGTACGGAACGGAAGTTTCTTGCCCAAACAACACGAACAGGGGGCAGATGTCGGCCGAAGTGGTGAGGGAATGTTTCTACACGCTTCAGACGCCGGAAGCCGTCAGCGCCCGGGTTCGCACGGAACGTCCGGTTTCGCTGCCCGGCAAACGGTTGTTTACCGAGTATACTATACTGTATACGGATACGGGCTTCTGGCGGATATTTGATTTCCGCTTCATCAAAGGGGGGCCGTTCACCGGGGCGGATTTCGAGTCGGGGATTCCCCGCGCGGTTATCACAGACGAAGCCGCCCGCCGGTTAACAGGCTCTGTAGACGCGGTAGGGCGCCGCATCGTGTTCGAGAATATCACCTACGTCATCTGCGGGGTGGCAGGGCAGGTAAGCAAGGCTGCCCGGCATGCCTCGGCAGACATTTGGGCGCCCTATACCTCGAAAGCCGGACTTATGGAGCAAGACGCCTCGTATGAAAATATGACGGGGCGTTTCGGCGTGGTTATGCTGGCGGCAAACCGTTCAGATTTCGACAGCATCAAGGCGGAGCTGGAAAAACAGACCAACGCATACAATACGGCTAAGCAAGACTGCAAGGTGGGCTTTATGAACAATCCTGTTACACAATTGGATATAGCCACAGGCTCTGGCGCCTTTCGGAAGGCTTCCCTGAAGGATTACCTGGCGAATACGGGGTCTGTCGTCTTGTTCCTCCTTCTTATCCCGGCTATCAACCTCGTCGGCGTGGTGCTGTCGTCGGTTAAGAAAAGGAGAAGCGAGATTGGGCTGCGGAAAGCTTTCGGGGCAACGAGAGCGGTTATCGTACGGCAGATATTGGCTGAAAACATGGTGTTCACCGGCATCGGGGCGCTGATGGGTTTGGGGCTTTCGTTCCTGCTGTTGTACCTGAGCCGGTCGTTCATGCTCGACGGCGAGGTGGCGCTCACGGCCGGTATGCTGTTCAAGCCCGGGCTGTTTGCAGCCGTCTTGTTCTTCGCCTTTCTGCTGAACCTCCTGAGCGCCGGACTGCCGGCCCTTCACATCACCCGCTTGCAGATAGTGGAAGCATTGAATGATACGAATAAATAAAACCAAACGATATATGATTAAGCATCTGTTAAAAATAATCTGGGCGCAACGGAAAACGAATGTATGGCTATTTGCCGAACTGCTGATAGTGGTTTGCGCCGTCTGGTGGATGACAGACCAGTTGTATGTAGACTTACGCACCTACTATTCTCCCATGGGATACGACATCTCCAACACCTGGCGCTTTCATTTAGACCTGTTTGCCCCGGATGCAGACGGATACGTGCCGGAAGAAGCGCCGGCAGATGGCGCCGACCTCGTCAAACTTCAGCGCCAGATCAAACAGCATCCAGCCGTAGAGGATGTCTGCCTGTCTTTCTATTCGGCGCCTTATACATTCGGGAACTCCTGGAGAGGTATCGAACCGGTGGGCGGCGATACAACGGCTAAGGAACAGAGCTTCCAATGCCGGTTTGTTTCGCCGGAATATTTCGACTTGTTCCGCGTTACCGATATCCGGGGAAATGCCATCGCCCCGCAGTTGGAAGGCAGGCATAACCCCGTGGTCGTATCGGAAAATATGGCGCTCAGGTTCTTTCATACAGGCGGCGTGGCCGGACGGCAAATACGGGATACCGGCCAGGAAGGCGAAAGTATGACGATTGCTGCCGTATCCACGCCCTATCGCGACAACAGTTATGTACGCAGCGAAGCGTTCTTCTATCAACTGATTACCCCGCTGAATATCCGTGATTTCTTCGGCGGCAGCGCTGTCCGGTACGCCGAACTCTGCGTGCGGATGAAGCAACCTTTCTCGCAGGAGGAAATGAACGAACTCCTGCACGAGATGGGCGACCGCCTGGCGGTGAACAACCTCCATGTATACAGCGCCAATTCCATCGAATACTACCGCGACATACAGGTAAGCGGAACAGTTAACGAACAGAGCCGCAAGCTCTCCCTGATGCTTTTCCTCTTGGTAAACGTGCTGTTCGGCATCACCGGCGCTTTCTGGCTGCGCGGGCAGTCGCGCCGTTCGGAAACAGGGCTGCGAGCCGCCCTCGGAGCCGATAAGCGCAGTATACGGAACGGCATGTATCTCGAAGGTCTGCTGATTCTTTTCCTTTCGCTTCCCCTCACGCTCGCCTTTGCCTTCAATGTGCTATACCTGGATGTGCTTGATACCTACCGGCTGCCTTATAGCGCAGGGCGTTTCTTCATAACATACGGCGCAAGTTACCTGCTGATGGCCGGCATGATATGCGCCGGCGTATGGCTGCCGGTGCGCAAGGCAGGGCGGATGGCGCCGGCAGAGGCATTACACTACGAATAAACAATATGAATCATTAAATAACTAAAGTCATGATCAAGCTAACGAACTTACAGAAGATTTACCGTACGAAAGAGATAGAAACGGTAGCCCTGGAGAATGTAAACCTCGAAGTACGGAAAGGCGAGTTCCTCTCCGTCATGGGGCCTTCGGGATGTGGAAAATCCACCCTGCTTAATATTATGGGGCTGCTCGACGCGCCTACTGCCGGAAGCGTAACGATAGACGATATCAACACCGCAGGCATGAGCGACAAAGATCAGGCCGCTTTCCGCAACCGTCAGTTGGGTTTCGTATTCCAGAGCTTCCACCTGATCAATTCGCTCAATGTGCTCGACAATGTGGAGCTACCCCTGCTCTACCGCAAAGTATCGGCCGCCGAACGCCGCAAAGCGGCTAAAGAGGTATTGGAAAAGGTAGGCCTGAGCCACCGCATGAAGCACTTCCCCACGCAGCTCTCCGGCGGACAGTGCCAGCGCGTAGCCATCGCCCGCGCCATCGTAGGGACGCCTAACATTATCCTGGCCGACGAACCTACCGGCAACCTCGACAGCAAGATGGGTATCGAGGTAATGGATATCCTCCACAAACTGAACCGGGAAGACGGGCGCACCATCGTAATGGTGACTCATAACGAGCACCAGGCAAGGCAAACCAGCCGCACCGTACGCTTCTTCGACGGAAGGCAAATACAGTAATGCGTATGGCATACTATCTGAAACAAGCCTGGCAGTTGCTGAAGCAGAACCGCTTTTACAGCCTGATTTATATCGTGGGAACCGGGCTTTCCATCTCTATGGTTATGATACTGGCCATTGTGTTCTATATCAAGGTGGCCAATTTATATCCCGAATCGGCGCGAGACCGCCTGCTGATGGTAAGATACGGACAGGTAACAACGGCAGAGGGAAATATCAACAGCGGCAGGCTTTCCCTGCATACGGTAGACGTCTGCATGAATTCGCTGCAAACGGCGGAAGCCGTAACGGTGGTTTACGACGAGTGGGGAGACAACTTTGTGCAGCCGGCGGGCAGCGACGAGCAACTGCCCGTTGCTGTGAAATACGTAGATACCGGGTTCTGGAAGGTATTTGCTTTCTCTTTCGTGAACGGCGCGCCCTTTACGGAGGCGGATATGCAGTCGGGCATACGGACGGCGGTGGTCAGCGCCTCGTTTGCCCGGCAGCTATTCGGCCATACGGACGTGGCCGGGCAATACATGCAGTTGAACTTCGACTCCTACCGGATATGCGGCGTGGTAAAAGACGTATCCTTTGTAGCCAATCACACCTTTGCACAGGTATGGATACCCTATACGGCGAATGCCGGCTTGGAGGAGGCGTGGGAAGGAAGCAGTTACGGCAGTACGCTGGGTAATTTCCTCGCCTACGCACTCGCGCCTTCCGTGAAGGAGGCAGGGAAGGTAAGGGAGGAGATAAAGGAAAACCTGCACAAATACGCCGCATCGCTGGGCGAGGGCATAACATTTACGGTGAATGAGCAGCCAGACCGGCAATGGCAATCCATCTTCCGCTTCTATGGCGGGCAAAGCATCAACTTTGCCGGCCTATTGTGGCAATACGCGGGGGTGTTCCTCGTCCTCCTGCTGGTGCCGGCCATCAGCCTTTCGGGAATGGCCGACGCGCAAATGGAGCGGCGGCTGGCCGAGATGGGCGTAAGGCGGGCATTCGGAGCGCCCAGGCATACGCTGATGAATCAGTTGATTGCCGAGAACCTGCTCTTTACGGGCTTGGGCGGCGTGGCGGGGCTTTTATTCTCGTACGTGCTCCTGTATGCGTTTCGCAGCTGGATTATCCATATCGGCATCCGGCAAATGTTTGTAGATGCAGCGCCCGCGGGGCTTGATGTGGAGCTGGCGCCTTCCATGCTGATGAACTACACGGTGTTTGCCGTTGCATTGGTCACTTGCGTCGTGCTTAACCTGCTGGCAACGGTTATCCCGGCCTGGCGCACCTCTTGCCGGGAGATTGTTTATTCACTCAATAAAAAGTAACGCAGTTATGTTGAGAATTATCTGGAAACAAATCGTAAACCGCAGGAAAAGCAACGGCTGGATACTCCTGGAACTCTTGTGTGTCTTTTGCCTCGCCTGGTATATCGTTGATTTCTTTTTCGTGCTCGAATATAACAGGAGCCTTGCCTCTCACCGGGATGTGCGCAACACGTACCGGATAGACGTGGGAACCCTGCCGGCCAGCCATGCCGGATACGATACGGCCTCCGCAGCGCCCCCGGCTGCCATCGCCCATCTGCAGCGCGTTGTTGCCCGCATTAAGGAATATCCGGATGTGGAATCGGCGGGCCTCTGCCTGGGCGATTATTCCCTCCCCGGAACCGGCAGTTTTAACGGCTCTACTTACAGGAGCGCGCAGGATACGCTGAAAACAATCAGTATCCAGCGTATCAACTTTATCGCTGAAGAAGACTATTTCAAGGTGTTTCGCCACACCTCCGGACGGGGCGGGCGGCCGGTATCCCTGGCGGATTACGACTGGGGCGCTCCCGGCGTGGCGCTTGTTACCCGGATAGTGGCGGAAACGCTCTTCCCCGGGGAAGAGGCCGTGGGGAAGATTATTGAATCAACCTGGGTAAGCCCCGAATATCCGCGCGAACAGTATCGCATCGCAGGCGTGACAGACGACCTGAAGCGTTTCAACTATAGCCGCCCGCATGGGGTGGTATTCTTTCCTGCCAGGATAGATGAGTCTAACTACCTTTATGTATCCATCGCCGTCCGGAGCAGGGGGCACATCCCCGCCGCCCGCTTTATGAAGGAGTTCAGGCAGCAGATGAGCGCCCCGCTGCGGATTGGTAATTATTACCTTAAAAACATGGCGTCGCTCGTACAGGTGGAAGCCGGTACGAATTACAGCTTCGGGATAACCAACACGATACGTATGCATGCGGCCCTGATGGCATTCTTCCTGGTAACCGTGGCCCTCTGTGTGCTGGGCGCTTTCCTTTACAGGGTGAATGTGCGGAGGGAAGAGATAGGGATACGCCGCGCCATGGGAGCCGGCAATCATGGGATAAGGTGGATGTTTATCCTCGAGGGGCTTCTCCTGTTGAGTATCGCAGCCATTCCCGCCATGATTATCGAAGTGCAGTTTATCTCGGCAGGACTGATTGATACATTGGGCAAACACGATATGTCGCCGGGGGATTACCTGCCCGACAACGGCCTTCTGCGCTTCCTTATCACCAACCTGGTTACCTGGCTCACGCTGGCCGGGATTATTGTGCCGGCTATCCTGTATCCCGCCTGGCGGGCCGGGAGGATTACCCCCGTGGAAGCCTTGAGGGATGAATAACCAACTAATAATAGAGAAACGATGATTAAACACTACTTTATGCAAGCCCTGGCTACCTTGCGGGAGAATCCGCTGGTGAGCTTCTTTACCATCCTCGGCACGGCGCTGGCGGTGGCTATGATGATGGCGCTGGCGCTGGTGTGCCAGGTGAAGACGGCTGCCTTCCCGCCCGTGTCTGAACGGGGGCGTATGCTATACGTATACATGATTGAAGGGATGAACGAGCAACGTGCCGGTTACCGGGGAGACGGCATCTCCACCCGCCTCGTAAACGAATGTTTCTATGCGATGGAGACGCCCGAGGCTGTAACCGCCGTCTCCGCCTCGCCCGCCAGGAGGCAGGTGTCCGCAGCGGGAAGCAGGAGGGTGCGCGAGTGCGACGTGCGCGAGACAGACGCGGCCTTCTGGCGGGTCTTTGATTTCCGCTTCCTCCACGGGAGGCCTTATACGGACGGGGAGTTTGCCTCGGCCGTCCAGGTAGCCGTTGTAAGCGAGCGGGTAGCGCGGGAGTTCTTCGGAACTACCGACGTGACCGGCCTCACCATCCGGGCCGATTATGCAGACTACCGCATCGTGGGCGTGGCAGCGCCCGTAAGCGAAGTCGTGGGCGAGGCTTATGGCGAGCTATGGATACCCTGGTCGCTGAACGCTGACATCATGGGCGGCGACTTTACGGAAGGCATCGGCGGACAGCTTCAGGTAACCATCCTGGCCCGGAAAGGCGACAACCTCGAACCCATCCGCGAGGAAGCCCGGCGCCGCCTCGCCGCCTTCAACGCCGGGCAGAAGGAGTTTAAGGCCAATATCTGGAAGCAGCCCGTGGGCAGCCTGCGGCGGATGTTCTACCGGGAACAGGACGGACGGATGCAGGGCGTCTTCTCCGGGATGCTGTCGCTGGCGGCCCTGTTCCTGTTCCTGCCGGTGTTCAACCTGTCGGGCATCCTCTATTCGCAGATACAGAAGCGGAGGCCGGAGTTCGGGCTGCGCAAAGCCTTCGGCGCCACCACAGGCAACGTGATGGGGCAGATTGTGGCCGAGAACTTCATCGTCACCTTTGCCGGCGGCCTTATCGGGCTGTGCCTCTCGGTGCTCTTCTTCTACGTGGCCAAAGACAGCCTGCTTCAGCGGACAGACGTAAGCCTCCAGCTGTCGATGGTTGTCAAGCCTTCGCTCTTTGCCGCCGCCCTGCTCGCCTGCCTGGCGATAAACCTCCTCTCTGCCGGCCTGCCCGCCTGGCGTACCTCGCGCGCCAATGCCGCCGAATCGTTAAGTAACAACCTTTGATACCTGCCTCCCGATATGATAAAGCAAATCTTTAAACAGATATGGACGGAGCGGCGGCACAACAGCTGGCTGCTGCTCGAACTCGCCGCAGTGACCTTTTTCCTCTTTGTGATGACAGACTTCCTCTGGGTGAAGCTGAAGAACTATACCGAGCCGAAGGGCTTCGACATAGAGAACACCTACCTCCTGAAGCTAAAGACCGTAGCCCCCATCGCTGCCCATTACATAGACCCGGAGCGGGAAGGCGCCCCCTCGCCCGTGGAAGAACTCTACGCCATCGTGGAGCGCATAAGGCTCTATCCCGACGTAGAGAACCTTTCGCTCTCCATCTACGCCCCCCCTTACTCCACGGGCGGCTACTGGCGCAGCCTGCAGGTTGATTCCACCCAGACGCAAGGCATCCGCTGCCGGCAGGTGACCCCCTCCTACTTCGACGTATTCCGCATCCGCACCATCGACGGCCATCCGCTAACGATGGAAGAAACCGGCTACCAGCAGGTAATCCTCACCAAAGACATAGCCGAACTGCTTTACGGCAACGTAAGCCAGGCCATTGGCAGCACGCTGACGTATACAGAAAACAACGAAGACTCCAGCCGGGTGGCAGCCGTTACCGGGCTGCTGAAAACCCATGAGCTGGCCCCCTACGAAGGCGCCTGCTACACGCCCCTCACCACCCAGGGGCTTGAAGGCTTTACCCGGCACAACAGCATCACGCGGATAGACATCTGCCTGCGTATACGCCCCGGCGCCGCCCGGCATTTTGAAGACAACTTCATCCCCGATATGGGCGACCGCCTGAAGGAAAACAACCTCTACGTAAGCTCCGTAGTCTCCTCCGCCCAATTGCGCGACAATATAGTGGGGAAAATCCTGCGCGAAGACGTCTTGCCCATGACCTGGGTGATGCTCTTCGTGCTCGTCACCGTGTTTCTGGGCGTGTTCGGCGCCTTCTGGCTGCGCACCCGCCAGCGCCGCAGCGACATAGGCATCCGCATGGCCATGGGAGCCGGCAAAAGCGCCATCCGCCGGGCCACCATCCTCGAAGGCCTCTGCCTCATGGCGCTGTCCCTGCCGCCAGCCTTCCTGGTATACCTCAACATGCTGGCCGCCGACGTGCTCGACACCTACCGCCTCCCCTTTACCTTCGGGCGAACGGTAATAGCCCTGCTCGCCACGCTGCTCATCACCTCGGCCATTATCGTAGGGGGAATCTGGCAGCCCGCCACCCGCGCCGCCTCCGTACCGCCCGTAGACGCCCTGCGCGATGAGTAGGGCGATGCGCGACGAGCAGGAAATGCGCGCGGCGTCAGGAAAGCGCCACGCCGACGGATTTTGCAGTTTCGCGTCACGCGAAAGCGCCGCCAGGGGAAACAGAAGAATATAAACATAAGTATAAATAACAACGTATATGAACAGAGTATTGATCAAACAAGTCCTGGGCACGCTCCGGGAGAATCCGCTCCTCAGCCTCATTTCCATTGTGGGGACGGCTCTGGCCATTGCCATGATAATGGCGCTGGTCATCGCCTACGAAGTGAAGAGCGCCGGCTACCGCCCGGAAACCAACCGCCACCGGACGCTGTATGTAACGAGGGGGAATTACGTAAAGCCGCAAAGCAACAGTTCTTCGTATAACTCCTTCCGCCTCATAAAGGAAGTATTTTACCCCCTTGCCACGCCCCAGACCGTAACGGCTGTCTCTTCCGGGAACGAGCGCCTCATCTCTATCCCCGCCGGAAGGAATGAATACAAGGCGGATGTGTGCTATACGGACGAACGCTTCTGGAACGTGTTCGAGTTTCGCTTCCTGGCCGGAAAGCCCTTTACGGAAGAAGACGTGCAAAGCGGCATCAGGAAGGCCGTGGTAAACGAATCGCTGGCCCGCGGCCTGTACGGCACGGCAGAGGTAGTGGGCAAGCCTGTACTCGTCAGCTTTGTAGAGTATACGGTGTGCGGCGTTGTGCCGGATGTTTCCACCTTTGCCCTGTCGGCCTACGCCGAGGTATGGACGCCGCATACCACCACCACCTTCCATCCGAATATGGAAACGGAAGATACCACCGGCAACTTCTGCTGCTATATCCTGGCCCGTTCCCGAAGCGACTTCACTGCCATCCGCGAAGAAGCCGCACGATCTGTCAAACAGTTCAACGCCAACCTCCGCGACGGCACGTATGAACTGAACGGGCAGCCCGAAACGCACTTCCTCAGCATCTACCGCCAGGGAAACGAGCAGGCCAACGGCCGGGGCATCGTTCTGCGCTATGCCATTGTGCTCGCTATCCTGCTGCTCGTGCCGGCCATCAACCTGTCTGGCATGACGCTTTCGAGGATGAAGAAGCGCATGCCCGAAATCGGCATCCGCAAGGCTTTCGGAGCCACGTCTGGCCGCCTGCTGATGCAGATATTGTATGAAAACCTGCTCCTTACCCTTATCGGCGGAGCGCTGGGGCTGGCTATCAGCTACCTGGCCGTTGCCTTTATGAGCGACTGGCTGTTAGTAACCGAAACCGTCAGTATGCGCGAAGGGGCAGCTTCCCTTAGCGCAGAGATGACGGTAAACCCGATGGTGTTTATTTACGCCTTCCTCTTCTGCCTTGCGCTCAACCTTCTTAGCGCCGGCATACCGGCCTGGCGCACGTCTCGCGCCAATATCGTACATGCAATTTATGGAGATTAAAAAAACAGAAAAAGCAGTTATGTTCACACAAATCATAAAAGTAATCTGGAGCCAGCGGGCGGGCAACGCCTGGATATGGGCCGAAATAGCGCTGGTGTCTGTCTGCCTTTGGTATATCGTAGACGATCTGTATACCCGCATCACCCTCTACGCCTCGCCCCTGGGGTATGATATTACGGGCGTGTATGCAATAGACCTCCGCACCATTACCCCCGAAAATGAGCAATACCGCCCGCAGGAAGAATACGGCGCTTCGCTGGGCGACGACCTCCTTACCATCGTTTCCCGCATACGGGCCTATCCCGGCGTAGAGGCCGTAGGCATATCCGCCGCCTCGCTCCCTTACACCTATGCCCGAAACTATTCCCACCTGCGGCGCGTCAATTACGAAACGGGCGACACCCTCCCCAGCGGAACCATGCGCAATTACTTTGCCACTCCCGGCTACGTAAACGTATTCCGCTACGCTACGCAGGAAGGCGCTACGGACGTATTGGCCGGCAGCCTCCGCCCGAACTACCGGATTATCACCTCCGACGCCGCCGGAAAGATGTTTCCCGAAGGAGACGCTACCGGCAAGCTCATGTTCTATAACGACGACAGCATCGGCGTATACGTGGCCGGCGTAATGAACCCGATACGCTTTGGCGACTTCGATGCCTATACCCCCACCTACATCCGCCTGCTGGAAGAAAGCGTAATAGCCGCCGAACTGAACGAGTTTATCTTCCAGGGCATAGACATCACGCTGCGCGCCGGCCCCGGGGCGGATAAAGACTTCGCCGCCAACTTCCGCAAAGAGATGCAGACGCAGCTGCGCTATCACAACATCTATATGCTCAACATCCGCTCCTTTGCCGACATCCGCGCCCGCTATATCCGCGGCGACGTAAACGAAACGAAGATGTACCTTGCCGGCGTTTTCTTCCTGCTGGTTAATATCTTCCTGGGAATCGTAGGGACATTCTTCTTCCGCACAGAGCGCCGCCTGGGCGAAATGGGCTTGCGCATCGCCCTGGGCTCCACCGCCTCCAATCTCCGCACCCTGCTCATCGGCGAAGGCCTGCTTATCCTGCTGTTCGCCTTCATCCCGGCAGCCGTTATCTCCCTCAACCTCGGTATGCAGGAGGTAACAGACGTAGAAACGATGCCCTTTACGGCAACCCGTTTCTTCCTCTGCCAGGGAATAGCCTTCGTGCTGACAGCCCTGATGATAACAGCCGGCGTATGGTTCCCCTCCAGAAAAGTAATAACCCTCCAACCCGCCGAAGCATTAAGGTATGAATAATTCCTTATTATAATGGTTTACCGGAGACTATATAAGGATTTTCCCTTGAACCTGACAGTCTGACGCAAAAAGTTAATTATACGAGTATGCCGCCGGCCATATTTTTGTTGTACCTTTATATGAAATTATCTCCTATCTTTGTGTGGATAGCATAAAACAAACAGCGTCATTGATTATTAAAATATAAAGGGATATGAAAAGAATAATTGTATTATTTGCAACTGTAATAGCTATGGCCGGCTGTACAGGCAAAGAAAAAACAGTAGAAGAAAATATGAACAAACAGGAATTTAACTATGTAGCAGACCAATTTGCCGATTTGCAGGTGCTGCGTTACCGGGCGCCGGGGTTTGAAACGCTTTCTTTAAAGCAAAAACAACTGCTTTACCACCTGTCGGAGGCGGCGCTAATGGGACGGGATATATTATACGACCAAAATAACCGCTACAACCTGCCCATCCGGCGATTGCTCGAAGCCGTCTACCTGGATTTTCAGGGAGACCGGAACGGCGAACCGTTCAAAGCGCTCGAAACCTACCTGAAGCGCATCTGGTTTTCAAACGGTATTCACCATCATTATGGAGAAGATAAGTTTAATCCGGGATTCTCGCCGGAGTTTCTGGCCGGTTGCATAGGCCGGATAAATGCAGACAGGCTTCCGCTTCGCCCCGGACAAACGGCAGACCGGTTTATGATGGAAGTTTTTCCGGTTATCTTCAACCCGGCAGTCATGGCCAGAAAGACTGTTCAGAGCGGCGACCAGGATTTGATTTTAGCCTCTTCCAACAATTATTACGCCGGCGGCATCACCCAGAAAGAAGTAGAAGACTTTTATGCAAAGATGACAGACCCGAACGACCCCACCCCCGTGTCGTATGGCCTGAACAGCCGATTGGTAAAGGAAGAAGACGGAACAGTCACAGAAAAAGTATGGAAAGTGGGCGGCCTGTACACCCAGGCGATAGAAAAGATTGTAGCCGAACTTGAAAAAGCGCTTCCTTATACCGAAAACGACAAACAAAAAGCCGTTATAGAAAAACTTATCGGATATTACAGGACAGGCAACTTAAAAACATTCGACGAATATGCTATCCTTTGGGTAGAAGATACGGCTTCGGAGGTAGACTTTGTAAATGGCTTTACCGAAACGTACGGCGACCCGCTCGGCATCAAAGCCAGTTGGGAATCGACCGTTAACTTTATCAATAAAGAGGCTACGAAGCGGACGAAAGCGATCAGCGACAACGCCCAGTGGTTTGAAGATCACTCTCCGATAGACAATCGCTTCAAAAAGAAAGAAGTAAAAGGGGTAAGCGCCAAAGTGATTACCGTTTCCATGCTGGGAGGAGACTGCTATCCGGCCACCCCGACAGGTATCAACCTGCCGAATGCCGACTGGATACGCCGGGAGCATGGTTCCAAATCGGTAACTATCGAAAATATCACGGAAGCATACGACAGGGCTTCGCAGGGAAACGGCTTTAACGAAGAGTTCGTTTGGAGCGATGAAGAACGGGAGGCCATCCGGAAATACGGCTTTATTACAGACAATCTGCACACGGATTTGCACGAATGCCTCGGCCACGGCTCCGGCGTCATCCTTCCGGGCGTAGACCCGAATGCCTTAAAAGCGTATAGCGCTACGCTGGAAGAAACGCGCGCCGACTTATTCGGCCTCTATTACCTTGCCGACCCGAAATTAACGGAATTAGAACTGACGCCCGACGCCGACGCTTACAAAGCCGAATATTACAAATACATGATGAATGGCCTGATGACACAGTTGGTACGTATCGAACCGGGCAAAAATATCGAAGAATCGCACATGCGCAACCGGCAATTGATTGCCCGCTGGGCATACGAAAAAGGAAAAGACGGCAACGTGGTTTCGTTCGAAAAGAAAAACGGCAAAACCTACATCCGTATAAACAGCTATCCCGAATTGCGCAAATTATTCGGCGCTTTACTTGCCGAAGTACAACGTATAAAAAGTGAAGGCGACTTCAAAGCCGGACAACAATTAGTAGAAGACTACGCCGTAAAGGTAGACCGCACGCTACATACGGAAGTACTTGAGAGATATGCCCGGCTAAACTTGTCGCCCTACAAAGGCTTCGTAAACCCGGTGATGAAAGAAATCAGAAATACTGCCGGCGAAGTGACAGACGTTGTATTGGACTATACCGAAGGATACGCCGAACAAATGCTCCGTTACAGCAAAGACTACTCCTTTCTGCCGGCGTACAACTAAAAAAAACGCAAAATTGCTCCCGTCCTGTTTTTCCCCGGACGGGAGCAATGCGTATCGGTTTTTTCACCTGAAAAGAAGAAAAAACGCTTTCAATAAATATCCCAGAATATCTTTGTAGCCAGCAAGTCGCCGCCTATTAACTGGGAGGCAGCATCGTAGTTGGCCTTGTTCAGGGTCTGTTCATTCACGGGGAAGGTGAAGCGGACGGGTATCTCGCTCTCTTCACGGATAAGCTCGGCAATGTTGAGACGGGGATAGTCTAACCGTCGCCAGGTAGTATATCCCTCCAGGCCGCGCGTGTAGAAGGCTATCCATTGCTGCAGGGCGATGCGCTCTTTCCATGCAGCCTGGCTGTATTTCACTTCGTCTTTGGCCAGGTAGGCGTCGGCGCCGTCTACGCCCCAGAAAGCAAAGGACGATTTGATGGCTTCGGCGTAGTATGCCTCGGCTGTGGAAGGCAGGCTGAATCCGCGGGCGGCTGCCTCGGCGAGGTAGAACTGCACTTCGCTGCAGGTAAGCAATATGCCCGTAAAGTTGGGCGCCGAGATGGCGTCGGGGATGTGGGAGTGGCTGCCGTAGGGCGCCCCATATCCGTAGGCGCCGCCCTTGTATTCGCCCTCATAAAGGGTGAAATAAGCCGTCCGGCGCGGGTCTTCCAGGTTATTCATAATGTCTACAATGGTGTTTGCGGGGATAAAGTCGTGCCGTCCCGAGGCAATTACATCGGCATAGATGGGGTTGTAATTGGGTGAGGCGGTGAGGTAGGCAAACAGTGCGTCGTCGGCAGCCGACGCCAGAGTTCCCCCGTTAACGCCGGCCTGTATGGTAGCCGCCGCCAGGGCCGGGTCGTAATCGGCCAGGGAGATGCCCAGCTTTATCTTCAGCGCATTGCCGAATTTAATCCACTGCCCCGTCTCGCCCCCGTATATCAGGTCGGCCGAGCCGTAACTTCCGCTGGAAGCGTCAAGTCCGTCTACCGCCGCGGTCACTTTGGCAATGAGGTCTTTGTATATTACGTTGCCCGCATCGTAGGCCGGGTATACGTTCTCTACATTGAGGGCCTCGGCGTAGGGCACGGAGCCAAAGATATCAACGAGTTGCTGGAAGGCGTAGGCCCGCAGCAATTCAATGATGTGGAGTTTATTGGCCTTTACCTGCGGCGAGGGGTCGTTGGGGTATTCCGTTTCCGTGATGAGCGTTTCGGCCTCAAGCAGGTCTTTGAGCGACTCGCGGTAATAGTAGCGGAAGATGTTGTCCGAGATGTTGCGGGTAGTCAAATCGTAATTGGCCTCGTCGGTATAGGTCGTTTCAGTCCAGTACTGGGCGCAGAGCTTGAATATATTCCGGTTCACATTGGTAGAACTAATCTGGTCTGTGAGGGTCTTCTGGGCGTTGGTAAAGAGGGCTTCGCCGTTTACGGCGGCGGGGTTCTTCTTGTCTTCATTGAACTCCTCGAACTGGTCTGTGCAGGCGCAGAAGGCCGCCAGGAGCATTATTACAGTAACTATCTTTTTCATCTTAACAGGTTTAAAATTGGACATTGAGGGTAAATCCGAAAGTACGTTCCGTGGGGGCCACGCCGCTCTGCCATCCCTGTATGTTGCCCGAACTCTGGGTAGCTTCGGGGTCGGCGTATGGCAGGTTTTTATGGATAATCCACAGGTTGGAGCCTACCAGGGCGATGGATGCCGCAGAGAATGCGCGCGTCTTGGCCAGCCATGCCTTGGGCAGGGTGCAGGTAAGGGAGAGTTCGCGCAGCTTCACGAACGAAGCGTCGTAGACAAAGGCGCTGTTGGGATAGGCCTTGTAGCCGCCGGCAATGTAGCTCGACTCGTCTACGCGGATGGTATTGGGCGTTCCGCCGGCCAGTACGCCGGGCAGTACGGTTCCCCCGCTGTTAGAAGCATAGCCTTTGGAAGGGTCGTTCGCATCTACCCACACGATGGGGTCTCGCTTGGGATTGCCCAGGTCGTTCAGCCCGGCGCTTTCCTTGTATACGCCCGTGGCTCCGCCATAATGCTGGTCGAGCGAAAATACGCTGCCACCCTGGCTCATATCTATCAGGAAGCTAAGAGCGAGGTTCTTGTACGAGAAGGTATTGCTCAGCCCGCCGGTCCAGTCGGGATTGACATTGCCGAGGATTTTGTCGTTCTCGGCCGAAAACTTATAGATACCGTTTACGTCGATAACTTTTTCACCATTCTCGTATACGAAGTCCGTACCGCTAATTACGCCGTAAGGCTCTCCCTTTCGGGCGTTGATGCTCACGCCGCCCTGCAGGCTGCCGAGCTGGAGGTTGTCTACCTTGTTGCCCGCTTCGTCTACATAGAGGGAAACCACCTTGTTGCGGTTGGCCGCCCAGTTGAGGCGCACATCCCAGCTGAAATTGCGCGTTTTGACCGGCGTAGCGAAGAGCGAGAGTTCCACGCCGCGGTTTTGTATCTCGCCCGCGTTAATCCAGCGCCTCTGATAGCCGGTGGCGTAGGATACGGAGATAGGCACAAGCTGGTCGAAGGTGGTATTGTCGTAGAGGGCCAGGTCAAAGCCGAGGCGGTTATTCAGGAAGCCCGCTTCGAGGCCCGCTTCGTAGGCGCGCTGGCGTTCGGGCTTAAGCTCCGGGTTGTTGCGCGTGTCGGGCACGGTAACGAGCGGATTGCCGTTGAAGGGCGATTCGGATGTATAGGTGTCTTTCACGCTCAGGGCGGGGGCGCTGTTGCCCACCTCGGCAATGTTGAGCCTCAGCTTGCCGAACGACAGCCAGGGAGCATTAAGCAGGTTAGAGAAGATAACGCTACCCGTAAGCGAGGGATAGAAGTAGGCATTGTTGCCCGGCGGCAGCGTAGAAGCCTGGTCTCGGCGAACGGTTCCTTCGAGGTAGTAGGTGCTGCGGTAGCCGAGCGAGGCGCTGGCAAAGATGCCGTTGATGCCGATACGTTCGTATTTCTCTTCGGGCGGCAGCATGGGGTCGAGGCTGTTGCTCAGGGCATATACGCCGGGCACGGAGAGGCCGTTGTTGGTAGAGGCATACACCTGGTCGAGGGCGCTGCGGCGTATGTTCACCCCGGCCAGGGCCGTGAGGTCTACGTTGCTGCTGAGCGCCTTGTGGAAGTTAGCCAGCAAGTCTGCATTGGTTTCTATAAACGCACGGTTGAGGCGTGCATAGCCCGAAGTGCTTTCATTCAACCCCACGCCAAAGCGCTCTGCGTGCGAGCCTGTGGCCTTGCGTTCTTCCTGCAGGTACGAGTATGTGTCGATGGCATAGCGGCCCATCACGCTGAGGTAGTCGGTTAGTTTCCATTCCAGCTTCACGTTGGCGATGAGGCGCTGGCGACTGTCTTTTTCGTAGTTCTCGTAGCGCGTCCAGTAGGGGTTGTCCCAGTAGGCGGGCGAGGCGTCGTTCCAGTAAACGCGGTTCCAGCTGGCGTTCTGCCCGCTGGACTTGTACACGTCTTCCAGCTGTTTGAGGTCTACGTTGGCCTGATACCACTGGCGGAACATCGACATCGCATTATTGTTGTAGCCCGTTTCGGGGCGGCCCACCGCGGAGGTGTGTATATAGCTGGCCGAAGAGCTGACGGCGAGGTTCTTCAGTATATCGTAACTGCCCGAGAAGCTGGCGTTATGGCGCTTGATAGACGAGTTGGGCATTGTGCCTGTCTGGTCGAGGTTGGTGTAGGCAAAGCGGTAGGTAGATACGTCGCTTCCGCCAGACACGTCGATGCTGTTAGTAAAGCTTGCCCCCGTTTTGAAGAAGTATTCCGGCCCGTGTGCCGAGGCTACATAAGGCGTCTTCTGGCCATAGTTAGACGAAGTAGGCCAGAAGGAATCCCACTGGTATACCAGGGTTCCGTCGAGCCTGCCTCCGCGCGAGGCGTCTTCGTAATAGGGCACCAGGAGGTCTTCCACGCCGTCGCCGTCGATGTCGGCATAGTCGAAAAATCCGTTGGGCGAATCGTAATACTGCCCGTAGCCGGCGCCATATTCCGTTTGCAGGCCGGGCAGGGTGGCTTTGTCTACGCTGCTGAGGGTAACGTTTGAACTCAGGCGTACAACAGGCTTCTTAGACGCTCCCTCACCCTTTTTGGTGGTGATAAGAATCACCCCGCTGCCGGCGCGCGAGCCGTAGAGGGCGGTGGCGGCGGCGCCTTTGAGCACGCTGACAGACTCGATGTCGTTCGGGTTGATATCCGAAGCCGTATTCCCGTAGTCGTAACCGATGCCTCCGTTGAGCTGGGTTGTATTATTTACGTTCGAGTTGTCAATCGGCACGCCGTCTACCACGAAGAGCGCCTGGTTGTTCTGCGTGAGCGAAGACGCCCCGCGGATCAGCACGTTTGCCGACCCTCCGAAGTTGGTGGTGTTCTTAATCTGCAAGCCCGACACCTTGCCGGAGAGGGCGGTTACGAAGTTGTTGGTCTTCGTAGTGTTCACCTCTTCGCCGCCTACCTGCTGCACGGCGTATCCCAGGGTTTTCCTGTCTCTCGAAATACCCAGGGCCGTAATCACCACTTCGTCCAGCGCCTGTGTAGCCGATTTGAGCGCCACTCTCAGATTGGCGCCCACGGCTACTTCCTGGCTTTGCATCCCTATGTAAGAGATAATCAGGGTGCGCACCGCAGGCGGCACATTAAGGTCGAACTTCCCGTCAAGGTTGGTAATAGTCCCAATCGAAGTCCCCCTGGCCATGACCGACGCCCCGATAATCGGCTCGCCGTCGTCGTCGGAGACCACCGTTCCGGTTACTCTCACATTCTGAGCAACCGCCACGCTTATGCTTATCATAAAGCACAGCAAAACATTAATCATCTTTTTGTTCATCATAAAGCAATCTTTTTGTTAGATACCAATAAAAACACACACATATAGTATATTATAATATACAATTTAGCAATTTGTTCGTCTATCGACCAATTGAAAAGCAAAAGTATACAAATATAAATAGAATACAATACTTTTGCTTATTTTTTATTAAATACAAGCGCATTTTGTTATGTCAGGGAAACAAAAAAAGCGCATTGTCCATCAGGGGGCAACGGGTGAATATTTCATTGCCCGATGGAACGAATGTATGGCTGAATGCCCGGCAGGAATTGAGATACCCGGTTTCTTTCAATCAAAAGGAACGCCGCCTGTTGTTTGTAATCCGGCGAAAAATCACATAAGATTATCCGGCTGGCCGAAGTATATTGCTGGTATGCCGAAGCTATCGGGCGCTCCGGTAAAAAACAACCCTTTTGCTTACGAAGTATTAAACAGGGTAAGAACAGGGGCGGGATTGAATCCAGAAAACAAAACGTGCCGATTGAAGTGGCGCCGGGCGTTTTCAGAAAAGAAAAAGCAGAACTCCCGAATGTTCAATGGAGCGATGCGATGATGTATGCCCCCTACCCGGCTGCCGACGCTTTATTGAACCCCAATTTGAAACAATAATCCCACTAAAAAAAACAAGTAACCCACCCGCCGCCAGCCCCTGAAAAAGGACCGGCGGCGGGTGTTTCCATTTCACGCAAACCCCAATCAGGGCAAAAATGCCTTTAGACACTTGTCTAAACCTCCAATCTGAAAAAAAACGCCTTTAGACACTTGTCTAAACCTCCCATTTGAAAAAAAATGCCTTTAGACACTTGTCTAAAGCTATTTTTTCAGATTCCTGTCCTTGTTTTCGCCAAATAGTATTATATTTGTGGGATATCGAACAAAAATATATCAGTAAACTTTATCCTTATGACAACAATTGACAATTACAGCAGGCTTGTCGCCAGAATCAGGAACGGCGAACATTTTCAGTTATATAAAGAAATCATCGACCTTATCACCCTGCATATCGCCTCGCTGGGCGTGTTGCTCAAACCCTGGGCCGCCTTCACCAATCTTTTCAAGCAGGAAGACGCCATCTACAAGCACAGCCTCAAGGCGGAAGAAACGGCGTATATCGCAGAGGCCAACCAGGCGCGCCGGAACGCCTTCCTGGTGATTAAGCAGAGCGTAGAGACGGCCGCCCTCAAAAACAACCCGTCCGGAAAGGAAGCCGTGCGGAAGGTATCCTTCGTGCTGGATAATTTCAAGCATATACCCGCTGCGGCGATGGTAGAAATGAGCGCGCTGATATATAATATGATTCAAGACCTGCGCCTGCCCGCCTGCGCCCCGCACGTGGAAACCCTCGGCCTTACGGCCGACGTAAACGCCCTGGAAGCGGCCAACGAA
>JAIRKZ010000034.1 GCA_031259845.1 Tannerellaceae bacterium | reverse complement strand
TGCACATGGGAGAACTTTTTTTATCGAGCAGTTACAAACCGTTCGACAGGGAGAGGACGCCTTCACTTCTTGTACAGACCGGAAAACTGCGAAAGAATTTTTAATCGCTGAATCGCTGTATTTAACCATACAATTTGTGAGATTAAAAGATTAAAGCTAATTTTGCAACCTAAAAATCAATATTCTAACAAATTAATAAATCATCAGGAATGAATATTTCACTCAAACGCAGTGATGATGCCGCAAGTGGCGTTCTGAAAGTAGAAGTGGTAAAGGCTGATTATGCAGATCAGGTAGAAAAGGGCTTGCGCAGTTACCGGCAAAAAGCGGAGATTCACGGTTTCCGTAAAGGAATGGCGCCAATGGGAATGATCAGGAAAATGTATGGAAAAGCCGTAGCGGCCGATGAAGTAAATAAAATCGTTCCCGAACGTATCGTTGACTACATACGCGAGAATGAGGTGAATATTTTAGGCGAACCGTTACCCAGTGAAACAGAACAGTCTGAAATAGATTTTGAGACCAGGGAAGATTTTGAATTTTATTTTGACGTTGCCCTGGCGCCTGAAATAAATATTGCCTGGAATAAGGAAGACAAGTTGCCGTATTATCAGGTAACGGTAGATGATGAAATGCTTGAAAAGCAAATAGAGTCTTTCCGTGAAACTTATGGAACGATAGACGATACGTCTGAAACGGTAGAAGAGAAAGACCTGATAAAAGGCGTCGTTGTGGAATTGGAAGACGACGGATCGCCCAAAGAAGGCGGCATGGTAGTGGAAGACGCCGTTTTGATGCCTCTGTATATAAAGAATGAAGAGGAAAGGAATAAGTTTATCGGAGCCGGGAAAAACAGCGTAGTCACCTTCAATCCCGCCAAAGCGTACGAGGGGGCCGTAGCGGAAATCGCTTCTTTCCTGAAAACGGATAAATCAGAGGCCGGCAATATTGTAAATGATTTTACTTTTGAAATCAAAGAAATCACCCATCACCGGAAAGCCGAAATAAACCAGGAATTTTTCGACAAAATACTTGGTGAAGGAAACGTGACGACCGAAGAAGAGTTCAGAAATAAACTGAAAGAATCCATCCGCGAGCAATTTACTCCGCAGAGCAACGCCAAATTCTTCCTTGACGCCCGTAAACTATTACTGGAAAAGGCGGGAAACATAAACTTTGCCGATAACGTACTGAAACGCCAGCTAATGGCTTCGGGAGAAAACAGAACAGCGGAAAAACTGGAAGAAGAGTATCCTCAGATTCTTGAAGACCTGAAATTCCAACTGATAAAAAAAGACCTCGTAAAAAAGAACAATATCAAGGTCACGGACGAAGAAGTCTTTCTATTGGCAAGGCGCTTTGCCCAAACACAGCTTGCTCAGTATGGTATGTATTCCGTTCCTGCAGAATCGTTAAACAACTATGCGAGAGAGATGTTAAAAGACGAACAGACGCTCCGGAACATAATAGACCATGCCTCTGACGACAAATTGACGCTCTGGCTGAAAGACAGGGCCGATTTGGATATTAAAGAAGTTTCTTCCGGCGACCTCAATAAACTGTTTGAAGAAGAAAACAAGAAATAACCTCAATAAAAAAACGGTATACCGGCAGAAAGGGATTTCTATCCAAAAAAAGTGCCTGCGGATTACAAATTAATTATTTCTTTCGGAAATTTATTTATAACTTTGTTTTCCGGTTTTACGTAAAGGAGGGGAATCCCTTCTTTATGTCTTTATAATGTAATACAGAATACGAATTAAGATTTTTAAGATTTAGTAATGGAAGATTTTAGAAAATATGCTACAAAGCATTTAAGAATGAACGGTAATGCATTAGACAGCTACATAAATATAACGAGCGATTATATTTCTCCAACGATTATTGAAGAACGCCAACTGAATGTAGCCCAAATGGATGTATTTTCACGATTGATGATGGACCGTATCATTTTCCTGGGGACGCAGGTAAATGACTATACCGCCAATGTAATCCAGGCACAATTGTTATACTTGGACTCCAGCGACCCGGGAAAAGATATATCTATTTATATAAATTCTCCCGGAGGGTCTGTCTATGCCGGCTATGGCATCTATGATACCATGCAGTTCATAGGTTCGGACGTATCTACTATCTGTACCGGTATAGCGGCCTCTATGGCTTCTGTGCTGCTGGTGGCCGGCACAAAAGGAAAACGTTTTGCATTGCCTCATTCACGCGTTATGATCCATCAACCGATGAGTGGGACGCAGGGACAGGCCTCAGACATGGAGATTGCAGTCCGTGAAGTACTTAAAGTAAAGAAAGAACTTTATACAATCATTGCAAACCATTCCGGGCAACCCTACGACAAAGTAGAAAAAGACGGAGACCGCGATTATTGGTTAGATTCTGCAGAAGCAAAAGAATACGGCATGATTGATGACGTATTAACACGTAAATAAAAACAGGAATGAGTTAGGTTTTATATGGCAAAATCAGGTGAGACATGTACTTTCTGCGGAAGAAGCAGCCGCGATGTAAATATACTTATAAACGGTATTTCCGGCGCTATCTGTGATGATTGCGTACAGCAGGCGTATGAAATAGTGCAGGAACAGATGCCGGCTCACAGAAGTTCTTTCGGGCTAAACCAAAAGGAGCTTCCCAAACCGGAAGACATAAAAGCTTTTTTAGATCAATATGTAATTGGGCAGGATGACGCCAAACGCTACCTTTCCGTATCTGTATACAACCATTATAAACGTTTGCTGCAGAAAGTTACTACAGATGATGTGGAGATTGAAAAATCGAATATCATCATGGTAGGGGCTACCGGGACAGGTAAAACGTTATTGGCGCGTACGATTGCAAAACTGCTGAAAGTGCCGTTCTCTATCGTAGACGCTACGGTATTGACGGAAGCGGGATATGTGGGAGAAGATATAGAAAGTATTCTGACGCGCTTGCTACAGGCGGCGGATTATGATGTGGGAGCCGCCCAGCGCGGTATTGTATTTATTGATGAGATAGATAAAATCGCACGCAAAAGCGATAATCCGTCTATTACCCGCGATGTAAGCGGAGAGGGAGTCCAACAGGGCTTGCTGAAATTGCTGGAAGGTTCGATTGTAAACGTACCTCCCCAGGGAGGACGTAAACATCCCGAACAAAAGATGATTGCCGTAGATACCAAAAATATATTGTTTATCTGCGGAGGGGCGTTTGACGGGATAGAAAAGAAAATAGCCCAGCGCTTAAATACGCGCGTGGTAGGTTATGCTGCCAGTAAAGAATCCACCTTAGTAGACAGAAATAATTTACTGCAATACATTACGCCTACCGATTTGAAATCTTTTGGATTGATACCTGAAATTATAGGGCGCCTCCCGATTCTTACCTATTTGAACCCTTTGGACAGGCCAACGCTCCGGAGTATCCTGACCGAACCGAGAAATTCAATAATCAAGCAATATGTAAAATTGTTTGAAATGGATGGGATTAAATTGACGTTTGATGAAGGCGTATTTGAATTTATTGTAGACAAAGCCTTGGAATTTAAACTGGGAGCCCGTGGTTTACGCTCCATTGTGGAAGCTATTATGATGGAAGCCATGTATAGTATGCCTTCACAGAATAAAAAGACACTCCATGTTACGCCGGCCTATGCACAGGATAAATTTGACAAATCAGACAGAAACCGTTTGTTAATAGCATAGCGTTTAATACAGTCTATCTTTTAAAATATGGTAAAAAAGGATTATCTAACTGAAAAACTGAAACTGCACTTTGGGTTTGACACCTTTAAAGGAACGCAAAAGGCTATTATTGAAAACGTATTAGCCGGAAATGATACCTTTGTGTTGATGCCTACAGGAGGGGGAAAGTCTTTATGCTATCAGTTACCTTCGCTTTTGATGGAAGGGACGGCCATCGTCATTTCTCCATTAATTGCCTTGATGAAGAACCAGGTAGATGCTATGAGAAATTTCAGTGAAGAGGATGGCATTGCGCATTTTTTAAATTCTTCCTTGAATAAATCGGCGATAGACCAGGTAAAAGAAGACCTTTTAAGCGGGCGGACAAAACTTTTATATGTAGCGCCCGAATCGCTCACAAAAGAAGAAAACGTAGACTTCTTACGCCAGATACAGATTTCGTTTTATGCCGTGGACGAAGCGCATTGTATTTCGGAATGGGGGCATGATTTCCGCCCGGAATACCGCCGTATCCGCCCGATAATAAATGAAATAAGCAAACGCTCCCTGATAGCCCTGACAGCTACGGCTACTCCAAAGGTGCAACATGATATCCAGAAGAATCTCGGAATGATTGATGCAACGGTGTTTAAATCATCCTTCAACCGCCAGAACCTCTATTATGAAATACGCCAGAAAGGAAACGACGTAGACAGGGAGATTATAAAGTATATCAAGACGAAGGAAGGCAAGTCGGGCATCGTGTATTGTTTAAGCCGGAAAAAAGTGGAAGAGTTTGCCGATATATTGAAAGCAAACGGGATAAAAGCATTATCCTACCATGCCGGGATGGAATCTCAACAGCGCACAGCCAATCAAGACGCTTTTCTTATGGAAGAAGCCGACGTGATTGTTGCGACAATTGCCTTTGGCATGGGCATTGACAAGCCGGATGTACGTTATGTTATCCATTACGACATACCGAAAAGCCTCGAAGGCTACTACCAGGAAACGGGACGCTCCGGACGTGACGGCGGAGAAGGGCAATGTATAGCTTTCTATGCATACAAAGACCTTCAGAAACTGGAAAAATTTATGCAGGGAAAACCTGTAGCCGAACAGGAAATCGGCAAACAACTACTTCTCGAAACAGCCGCCTATGCCGAAACGGCCATGTGCCGGAGGAAAGTGTTGTTACACTATTTTGGAGAAGAATTTACTGAAGATAACTGTGGAAATTGTGATAATTGTTTGAATCCTAAAAAGCAAGTGGAAGCAAAAGATTTGTTGAGTGCAGCGCTTGAAGTGATAAGCACGCTAAAAGAAAAATTTAAAACAGAGTACATAATTAATATTTTATTGGGTAACGAAATGTCCGAAATCCAATCGTATAAACACAACGAACTGGAAGTTTTCGGATCGGGCCAGGACGAAAATGAAAAGACCTGGAACGCAGTGATAAGGCAAGCCCTCATTGCAGGCTACCTGATGAAAGATATTGAAAATTATGGTTTGTTAAAGATAACCGAAAAGGGGAAGGCATTCATGAACAAACCCGAATCATTCAAAATTATTAAAGATAATGAATTTGAAGAAGAGGAAGAAGATGCGCCTGTGCGCGGAGGAGCTACGTGCGCCGTTGACCCTATTCTTTATTCTATGATGAAAGACCTTCGCAAGAAGCTTTCCAAACGGCTGGAAGTGCCGCCGTTCGTTATTTTCCAAGACCCTTCTTTAGAAGCGATGGCAACAACCTATCCTGTTACGCTGGAGGAACTGCAAAATATACCGGGTGTAGGAGCCGGAAAAGCCAAACGCTACGGGGAAGAGTTTATTGCGCTAATCCGTAAGCATGTGGAAGAAAATGAAATAGAACGTCCTGAAGATTTACGTGTCCGGACAGTTGCCAATAAATCCAAACTCAAAGTCTGGATTGTCCAGAGCATCGACAGAAAAGTCGCCCTGGATGATATTGCGCTGACAAAAGGGTTGGAATTTACCGAATTGCTGGATGAAATTGAAGCGATTGTTTATTCCGGCACACGTATAAATATAGACTATTTCTTGAACGACATCATGGATGAAGACCATATTGAAGACATCTATGAGTATTTTAAAGATTCCGAAACGGACAACCTGGAAGAAGCAATAGAAGAGATGGGCAGTAATTATACCGAAGAAGAAATACGCTTGGTTCGTATCAAGTTCCTTTCGGAAATGGCGAACTAACCAACTGTTTATAACTGTCTGTTTTATCAGTAAATCGCTGTATTGCATTATTAAAAAAGATGAAATAAGCAGGCCCGGTATACTTTTTTAAGGAGCATTCCGTTTGTAAGGATGTTTTGTAATGTAATTATGTGATATGGAAAAACATTTTTTGATGAAGAAAATACTGATTTTATTATTCGTTTTCGCTTGTCTTGCAGTAAAGGCGCAATTTCCTGTAGATTCTGTTATCATGACGGTTGCAGGCAAACAAGTCTCACTCGCGGAGTTTGAATTTATAGCTAAGAAGAATAATGAAGTTGACTTCTCTAATGAGAAAGCATTGAATGAATATATTGAGCTGTTTAAAAACTTTAAACTGAAAGTAGCCGAAGCCGAGAGTTTGGATATTGATAAATCAGGGCCATTCATTACTGAATTATCCGGTTACGAAGCTCAACTAAGAACGAGTTATTTATTTGATAACAAAGTAGAAGAAGAGGTAATTCGCGCTTTATACAACAGGGCGGAAGAATATATAGCGTTAAGCCAGATCGTAATTCCGGTTCCTATCCCCCAATACCTGGCAAAAGATACCGTTGAACCCTACAAACAAGCTATGCGGATTTATGAGCGGATTAAAAACGGCGAAGATTTTGACCGGGTAGGAAAAGGACTGTATGAAGAATACCGGAATTGCCGTAATAGCAACGATACAATTAACGTTTGCGCGCAAGTAATTTATGAAGATATACCCTGCTTCCGGATATTTCAGAAATCAAAAGTCTTTGAAGATAAAGCTTATTCAATGAAGATAGGCGAAGTGTCTTTACCCATACGTTCGGCAGAAGGTTATCATTTGATTAAAATAAAAGACAGGAAAAAATACCCGGAAGTACGCCGGGCGCTTTATATTGGCCTTGCTTTTGAAAATGATTCGGCGCCCCGTACAAAAGAAGAAACAGCGAAATTGGCGGAAGAGGTATACCAAAAAGCATTGGCCGGAGAAGACTTTTCGTTACTGGCCCAAAGATACTCTTCCGATAAAAGTAATAACGATGGCGTGTTGCCACCCGTAAAACCCGGAGAATTAACAAAGCCTCTGGAAGAAATTGTTTACTCTTTATCAACCCCGGGCGAAGTGTCGAAACCTTATATGACGGAACATGGCTGGCACCTGTTCAAATTAACGGAAATAATTCCCAATCCATCGTTTGAAGATGAAAAGGATGAGATGCGGACAATTATACAGCGCGACGACCGGAATTTTGATTTATTCAGCGCTTTTGACGAGCGTTTAAAAAAAGAATATAAGTATACGTTTTATCCGGAAGCCTATGCCGAACTGGAGAAACTGGCGGAAGCCTATTTCCCGGGTAGTAACGAATTTTTTGAGAAAGCAGTGGATATGAAGCGGACATTAGCCATTATTGATGGGATAGATTTTCCTCAGGCAGAGTTCGCCTATTACATGAACCGTTTCCCCTATTCGGCAAAGCCTTATGCCGGCGATTTTATGAAAGAGGTATACGCCCTTTTTGTAAGGGATATCGTAACGACATTAGAAAAGAAGAATATGGAAGTAAAACATCCGGAAATCCCTTATTTGATTCGGGAATACCGGGATGGAATGTTATTGTTTGAAATTAGCAACCTGAAGGTTTGGAGCCATCCTGCAGACGAACAAGCCGCCTTGGAAAAAAAATGGATCGGGGAACTAAATAAAAAGTATCCTGTGAAAATAAACCGGAAATTGTTGAAAAAGCTAAAAAATAATTAAGAAGTAAGGATGAGAACCAGCTTCATCTTTTTTATATTCCTATTTTTGTATTGTTCGTGCAGGAACGCACGGACAGTTGACGATGCAGATATTATCGTGTCAGTGAAAGACCGGGTTCTTTACCGTACTGAAATATCATCATTAATTCCCCGGGGGACGTCTTCCACCGACAGTTTACTTCTCGCTGAAAACTACGTGAAGAAATGGATCAAGGACGCTTTGGTATATAATGTGGCTTTACGTAATTTAGGAAACGAGAAAGAAGAGATAGAGAAATTAGTGAATGACTACCGTTATTCGCTTTACCGGTATCGTTATCAGGAAAAACTGATATGGGAGAGACTTTCTGCTAATATAAGGGAAAGCGATAAACTCAATTATTATGACGAAAATCAGAAGAAGTTTGTTTTAGATAAAAACTTAATAAAAGGATTGTTTCTTAAAATACCGGTCGACGCGCCCAGCCTGTCGGATGTAAAGAACTGGTACAAATCGAGTTCGGAAGGGTCGCTGGAGAAAATAGAGAAGTATAGCGTACAAAATGCGACTATTTATGATTACTTTTACGACAGGTGGATTGATTTCGACGAGGTAATGAGTAATATCCCTGTCCGTATATCAAATACCAGCCAGTTTCTAAGGAATAATAAAACGGTAGAAGTAGTCGATAGCAATTTTTGTTATTTGTTAAATATTAAAGAGTATATTCCTGTCGGTAATGTGGCGCCTTATGAGTATGCGGAAGCGCAGATTATAGAGATGCTGATCAACCAGCGGAAAATGGAATTTTTGAGAGACTTCGAAAACGAATTGTATAATGACGCCATTAAGGGGGGAGACGTCGTTTTTGGAAAAGAATCACAAGAAATTAATAATGAATGAAGTAAATGTGATGAAAAAGTTTTATGTATTATTTGTGCTTGTTTGTTGCCCGCTTTGTATGATTGCCCAAGACAATGTTATCGACGAGATTGTATGGGTAGTGGGCGATGATGCGATATTGCGTTCAGACATAGAAACACAACGCTTATATATGCAAAATGAAGGCCAGCGCATGGAAGGAGACCCTTATTGCGTTATACCGGAACAAATAGCGATTCAGAAATTGTACTTGAATCAGGCGAAGATTGACAGTGTGGATGTGAGCGAAACGCAAGTGCTTCAAAGTGTAGAACAATGGATGAACTGGGCGGTGAATCAATTTGGCTCCAAAGAAAAGATGGAAGAATATTTCAACAAAAAATATTCTCAGCTTAAAGAAGAGCGGAAAGAGATGGTGCGCGAACAGCAGATTATCCAACAGATGCAACGCGGATTAGTGGGCGATATAAAACTGACTCCTTCCGATGTAAGGAAGTTTTACAACCAAATACCCAAAGACAGTTTGCCTGTTATACCGGCAACCGTAGAGGTTCAGATTATAACCATGGAACCCAAAATACCTTTTGAAGAGACAGATGCCATTAAAGCCCGTTTACGTGATTTTACCGAACAGATTACATCCGGGAAAATGGAATTTTCCACCCTGGCGCGCCTTTATTCCGAAGATATGGAATCGGCTAAGCGGGGAGGCGAATTGGGATTTACAAGTAAAACAAGCTTGCTCCCGGAGTTTGCCAATGTGGCTTTTAACCTGAGCGACCCCAAACGGGTTTCTAACATTGTTGAAACGGAGTATGGTTTTCATATCATACAATTAATAGAGAAACGCGGAGACCGTATAAACTGCCGCCATATACTATTACGCCCTAAAGTGTCGGAAAAAGAAATATCAGAGGCAACAACCCGTCTGGATTCGCTATATTCCGATATACAAGCGAATAAATTAACGTTTGAAGAAGCGGCTACTTTTGTTTCGTATGATAAGGATACCCGGAATAATAAAGGTTTAATGGTGAATCAAAACTACGAAAGTAGCAGTTACGGAACACCCAAATTTGAAATGCAGGAACTCCCGCAGGAAATGGGTAAGGTTGTTTATAATATGCAGGTAGGCGAAATATCCAAACCTTTCACCATGATAACCAACAAGCAAAAAGAGGTGGTAGCCATCGTGAAATTAAAGGTGCGGACAGAAACGCATAAAGCCAATATGACAGACGATTATCAGGCATTAAAAACAATGGTTGAAAATCGTAAGAAAGACGAATTACTCAAAAATTGGATTGCTCAAAAGCAGAAAACGACGTATGTCCGTATCAGCGAGGGATGGCGTAACTGCGATTTCCAATTCCCGGGATGGATTAAGGAATGAGGATAATTGATAAATTAGTTTTATTTATAGCATTTCATTTGCTTTTCTTTTGTGCTTTTGCTCAAACGCAGGACACCATTACCCCTCAGAAGACAAAGGTGTATCTGGAGCATGCCAATACGTTGTCTTTCGATAAAGAGATAAACCCGGATATCCAAGTGTTGATTGGCGATGTCCGTTTCCGCCACGACAGCGTTTATATGTATTGCGACAGCGCTTACTTCTACGAAATATCCAATTCATTGGAAGCCTTTAGTAATGTGAGAATAGAGCAGGGGGATACCTTGTTTATCTATGGAAATACCCTGTTTTATGATGGAAACACCCAACTGGCCCGGTTACGGGAGAATGTCAGGATGGAAAATAACCAGGTAACGCTCTTTACGGATAGCCTTAATTATGACCGCCTGATAAATATCGGTTACTATTTTGAGGGAGGATTGATTGTAGACGGAGAGAATGATCTTTCTTCTTATTACGGGCAATATTCGCCGGATACTAAAGTTGCTGTTTTCAATGATAGCGTACGATTGGAGAACCCGCAATTTACGCTTTACTCGGATACGCTCCACTATAATACAGACAATAAAATAGCTACGATATTAGGCCCTTCCGTTATTGTTTCGGATAGTGGCACGGTCTATTCTTCACGCGGGTGGTATAATACGGAGACAAATGTATCTTTGCTGTTAGACCGTTCCGAAGTTGTTTCCGGCAACCGGATATTAATTGGGGATTCGATTGTTTATGATCGGGATAGCGGTTTCTCGGAAGTATTCGGGAATGTATCCATAAAAGATACGGCCCAGATGACGGCGCTTGAGGGAGAGTACGGGTACTTTAATGAAAAAACGGAATTTGCTTTTGTTACGGACAACGCCCGCTTCCTCGAATATTCGCAAGGCGACACCTTGTATTTGCATGCAGATACCTTACTGATGACTACCATAGACTCTGTCTATCGTGAAATAAAAGCCTATCATGGCGTACGTTTTTACCGGGTAGACCTTCAGGGCGTTTGTGATTCATTACAATTTAACACCCGCGACTCCATATTATATATGTATACCGAACCGGTAGTATGGAACGAAGGGTATCAGTTGTATGGCGATACGATTGTTGTTTATATGAATGACAGTACGATAGATTATGCCCACGTTATCCAGTTTGCTTTTGCCATTCAGGAGATGGATTCTTCTTACTATAATCAATTAAAGGGGAATGATTTAATTGCTTATTTTGAGGGAAAGGCCATCCGACAGATAGATATCAGCGGTAATGCCGAATCCATATACTATCCGCTGGAAGGCGACGGAACGAAAATAGGCTTGAACCAAACCAAAAGCGCTTACCTCACAATTTGGATACAGGATAATAAATTAGAGAAACTGAAATTATGGCCAACCTCCGAATGTACAATGACGCCTATACCGGACTTAAAACCGGATCAGAAAACATTGACTGATTTCTATTGGTTCGATTATTTGAGACCCATTGATAAAGACGATATCTTCCGTATGGCTAAAAGAAAAACCGGAGATGCGCCTAAAAGAAGTAATAAATTCGTACATTAGCGGTTGTTTTCATTAAAAGTTAAGTAATTATGGCGCTATTTTCATTTTATGGCGTGCGAAAGCCGCGGCAATTCGAACATAAGCCTATTTATTGGGACCCCCGTAAAGAAGCGCTGGAAGAACGCACACGCAGGATTAAACGAGAATTGGGAGTACTCGACGAACCGCTGGAAAATTATAAACCTGACATCAAAGGAAAGTTTATCGAAGGAACGACTCATTTAAAGAAAAGTCAGCTAAAGGGGGATAATTTGCGCAACCGTAAATATAAAAGTGTTAAGCTGGCGGTAGTGTTGGCCGTATTAGCCACTTTGCTTTGGGTTTTGTTTTTCAAATGAGCGATATTATTCATTTACTTCCGGACAGTATTGCTAATCAGATTGCAGCAGGAGAGGTTATCCAACGGCCGGCTTCTGTTGTAAAGGAATTAGTTGAAAATGCCGTCGACGCCGGGGCAACCCGTATCCAGGTAAATGTTAAAGACGCCGGAAAAACATTGATTCAGGTAACCGATGATGGAAAAGGCATGTCGGAGACGGACGCCCGCATGGCTTTTGAAAGGCATGCCACATCCAAGATAACAACAGCCGACGACCTTTTCGCCCTGCATACGATGGGTTTTCGGGGAGAGGCATTAGCGTCTATTGTAGCAGTATCGCATGTAGAACTGCGCACCCGGCTCAAAGGGGCGGCCTTAGGTACGCGACTTCTTTTGGCCGGTTCGGCGCTGGAAAAGATAGAAACGGATGCTTGTGCGGAAGGAAGCAGCTTTTCCGTAAAGAATCTGTTCTTTAATGTGCCGGCGCGCCGTAAGTTTTTAAAGGCGAACGACACGGAGTTTCGTAATATTATCAATGAATTTGAACGGATCGCACTCGTTAATTCGCATATTGCCATGTCTTTATATCATAACGAGACGGAGCTGTTTAATTTGCCTGCGTCCGGTTTGCGCCAGCGTATTACAAATGTATATGGGAAGAGCCTTAATATGAAATTACTTTCTTTGGAGGCGCAAAGTTCGATGGTCATTATTTCCGGATTTATTGGTACGCCTGATTCGGCAAGGAAACGGGGGGCTTTACAATATTTCTTTGTAAACGGGCGGTTTATGAAGCATCCCTATTTCCACAAGGCCGTTATGTATGCTTACGACCGCTTGATTCCTTCCGGCGATACGCCTAATTACTTTATTTATTTTACATTAGACCCGGCTTCCATTGATGTAAATATCCATCCCGTCAAGACGGAAATAAAATTTGAGAACGAACAGCCAATCTGGCAAATCTTAATTGCCGCAATTCGCGAATCCCTTGCCAAATCCCATGCAATTCCCATGATTGACTTCGACACAAGAGACGCTATCGATATTCCTGTATATAATCCTTCCGAAGAAATGAAGCCAGTCTATACCCCGCAAGTTCATGTAAATACGGATTATAACCCGTTTACCGCGCCATACGAAAAAGAAGAGTTTGACTGGACGAAAATATACAAGGATTTTGACAAAGACAGGGCGTCTGTACAAACAGAAGCAGTCCAAACCAAAGAGCAGCCCCCTCAGGAGACGTTGTTTGGCGAATCTGCGGGAACATGTTATCAGTACAAAGGGCGGTATATCGTTACGGCGATAAAGTCAGGCCTGGCTTTGATTGATCAGCATCGCGCCCATGTACGTATTTTGTATGATCAATATGTGTCGAATATCCGGAAAAGGAAGGGGGCTTCCCAGCAATTATTGTTTCCGGATATGGTAACATTTACGGCTGCGGAAGCGGCTATGCTGCCATCCCTGTGGGACGATTTGCATTATATCGGGTTCGACTTGAATAATTTAGGAGGCAACACCTATTCCATCAACGGCATACCGGCAGGAATGGAGAACCTAAATCCGCCGGCCCTGGTAAAAGACGCCGTAAACCATGCCATCGAAACAGGTGCAAAAGCGCATGAGGAAATGGCGGAAGCGATGGCTCTTTCGTTAGCGAAAGCTGCCGCTATCCGGCCGAACAAGAAACTGTCGGGCGAAGAGACAGAGCATCTGATTGCCTCGTTGTTCTCTTCCTCCTCTTCTACTTATACGCCGGACGGGAAATGTATACTTTCCATCCTTTCGGACGACGAATTGGATAAACGCTTCAACTAACGGTAAACCGTCGTTTTCTTACTTCCCGAAAAGGCGGTAAAGAAACCGGACACCAGGATGCTTTCCGAAGGGCTTTTGCTGATGATATTGGTCTGTACATTAGCCGGCGGTCCGCTGAAGATAGGGTCGGAACCCCATAGCTCGCTTTGGGCGTCTTTGATAAATGCGGCATACTCTTTCGTTATTCCGTCAATACGGACGGTAATTATATCTCCCTCGCGTAATATGCTTTGCTCTTCTTCCTGGTTGAGATAAAAACAGGAAACGTCTACGATCTCCTTTTTGTCCATGTATCTGTCGTCAATAATGAAAAAACCCTGTAGCGAATCGTTTACAATCTCAAAGTTGCGATAGAGGTGGAAACTCAGGTAGTTTTCTTCCGCTTCGGGCATATATCCCCAGACTGCCACTTCGAGATAATCGTCTGCTAAAAGGGAGGGACGGAAACCGATGGAATCTATCCTCGGGGCGCCGGGCATATACGAAACCGCTTCGTATGTTTCCTGCCGCCCATCTTCATCGAAATCCAATGCAACGGATAAACGGTAGGTTTCGCCTTCTGTACCGAAAACAGACTTGCCGGTTTGGTACAGGCCGGCTTCCGTAGAACTCTCCTGCAAGGTAAACGTTTCTTTATCTGTGCGGATAGACACCGCTGCGTGGCTGATACCTTCGGGTTTGGAGGTAGAGAAGTAACCGCCCGAACGGGTAATCTTGATACTGTGTTGCATGGTGTCGGTGGTGATACTGCCATAGATTACCAGCCGGGGAGCCGAGGCTTCCGTATTAATGTCAATACGCTCCGTACACGAAAACAAGCTGCTAAGGAATACAGGCAAAAAGGCAATGCCAATAAGGGTAATCTTTTTATAGAGGGGAGTGTTCATGATTTTTCAGGATAAATTAAAAGGTGAAGTTCCAGGTAATGGACGGGATAAATGTAAACAGGTAGACCATTTCGGCATACGATGAGTCGGGTTGGTCGTTTTCTTGCCGGAACAGGATTGTCCAGGGGTTTTTCCTCCCGTAAGCATTATAAAGGGAGAAGTTCAATTCGTGCCTGAAACGCTTGCCGGGCTTCGACAATTGCCAGGTAGCCGATACATCCAGCCGGTGATAGGCCGGGTAACGGTATTCGTTCCGCCCGGAATAAATAGGGACATAACTGTTTTCTATCTGCAAGCGCCCGGTAGGATACGTTACCGGCGTTCCGCTGGCGTATACCCAGTTGGCCGAGACTATCCATTCAGGCGACAGTTCATAGTTTGCTACGATAGAGATATTATGCGGTTTGTCGTAGGGAGAGCGATACCAGTTGTCATTATTAATATCGTCTATCTTCCGCCGGCTCTTGGAGAGCGTGTAGCTAAGCCAACCGTTCAACCGCCCACTGTTTTTGCGGAGCATCATCTCCAGCCCGTACGAATAGCCTTTCCCGAAACGCAATTCGTGTTCGATGTCTTTATTCCCCAGCAGTTCTGCATGGTCTTTAAAATCTACCACATCTTTCATGTCTTTATAATATAGTTCGGCGGAGGCTTCGTATTCATTATCGGCCAGGTTGCGGAAATAGCCGACGGCGAATTGGTTGCACAATTGGGGTTTCACGTTTTGCGAGGCTTGGAACCAAACGTCTAAAGGCGAACCCGACGCCGAGTTGGAGGCCAGTTGTATATATTGGGCCGTGCGCGAATAACTGGCTTTCACCGAATGATAGTCGCTGATGATACAGGTTATTCCCGCCCGTGGCTCCAGTTGCTGCTGCGTTTTATAGATTTTTCCCCTTTTGCAGGTTTTTGTATACGCCACGCTGTAATCTTCCAGGTACTCCTGTTCTTCCCCGTTCGATATATTCTGGAAAGCGGAATAGCGCAAACCATACTTTAGTTTCAGCTTATCGGCAATCGTTGTTTCATTGGCGATGTATACGGCATGCTCGGCGGCATATTCTTTGGGGAAGGCAATCCGCCCGATAATCGATTCGTTGCTGGTTCCTCCGCCTTCGCCGGGCGTAAAGCGATGGTAAATAAAATTATATCCGAACTTCAGGTGATTCGCCGGGTTCGGCAGATACGAAAAGTCGGCCTTCATGCCGTAATCGTTCATTCTGGACTTCCATTCCTGGTTTAATTGCTCGCTCAGGTTACTTTTCAGGTAATAGTCGTAAAAGCTCCCTATCAGGGTGAAATTAGAGAATACTTTGGGCGAAAAGATATGGTTCCAGCGGGCGGTAACGGTTTGATTGCCGAAGTCCATGCCGGCAAACCGGTTAGCGAAATTATCCCTGCCGAAATAGCCGGCCAGGAAGATACGGTTGTTGTCATTGATACGGAAGTTCACCTTGGCATTCATATCATAAAAGTAAAGGCTTGATTTGCGCAGGTTTTCATCAGAAGACAGCAGCAGGAATACGTCGGCATACGTGCGCCTGCCCGAAATAAGTCCGGATGCTTTCGCCCCCAGCGGGCTTTCCAGCGTAAGGCGGCTTGAGATAAGGCCTACGCCCCCCGTGCCTGTGAAACGCTGGTTGTTGCCGTCTTTCGTACGGATGTCGAGCAAGGAAGAAAGCCGTCCGCCGAAGGTAGCCGGGATATCCCCTTTGTAAAGCGTTACATCCTTGATGGCGTCGTTATTAAACACGGAAAAGAATCCCATCAGGTGCGAAGCGCTGTAAACGGTCGCTTCGTCGAGGAGGATGAGGTTCTGGTCGTACCCGCCTCCGCGCACGCTAAACCCGGAAGAACCTTCGGAGGTAGCCTGCACGCCCGGCAGCAGCTGTATCGCCTTGATAACGTCTACTTCTCCCATCAAGGCTGGAACGGCTTTGATGGCCTTGGCCGACAGTTTCTCCACGCTCATCTCCGCTTTTGTAATGGTAACGTTCCTCTCTTCCGCCGAAACGACCACTTCCTTCAGTTCCCTGGCGTTCATCTCCAACTCAATATTCAGTTTCGTATCGGATGTAAGCTCTACCGCGATTTCCTTTTTAAGATAACCGATATAAGAGAAAAGCAACGTGTATTTCCCTCCCGGAAGGCTGAGGGAGTAGAATCCGTATGCATTCGAGACGGTTCCTGTCCGTGTGCCCGAAATAGTGACTTCCGCTCCGATGAGGTCTTCCCCATTGCTGTTGTCTTTAATATTTCCGCTGATTGTAAACTTCTTTTCCTGTGCCGGAAGAGTAAATGTAGTAAGGATAAACAGGATAAAGAAGGATAGTAAAAGTTTGCCCGCTTTTGCCATAAAACCCATCAATTTGTTTTTTCTTTTTTGTTCGTCTGCCGCAAAGGAACAGATAATTTGTGAATAATTCTGCTTTAAAACATCAAAAAGCAAGGCCGTTTCGTTAAAAAAACCGTAAATTCCCCGCCGGGAAACGGACGATTTCCATATAGGCTCTATGTTATTTCTGCATGGCTTTCCCCGGTAATCATATTGTTATGATAGGCTTCTCATTCTATCCGGCAGAAGTTTTCTGCCGCTTTTTCTGTCGTATTCATACTGAATGCTTATTCCCAAATAGAGCATACAAAAACTTTATTTTTTCGTTGTTTTCAGTCACATCTTACATAAGGCTCTTATATTCAAATAGACAGGTGTGACTGAACAGGTGACTGAGCGTGATTAGACGTGACTGAGCGTGACGGAGCTTCAACTTATATATGCGAAGATAATTTTATACGGGTGAGTTTAGAAAAAAATCATTATAATGTCTTCAGTAAACCATTATAATGGTTTGATAAAGACATTATAATGGTTTTCTGAAAGCATCATAGTGGTTTGCCGGAGTCATCGTTATGATTTTTTTTGTTGCTTCGGAATTGGCTTTCCCCTGGTACAGGTTTACAGTTTTGGGTTTACTAACTAAAATAACTTTACACAAAAACAGGCTAATCACCCGTTCAGTCACCTCTATTGGATAGTATATGAGCGCTTTATAGCGGATGTGACTGAAAAGCGGATATTTTTTAATTGTTTTGTATGAAGACAAGGGGGCTTAATTTGGATGTCCGTTGACTTTTGAATAGACAATTTATGAGCAGGGAGATTTTGGGTTTATAATCGGTCTGAATCGGCTGAAAGCATTCTTCTCTTTGAAGTTTAAAGGGGATTGTTTACCTTTACGAAGATTAAGTCGCCTGTAGGGGAATTTTAGATATATAGTTATGTTGAAGAAAGAAATCACGTTATATGAAGCGGTAATTCAACAGGCAAACAAGGATGATTACGATAAACTGATGCTTGTCTGGGAAAGTGCAGTCAAAGCCACCCATGATTTTTTGAAACAAGAAGACTTTGGCTTCTATAAGAAAATGATTCCCGGATTCTTTGCTCATGTTGATTTATATACGCTGCACGCAGAGAAAGATATCGTTGCTTTCATGGGAATTGCAGGAGATAATCTGGAAATGTTGTTTGTTTCTGATGAACGACGAGGACTTGGATATGGGAAACGGCTGTTGGAATATGCAATTAATATACTGCATGTTACAAAAGTAGATGTGAATGAACAAAACAAGCAAGCAATCGGGTTTTATGAAAAGTACGGTTTTAAAGAGGTTAGTCGTTCTGAAAAGGATTCAATGGGTAAGGATTATCCTATTCTGCACATGAGCTTATAAAAGATAAAACAATGAAGAAGGTTATCAAATCTGAAAATATTCCACTGAAATCCACTGTCGCAAATGGATTCGGAAGGATTGACTATCAAGACATCTATTCTATAGCACAGCAAACCGGTAAGACAGCGAAGGAAATATCCAAAGAACTGCTGGCCATGCCGGGGTGGGTTAGCGTGCTATTCAGGCTGAGGAACCGGATTGTTGGAGTTTTCGGATTGAAGACCGACCGGAATACTCCGAAAGCGGAAATATTCTTCACTGTGATAGAAAACCGGGAAGATGAAATTGTAATGGGAGAAGTTGATAAACATTTGAACTTTAGAGCATCTATTCTCAAAGATGAATCTGGAAGCACAATTTCTCTTATTACAGTGGTACATTATAATAATGTATGGGGAAAGGTTTATTTCTTTCCGGTAAAACCGTTTCATAAGATTATCATGAGAGTATTGCTTAAAAGATATTTGAAACGATAAGGTACGCTAATGCTGTTTGTAAAAAGTGAAAATTGATAAGACAAAGTTTGCTGACTAATCCACATTTTTCAAGCGTCAGCCGTGATGCAATATTATCTTCGGCGCAACCGGCTACCGGTACGAAACCGTTATTAAAGCTGTTCAAAAATGGTATATCGTCCATTGTTGCCAAACGAACATCCATTTTATAAGATAACAAGTAACGCCTGGTATCCAACTGATCATCGATTCGGAATGCATATCCTGTGCGTAATGTAGCGAGTCCAGATATTTATTACGCCATGATGCCAACGAATGCAGTGTTGTGGGAACGAATGGTAGCATATTTACTTCCTTAGAATTTTATCCATTGCCTTTCCTTTGGCTAACTCATCAACCAGCTTATCTAAATAGCGGATTTGTTGCATCAATTTGTTTTCGATTTCTTCTACACGATGACCGCATATTACACCTGTGATTTTCGAAACGTTCGGATTGATTTGAGGCGCATGGGCAAAGAATGTTTCAAAATCACTATTGTTATCAATCTGTTGTTGTAGAGTCGGTTTGTCGTATCCTGTCAGCCAGAAAATAACAGCATCGACTTCATCCTTTGTACGTCCTTTTTTCTCTGCTTTCTGGATGTACAGCGGATAGACACTGGCAAAAGACATTTTGAAAATCCGTGTTTCGTTCATAAGCAATAGATTGATTTGTTTTTACTTTTTCATGGCCTCCGTTCTTAATCCGGCAGGCATTTTTTCGAGGGCATACCGATAAGCCGTACGTGGCATTACAGCTTTCTTTGACACCACATAATCGAACACTTCTTTTTGATGAGCTTCACTCGTGGCTTTCAACATCCATCCGTAACCTTTCTGCACAAGATCGTCTTTGTCAAGGAGAAGAATATCTGCTATTTCAAAAATATCATTCAGAAATAATCCTTTTCGAGCTGGAATAATCAGCGTAACAGCCGCTGCTCGTTTCACGAATCGTTTAGATAAAGTCGCCCATTTTTTCAATTCATCAATATATTCGGGATACATCATAACGAAGTTGCCTACAGTATGGTTACACAACGTATCGCAATCCGCCCAATTGGTCAAGTAATCATGTACCCAACGTTCGAATATCTTAAAATCAGCAAACTCATATTGCTTGTGCAATGATTCTGCCCAATGACAGGCAATAACCGATTCTTCCAGATAACCGGATTGCCAGAGTTCCTCACATAGCTCGAATATTTTCTGCTTGGGCAATCCCTTTATTTGTTTGAATCCAAGTTTAGCGATTTTGCCCACCTCACCCATTTTTACGCCATACACTTTTGCTGCTTCGCCTTGCTTGAAAAAATAATCGGAACGGGCAAGCGCTTTGGGGTCGATGCTGTCGATAAGAGTTTCTCTGATTTCTTTTATAACCGTATTCATTTCAAACTCTTTTTATGACGGACTACCGTGAGCAAGTCGTCCAGCTGTTCTTTTTTGCACACATCAAAAATCATCGGAATCAGGCGACCGACAGGTTTTGCTTTGGCAAATTCGTCTTTTATCGCTTCCGAAATATTCAATGCGGCAATAGCGTCCAGATGTTTTTCAGTGAAAAAGAAGCTTACTTTAAAGAATCCCTCCCAGACAGAAAGCCAGAAAACCGTCTTTTTCTTATACACCGTTTTACAAAGCCAGGCTTTCCCGTCATTATAGAATCGCCACTCCGGTGCGAGTCCGTACTCTTCACTTATGATTGTCTCGACAAAAGACCCCAACACTTTGTATATATCATCCCCGAGAGTCTCTTTCAACACTTCATTTGAAGGGAATACTTCGGGATCTTTCAGTAGCATTTGCGGCTCCATCATCGTTTCGTTTAAAATAAATTTCTCAAAAGTAGTGTTTTTTAGCGAGATACAGGCAAAGCATTATTTTGCAAATACTATTTTTACAATGACAGGTTGACACAGGAGAAAGAACAAAGCCTGCAGGTATAGACCCTGTAAAGGTGGAAGAAAAGGTGGAGGAAGCCCAAAGGGAAGAAAAGCATTACAACCGTTTCCGCAAGAACTTTGCAGGCAAAAAAAGAGTAGCCATAGCCGCCAGCCCATACCGGAACATCTGCCCTGCATGGAACAGGTTTTGGAGCCTGAAGTGGATTTGACAGGGGCTGTGGAATTAAGGAAGGAAGTGAGCGAACGTTACCTCCTGGTTCCCCGCACGCTGGTGGTTGAACGCATCGTACGGCCCAGCTACAAATTGCCTGACGGACGTATCGTGACAGCTCCCCTTCCTCTTATGGCACACCTCCGCAGCAATGCCCCGGAAAGCGTACTGGCCCATATCGCGGTCTCCAAGTATGCGGATCACCTTCCCCTGCACCGCCAGATCGAAATCTTCACCCGCGAAGGAATCACCCTTGTTCCCTCGACGGTGAGTAACTGGATGACGGCTACGGCACAGTGTATTGAGCCAATATACAACGAGTTGCGTGAGACAATGAAAGACAGCCGTTATGTACAGGCGGACGAAACACCTCATCAGGTCTCTGCTTTGGAGGGGTGTTTTTACTGGCTAAAGAGCAAGCCCAGAAGGGGAAGGTAGTCTTTCAGATCTTGTTTCAGGAAGTCGGTTACCTGGCTTTTGTAGCGCTTGGCGGTGCGGACGGAGATGTTGAGCGACTGGGCGATTTCTTCGTAGTTTTTGCCCTCCATGTGGTGCATCTCGAAAACGAGGCGGTAAGTATCGGGGAGTTTGGAGAGGGCTTTTTCCAGCAATTCGTAGAGTTCGGTCAACAGATAGATATCGTTCGTATCCTGGCGGTCGGTTTCCTTTATTGATTCCTGGTAATTACGTAGGAAGCCTTCGCGCCGCAAGTAGTTTAGGCAATGGTTCCGGACGGCGGCTACCAGATAACAACGGACCGGACCGGCAATAGACAACCTCTTGCGATCTTCCCACAGCGCGACAAACACATCCTGCACGATATCTTCCCTTGCATGGAGCGAATCCACATACCGCCGGGCATACACGCACAAAGGCGGGTAGAAAAAGCAGAAGAGTGTCTCAAAGGCTTTTTCGTCGTCGTTCACCACTGTTTTCCATAAGAGCGTTTCCGGATCCGGCGTATGTTTCAGGTCTTCCATATCTACAAATATAGTGATTGAATTGAAAATAAACGGTTAAAACGTGGCACTATTTTTTCCAGGGATTGTCTTAGTTATATGGAAAAAGAAAAAGAAACTTTGCGGGAAGCCCTGCGGATAAAGAAACAGATAGAGGAACTGGAAGCCTGCGACATTGCCGGGGGATATTCCGCCATGCAACGGAAAATAACGTCCCGGAACAGGAAAAGGCGGATGTGGACCGCCCTGTCCCGCGCCGCCGCCATCCTCGCCATCCCGTTATTGCTTTCCTCCCTATTGTTTGCCCACATGGCATTCAACGGCAACCGGGCGGAACACATAACGTTGGTGGAAATCGAGTCGGCGCCAGGGCTTGTCACCCGTTTCGAATTGCCCGACAAATCCGCCGTATGGTTAAATTCGGGATCAACCCTCCGCTACCCTTCCGCATTTACGGACAGCATCCGTCAGGTGGAACTGAACGGCGAAGGCTATTTCGAAGTGAAATCCAACCCGCAGAACCCTTTCTACGTCGGTACGGCGTCCGGCATCCGGGTGATGGCGTATGGTACGCGATTCAACATAAACACAACGGAAGAATCTACCGAAACAGTCCTTGCCGAAGGAAAAGCGGATATCCTGCTAAGGGATAAATCCTTACAAAAACTGACGCCCGGCGAAGCCGCCGTATTCGATATGGAAAAACGCGCCTTGTCCATACAAAAAGTAAACACTTATGAAAAAACAGCCTGGAAAGACGGAAAAATCATCTTCCGCAACGCCCCGCTGAACGAAGTATTCCAGCGCCTGAGCCGCCGCTACAACGTGGACATCGTCCTGCACGACGAACACGGCACAGCCGGCAAGTACAGCGCCCGCGTAACCTTCTCCGACGAAACGATACAACAAATATTCGCCTATCTGGAAGTGGCCGCCCCCATCAGGTGGAAACTAAGCACGCCGGAGCAAAACAGCGATTCCACACTGGCCAAACAACGCATAGACGTATGGTTAATCAAAAAATAGAGTCTAATCTGAAAAAACAGCATGCCTATGACAAAATCCTAAAAGAGAATAAAAAAAGACAAGAGTGAGCGGCTACTCACTCTTGTTTGAGACCTAAACATTTTGGAAAAAAAACTCCAAAACATTCATTAATTTAAACTCAATATAAAATTATGAAATACCGGGAATTATTCGGGGCAATTACCTCATATTATTTCTTAAAACTTTGCAGAATCATGAGAATAGGAATCTTTTTACTATTACTGACCATCTTTCACCTCCAAGCGGAGAATACCTATTCGCAAATCACGGCTTTGTCTTTATCGCTGGAAAATAAAACAATAGAACAAGTATTAGACCAGATAGAGAAGGATACGGAATTTAGTTTCCTGATATTGGACAAAAGCCTTGACATCAACAAAAGGGTCAGCATTAATGTGATAGATGTGAAAATAGACAAAGCGCTTGAGCATTTGTTCAGGAATACAAACATCCAATACCGTATCATGGACAGACAAATCGTCCTCTTGCATAATCAAATGCCTTCAACGCCTGCTTCTCTTCAACAAAAAGAGGGGCAAATCATTGGAACGATCAAAGATGAAAACGGAGAATCTGTTATTGGCGCGTCCATACAGGTCAAGGGAACATCGGATGGTACGATAACAGACCTGAATGGGAGCTTCTCCATAGAAACCGGCGCGAGTTCCACACTCGTCGTGTCGTATATCGGATATACGACACAGGAAATCCAGGTAGGAGGAAGAAACCATATTGATATTATACTGAGGGAAGACACGCAGCTATTGGAGGAAGTCATCGTAGTGGGCTATGGAACGCTGACAAGGAAAGAACTGACGTCCGCGATTTCCCATATTTCCAGTAAAGACTTTTTGAGCGTCAGCAGTATTGACCCTTCAATGATGATCCAGGGTAAGGTATCAGGCGTATCCATCACCAATACGGGAACCGGCGACCCCAACAACCAGGCCAGCATTCAGATCAGGGGAATCTCTTCCCGCTCGGCTGGTACCGGACCGTTGATCGTTATCGACGGTGTACCGGGAGGTAACCTGACCAACATGAATGCGAATGATATCGAATCGATCGATGTATTAAAAGACGGGGCAGCCTCCGCCATATATGGGACACGGGGAAGTAACGGCGTTGTCCTGGTCACGACTAAAAAAGGAAACAAGGACGGACGGATACATACGTCTTATGCAGGAACAGTAGCCATAGACCAGATGAAAGACGAATTGGACCCGCTGAACGCGCAGCAATACAGGGAATACAGGGTTCCCAAAAACCAAGGTCTCGACATGGGAGGCGATACGGACTGGATAGATGAAATCAGCCGTACCGGATTCCTCCACCAACACACCCTTACGCTTTCCGGCGGGAATGCCAAAAGTAATTACAGAGGGAGTATGGACTTCAGGGATGCCAAGGGTATAGACCTTCGCTCCAGCCGTAAGGAATATGGAGCCCGTTTTACATTTACGCATACGACAGCCAGTGATTTGCTTTCTTTTACCGCTAATCTTGCCCCGCGTATAGCCTACCGGAACAATTCGGACTGGAATATCTTCAAAGCAGCCGTAGAAGCCAATCCGACTACACCAGTTATGGATCCCAATAATCCGTTGTTATATAGCGATTTTACCGGACAGGCTGCCGATTTTAATCCTGTCGAACTCCTGAAATTAGAAGAGAGCGGAGGCGATACCAAATTATTGGATTGGGATGCCACGATTAAACTCAACCTGTTGCCTGTGTTGGCAAAGGAGGGTTATTCCATCCATTCCCTAAGTACGCAAGTAACACTGGCCGAGCAACAAAATGATAATTTCGATTTCTGGTTCCGACCGTCAACCAGTACCTTATGCCGGAATAACGGACGGACGGGCGAAGCAAGCCGCACGTATTCCAAGAGCCGGCAGCAGAGCTTGGAATGGCTGGGCAATTATGCGATGGAAACAAAAGGGCACCGGATCAGGGCTATGGTGGGGTATTCACACCAGTATTTCCTGAACCAGGGAATGTGGGCGGAAAACAAAGATTTCCCGTCGGACATACTTACATACAATAAGTTGCAAGAAGGGGAATGGGCAAAAGAAGAAGGACGAAACGCCATGAGCAGTTATAAGAATGACGCTCGCCTGATCGCATTTTTCGGACGTATCAATTACGATTACCTGGAACGTTATTTACTAACGTTTTCTTTTCGACGGGAAGGTTCTTCCAAATTCGGTAAAAATAACAAATGGGGTAATTTCCCCGCCGCGTCTGTAGGTTGGCGTATGAATGAAGAAGCGTTTATGAAAAATGTAAGCTGGATAAATGACTTAAAACTCCGGGCGGATATCGGTATTACGGGCAACCAGGATTTCGGCAGTTACAACGCGCTTTCCACCATGCAAGGATTCGGCAGTTATTATTATAACGGGAACTATTTTACCGTATGGGGACCCGCGCGTAATACGAATTATGACTTGAAATGGGAAAAGGCCATCAACTGGAATATTGGTCTGGACTTTTCGCTGTTTAACAGCCGCGCAGGCGGTTCGTTGAACTATTATAACCGCAGGCAGCAAGATTTGCTTGGCGACTATCGTGTTCCTTCTCCTCCGTATATATTTAACAGTACATTTGTAAACGTAGGAACCATGAGGAATACCGGTATTGAACTCGACTTGACCGTAAAAGCTGTCCAGACAAAGGATTTCAGCTATACCATCAATTTTGCAGGCGCTTCCAATAATAATAAGTTCTTGAATTTCTCCAATAGCGAGTATGTAGGACAGGATAATTATGATGTTGCTGAGTTGGAAAGTCCGAATAATCCGGGACCTCTACAGCGTGTCGTTGCCGGGGAACGTCTCGGTAATTATTTTACCTGGGCGTATGCCGGGGTGGATGAAAACGGAGACTGGTTGGTCTGGAATAAAGACAATACGGAAAAAATCTCCATCCATGACGCTACCCAGGAAGACAAGCGTGTAACCGGAAACGGACTGCCCAAATTTACGGCGTCGCTGACCAATACGTTCGTTTATAAGAACTGGGACCTGACTGTTTATCTGCGTGGGGCATTTGGTTTCGACTTATATAATGTGCAAGATCTCTATTATGGCTTGCAAACCGGTCCGGCAAATATACTAAAAAAAGCATACGACAAGAATGCGGCAATAACAACCGGGAATAATGTATTGACAGATTATTTTATGGAAAAAGGAAATTATGTAAAATTGGATGTTGTTACATTGGGATACCGTTTTAACATTGATGGTAAATGGCTCAACTCTTTGCGTTTATATGCCACAGGCAGGAACCTGGCTACGTTTACCGGTTACAGCGGAATCGATCCGGCCACATTTCAGGTTAACGGACTCACTCCGGGAGTGAATATGTATGACGGACAGGCCAGAAGGAGATACTATCCGACCAGTACGCAACTCTCTTTGGGAATACAACTAGACTTTTAAATCACCGAAAATATTATTGTTATGAAACTGAAAAATATATTCTATTCTCTTGCAGGCATGGCTCTTTTATCCGGTTCCTTTGCCTGTACAGACTTATCAGAAACGGTCTATGATCAAATCGTGTCGGAAAATTATTACAATACGAAAGACGATGTGATCCGAGCTGTATTCCGTTCTTTTGAACATGGGTATTGGAGTATCGGGACACGTCAAACCTTAAATGAACAGACTACAGACCAGATAGGAACCTGGAGCCGTGACGGCTGGTGGGTGGACGGCCAGGTATGGCAACGGATGCATTACCATACATGGACATTTGAAGACGGATTATGCCACGAAGAATGGGAGGCCTGCTATCCGGGTATTATGCAGACCAATGCCGTATTGGATGATTTCAAAATGCTTGACCCTGCGAAATTCGGTATGACACAGCCTGAATTCGACGCGTTTGAAGCTCAGGCTAAAGTGATAAGGGCATGGTATTATATCCGTTTGCTGGATGCGTACCGTAATATTTCGTTGGCCGTCAGTAAAGATCCTTCCCTGAATTCCGAAGGTCAGGTTACCCCGCAGGAAATATTCGATTTTGTCGAATCCGAATTAAAGGCGGGTATTGAAGCTTTACCTGCAAAAATAGGGAATAACGGAAATGGTATCTATCAGGGACAATGGAACAAAGCCGGAGCAGCGGCTCTTTTGGTGCGCCTTTACCTGAATGCCGAAAAATGGATTGGGCAAGCCAAATATAATGAATGTGCGGATTACGCCCAGAAAATCATTAATGGGGAATATGGGTATTACGCGCTTGGAAGCAGATGGGATGAGGTCTTCGATTGGGATAATGATACGTGTAATGAAGTCATTTTCGGTTTTCCGGGAACCTACGGACGCAGCCATTGGCATTATGACGGAAATGTATATTGGTGGGCCGTGGCCGTCAATACGCATTTCTACTTCGGAAGCCAGAGGCAAGGAGGGCATAATCCGAAATATGCCTGTCAGCCCAGCCTGGACATTGAAGGGAATCCATACAATTTTGAATTGGGAATGACTGTTCATAAGTTTAAAAAATATCCGGAAGATTACCGCCTGAAATTATATAAAAACTTGGGAAACAGTACGCGGGAAGGGATGTTCCTGTTTGGGTACCTGGAATACGAGGATGCGGGCGATACCAAACGTGTCATATCGCCGGTAGGGGGATATGAATTGTATATCAGAGACCAGGTAGGTATTTTCCATGCGACTCCTCCGGGTCAGTTACCGGAAAACAGGACTTCCGATATGAAAACGGGGGATCATAATTCAGGATGGCATTTTGTTAAGTATCCCATTTATGGAGACGATGACACCGGAAAGCAGGAATCGGATTATGCGGAAATCCGTCTGGCGGAAATGTATTACAGCCTGGCCGAGTGCAAATTCCGCACAAGAGATATTTCCGGCGCTGCAAAACTGCTGAACGACGTCCGCAAACGGAATTATCCGGTGGAATATCATGCCGATTATTTGTATCAGCCTGATGGTAAGATTGCCCTGACAGAAGGTGAATTTATTGATGAATGGGGACGAGAATTCTTTGCGGAAGGGCGTCGCCGTACCGATTTGATCCGCTGGAACAAGTTTACAACCGGCAGATGGTGGGATAAAGAACCGGACCAAGATAATCATTGGGAAATATTGGCGATAGGTAAAAGAATACTGGATTCCAATCCGGCGCTGAGACAAAATCCCGGTTATGATGACATTAGCCGTTAAATCGACATGAATAAACTTATCTTATGGATTTCAGCCATTTTCGGTTTTGTTTTCCAAGCTTATGCGCAGGATTTTTATTCTCAAAAGGACAGGAATTACTGGTTACGCAAAGCGGAAGAAAACATTCCGAAATTGACTGAAAGTATCAGGCAACCCAAGGCGGTTGTCCGTATGGTAGAAGACAAAGGAACCTATCAGGGGTGGAAAGCCGAACAGGATTTTCCGATACAACAGTTTTACCAAACTTCGTTGAAAAAGCAGGAAAGTTTTATTCTGGATTTCGGCGAACATCTGACCGGGTATTTTACGTTTGCTGTAACACCCCTGAACCGGACGCCGGATGCCCCTGCCCGGATCAAATTCACTTTTGGGGAAGTACCTTCGGAACTGGCGACTCCCTTTGAACCGTATCGAGCCGGGTTGAGCCGGGCCTGGTTGCAGGACGAAATTGTTACGCTAATGACAGTACCGGATACGATAACCATTCCTCGACGGCTGGCCTTCCGTTATGTCAAAATAGAACTGTATCATGTGCCTAATTATGACTTTACCGTATCTGATACCTATTGCAAAACTGTTACATCCGCTTCGGGCCAACCGGAACCGTTACCGGAAACAACACCCGCTATTATCCGGGACATTGACCGGGTAGGATTAAATACGTTGAAGGAATGTATGCAGACGGTATATGAAGACGGGCCGAAAAGGGATCAGCGGTTATGGATCGGAGACCTTTACCTGGAGGCATTGGCTAATACGTATTCGTATCGCCGGCACGACCTTACGAAGCGTTGCCTCTATCTGTTGGCCGGATTGGCAGACGATAGCGGCTATCTGAACGGAACGGTTTTCGAGCGTCCTTATCCACACCCGCAGGCTAAACAATTATTATTGGATTACGCCTTGCTCTACAATGTTTCGGTAAAGGATTACCTGGAAGCCACGGGAGACAAACAAACAGCAGAAGATTTATGGAAAGTTGTTAAAAAACAAACAGAAATAATCCCTCTCTATTTGCAGGAAAACGGACTGATGAACTTTGAGAAAGCAAATCAGGAATGGTGGGTATTCATTGATTGGCGCGACGGGCTTTATAAGGAGGTTTCTTTGCAGGGACTCTCCATCTTCGCATTAAAACAAACGTACGAATTGGCCAAATTATTAGGACGTGAGAAGGAATTGGATCATCTGCCTAAAATGATCAAAAAAATGACAGATGCCGCCCGGAAACACTTCTATAACAAGAAAACGGGATTATTTGCCGGCATGAATAACAAACAAATATCCTATTCATCCCAATTATGGATGGCGCTGAGCGGAGTGGCAACGAAAGCGGAATCACAGCACGCGCTTAAAGCGCTGAAAACATCGGAGAATGTTGTACATACCGGAACCCCGTACGCGTACCACTATTATATACAGGCTTTGCTTAACTGCGGGTTGAACAATGAAGCCAAAGAAGCGCTCATTGAGTATTGGGGAGGGATGGTAAGAAAAGGAGCAGACACGTTCTGGGAGGCTTACGACCCGGTAAATGATTTTATTTCTCCGTATAATTTCTACCCGATGAACAGTTATTGCCATGCCTGGAGTTGTACTCCGGTTTATTTTATCCGGAAATACCCGGAAATATTTCAAACGCAAACGAGATGGTAGGCAGCATTTACAAACAATCACTCCCTTCAGTAAACGCATATACAAAGAACGGGGAGTGGCAAGTCTATGACATCTATTGGAAAGCACCGAAATTCGGGGTGGGTGAACAGCTTGAATCACCTGCAATGGCGACGGTTGTCCTGAATGGAATAGTCGTCCAGAATAACTACATCCTGAAAGGAAATACGCCCTTCATTAGATTACCTGAATATAAAGCCCACGGACGTTTGCCATTGATGCTCCAGGATCATGGAACGGGGATTTCTTTCAGGAATATTTGAATTCGTAATCTTTAATCATAAAATATCAAAAGAAAAATGACTATTACTAGAAGATCTTTTTTGAAGAAAACATCTTTTGCCGTTGCGTCAGGGATGGCTATGCCTGCTTATTTGAGAGGGGCGGTACCCGGTGTGTCGGCCAATGATAAGATTAATGTGGCGCTTATAGGGTGCCGAGGCATGGGATGGTCCGATCTGTACGATTTTTTGCAATCTAAAGAAGTGGAATGCTTGGCGCTGTGTGATATAGACAAATCGATCCTGAATTCACGGGCGAAAGATTTAGCGGATATAAGGCAGACAAAATTTGATTTATACGACGATTACCGCCGGGTGTTGGACCGGAAAGATATCGACGCTGTGATTATCGGTACACCGGACCACTGGCATTGCCTTCAGTTTGTGGATGCCTGCAAGGCAGGAAAAGACGTTTATGTGGAAAAACCTGTCAGTAATTCGATTGCGGAATGCGATGTGATGGTAGCGGCTGCCAATAAATATAACCGTGTGGTTCAGGTAGGAATGCAGCAAAGGAGCACTTCATCATGGAAAGAGTTGATGCGATACCTGGATTCCGGCGTATTGGGTAAAATATCGCGTATCCATGTCTTTGCCAATTTCAATTACGCGGCGATAAACAATATCCTGCCGGACTCCGAAGTGCCGGAAGGCGTTGATTTTGAAACCTGGCTGGGGCCGGCTCCTAAGCGGACGTTCAACAGCCAACGGTTCCATGGCTTATGGCGCATGTTCTGGGATTATGGCGGAGGGCTGTTGACGGACTGGGGCGTACACCTGCTGGATATGGCGCTATGGACGCAGAAGATAAACGGAATGCCCCGGAGCATACAGGTCAACGGCGGCAATTTCCTCTATCCTAACGGTATGCACGAAACTTTTGATACTCTGTCTGTAATGTATCAATTCGACGACTATATCTTCTCTTGGGAAAATAACGCGGGTATCGAATCAGGTCCCTACGGCAAAAACTACGGTTTGGCATTTATCGGTCAAAACGGAACGGTAGTAGCCAACCGCGAAAGCTGGGAAGTCTATCCCGAAAAGGACAAAATACCCGCGAAAACCATTAAAGGGGACAACAAGGAACACCGCCTGCACGTCTTGGACTTCCTATACTGCATGAAGACTAGAAACCAAAAGACGGCCTGTCCTATAGAAACCGGTAGCCTGAGTGCTAAGTATGCCCATTTAGGAAATATTTCGGCACGTATGAGGGGCATATCCCTGCAATACGGCAACAATAACCATCAATTCAACGTCTCCGAAGCAAACAAATTCATAAAACCCTCATACCGGGCACCTTGGGAATTCCCGGAAATCGGTTAAGGATTGCATTTCAGACAGAGTCTTTCCCTGTCTTCAAAATACTTGGCAATACCAACATGATAGGCTAAAACAGGAGATGGAATATCGCCATACATAATTGTAAATTCATTGGGATCACATTCCAGCAAATTGCTTTTTTCATCTCTCAAAACTATCTCAAACCTATTGATCCTAGGTTCTTCTACTATTTTTACTTCAACAATACTTCGTTTTTCATCGTTGATCTGTTTTATCCCACTCGAAAAAGCACCGTCGGAAACCTGAGTTCGGGATAAGCATTATCAAAAAAAGGAAAAGAAGAGCCATATCCGTATCCTGCCGACCATGCGGTCAGCCGTTATTGTCGGAAAAAGAAAACAGGCGAA
>JAIRKZ010000025.1 GCA_031259845.1 Tannerellaceae bacterium | reverse complement strand
TGCTTTAAGTCGCTCTACTTTTTCGTTACTTTAAATTTGTATTCTTTCCAGCATGTCAAAGACCTTTTTGTAACAGCTTCCTGCTACGCTGAGTGGAGAATAACGGATTCGAACCGTTGGACTCCTATGTGCATTTTACATCACTTCATGGATTCCGTTCTTCCATGTTTTTAGCCTTTACATTCTCTTATGTTGGCTATCGTTGTTTAACGGAGTGCAAAAGTAGAAGGTTTTTATTTAATCCGCAAGAGATTTGAATTATTTTTTTTACTTTTTCCCCGGAAGAGTATTTATTCTTCTGTTTAAACGGTTCATAATTGGCCTTTTAGTTGCTGATAAAAAAAGTCATTAATAGCCAAACCGTTAATCCTGTGCACTTGGGACGCCGGTACGCGATTGCGGAAAAAGGAAAAAAGACAGGGCCTTGCAATTACTTATGTTTCGCTAATTTGAAGAGGAATTCCAAGCCGCCGCCCGCTCTGTTTTTTGCCACGATTGTTCCTTTATGGAAGAAGATGGCGTTTTTTACGATGGACAGGCCGAGGCCGGAGCCGCCGGTATCGCGTGTGCGACCTTCGTTTACGCGGTAGAAGCGTTCGAAGATGCGGTTCAGGTGGTGTTCGCCGTTAATGCCGGTTCCGGTGTCGGAGAAAGATAAGTAGTAGAAGTCTTTATCTTCATTGTATTTGTTTACCCTTACGGTAATGTTTGTCCCGGCATAACGGATGGCGTTGTCAAGCAGGTTTCTGAAGATGGAATAAAGCAGGTTCCGGTTTCCGGGGACGACTGCCAGGTCCATGTTCTTCCATTCAAAACAGATGTTCTTTTCGATTAAACGTTCGTTCAATTCTTCTTTCAGGTTATGGAGCAGTTCTTCTATCCGGACTTCTTCTTTTTTGAAAGAGAGAGGTACTTCTTCTATTTTTGTAATCAGGCTCATGTCCTGTATCAGTTCGGTCAGTATAAGAGTCTGCTCGTGTGCTTTGGCCAGAAAGCTGCGTACTTTTTCTTTGTTTAAGGCCTGCTCCAGGGCTATTTCAAGGTAGCCGCGGATACTTGTAACGGGGGTGCGCAATTCGTGAGCTATGTTGGAAGTCATTTCCTGTTTTAGCTGATGGGTTTTTTCCTGTCCGCTGATGTCGTTGATGATGATTTCGAAGCTGCTGTCTTCAAATATATTCACCCGGATGTTGAAATGCTTTCCCTGTTTGCTGATTTGCGTTTCGTAGTATTTCCGGTTTGCTTCGGCTCCTGCTATGAAGCCGGCTACTTCCTTGAAAGAATCGTCGGTAAATACGACGGAAGGGTCGGAGGCCGGTTCGTCTGTAATGATATTCAGGTATTGTATGAACAGGCCGTTGTAGAATCCTACTTTTTTATCCGAAGAGAAGAAGCAGAGTCCTTCGCCCGAAGTATGGACATGCTGTAACAGTTTTTCGCGTTCGAGGAGGAGTTCTTTCTTCCGTTTGTTTATTTGTTCGTAGTTGTCGATGATTTTTTCGCCTATCTCGCCTAATTCGTCTTCGGGGAATTCTATCCGTGTGTTGGGCGGGTTATTTCCGCCGGAAAGGGCAAATTCTTTCAGTTTCTTGATGGAGGCGCCGAAGCGGTTTGCCACGTAATGGATGAGGAAGAGCGTAATGATGAAAAGTAAAGCGATGTAATACAGAAACAGGTTGTCTGACTTGAGGAACTGCCGGATTTGAATATCGTACGGAAAGGCTACGCGAATGAAATAGAAGTTGCTCCGTTTGGCGTAGTATAGATATTTCCGGTTGTTCGTGACGGAGGTGCGCACGTTAGAGCCGCTGCCTTTTGCTTTTGCGAGGACGATTTCGGGGCGGGCCGAATGATTTTCATACATTGTTCCTTCCACTGTATTGTCGTAGATAACTTCTCCGTAGCGGTTTATCAGCGTGATGCGGAGGTTTCGGGGCAGAAGCGCCGACAGGCTGTCAAGCGCCGGCCGGGGGGTGGGATGGCTTTCCAGCGAAGCATGTATTATTTCCGTATAGGCATCCAGTTTTTCTTCCAATGCTTCTGTCTTGAATTTTGTTTCGCGCGACTGCTCGAATATGATTATCACTGCGGTGAACAGTGAGAAAATCATGAAGAAATAGAGCGTCAGCTTTTGTTCGTACGTTATTTTCATATATTGGATATATTAAACCGGTATCCATATCCCGAGCGATTGGAGATAAGCGATGAGTAGCTTCCCAACTTCTTCCGCAGGCGGGTGATGTGAACGTCTACGGTCCGTTCGGTTATATAGGGATTTTTCTCCCAGATATTGTTGATAATTTCTTCGCGGGGGAAAATCCGTCCCTGGTGTTTGATTAGGAGTTCCAGCAGTTCAAATTCGGTTTTTGTCAGCAGGATGTTTTCGTTTCCTATAATTACGTCTTTGGCGTCGAAGTCTATTGAAAACTCTTTGTAGGTGAATTTATTGAGCGGCTTCGTTTCTGTGGCATGTCTTTTCAGTACGGCTTTTACGCGGGCGGAGACTTCTTTGAGGGAGAAGGGCTTGGAGATATAATCGTCGGCCCCTACGGAGAAGCCCGTCAGCATATCGTTCTCGGTGTTTTTGGCGGTAAGGAAGATGATGGGGATTTGGGAGCCGTTGCTCCGGAGCGTTTCAGCCATCCTGTATCCCGACATGCCGCCCATCATTACATCGAGCAGGATGAGGGCGTATTCGGACGTGAGCTTCCCGAAGGCCTCTTCGGCCGAATGGACGCACGCCGTTTCGTAACCGTCGTTTGTGAGGGTGTATGAGAGTATCTCACAGATATTGGGTTCGTCGTCTACGATGAGTATCTTTTGCTTTTCCATTTATATCCTTATTTTTCTGCAAAAATAACGTTTTATTATTTTACTCCATGCTTTAATACCTTGGCATCTACATAAAAGACGATTTCTTCCACGATATTGCTGCAATGGTCGCCGATGCGTTCCAGTTTGCGTATCAGGAGCATCAGCTTCAGTCCGCAGCGCATAAAGGAAGGATCGGCCTGCATGTAGATTGTCAGTATATCGAGCGAGGCGTAGTAGATGCTGTCTACCGCATCGTCTTTGGCAAGTATTTTCCCGGACACCTTTGTGTTTTCCGATTCGAGGGCTACGAAGCTGTCGGACAGCATGGAGATGAGCAGATCGAACATTTGTTCGATTTGTAACTCTTCGATTATCTGCGGGTGTATTTTGTTGCACTCGTCGTCTATCACGTGGCGGGCGATACCTTCGGCAAAATCGCCGATTCGTTCGAGGGTGGCGCTTATTTTGATGAGCGAGAGCGCCAGCCTCAGGTCGATGGCCACGGGGCTGTAGAGGGCGATATAGTTTTCGCAGTCGCTGTCTATTTTAAGTTCGCAGGCGTCTACCCGTTTTTCGCGGCTTACTATTTCCCTTGCCAGTTCGATATCGCCGCCCAGGAAGGCCTGTTTGGCCTTTTCGAGTTGCGAGAGTACCAGCTTCCACATCTGGCTTACTTCTTCCTTGAGCGCGTGTAATTCTTGTTCGGTATGTTTCATATTACTGTTTATTGCGTTAACCGAATCTTCCGGTTATGTAATTCTGGGTTTGTTCCTTTTCGGGTTTCAGGAATATATTCTTTGTATCGTCGTACTCTATCAGTTCGCCGAGCATGAAGAAGCCTGTTTTGTCGCTTACGCGGGCAGCCTGCTGCATGTTGTGGGTTACGATTACGATGGTGTAATCCTTTTTGAGCGAATGGATGAGTTCTTCTATCTTGGAGGTAGAGATGGGGTCGAGGGCCGAGGCCGGCTCGTCCATCAGCAGGATGGAGGGGGATATGGCCAGCGCGCGGGCGATGCAGAGCCGTTGCTGCTGGCCCCCCGACAGTTCGAAGGCAGACTTTTTCAGTTTATCTTTCACTTCCTCCCACAGGGCTGCCGCTTTGAGCGACTCTTCTACCTGCCGGGCGATGTACTTTTTATCGCGTATGCCGTTTACCCGTAGCCCGTAGGCTACGTTTTCGAAGATAGATTTGGGGAAGGGATTGGGCTTCTGGAACACCATGCCCACCTTTTTGCGCAGTTCGTCTACCTGTACAGACTTGCGGTAGATGTTTTCCCCCTCTACGAGGCATTCGCCGGTAAGGCGGGTGTTGTCTATCAGGTCGTTCATCCGGTTGAACAGGCGGAGGAAGGTGGATTTGCCGCATCCCGACGGGCCGATGAAGGCCGTTACCGTATGGGCTGCTATTTCCATGCTGATGTTCCTGAGGGCCTGGAAATCGCCGTAGTAGAAATTTATATCTTTTGCTTGTATCATTTTAATTTCCTTAACGTTGCTGCGAGCAGGTTCATTGATAAGACGATGGCTATTAATACCAGGGCTGTGCCATAGGCGATGGGGCGCGAGGCTTCGATGTCGGTTCCGCTGGTGGCTATTACGTAGAGGTGATAGGGCAGGGCCATTACCTGGCTGAACAGACTGTCGGGCAGTTTGGGCAGGAAGTAGGCGGCTACCGTGAAGAGGATAGGGGCCGTTTCGCCCGATACCCGTCCGATAGACAGGATAAGCCCGGTGACGATATTGGGGAAAGCCATCGGCAATACTACCTTGCGGATGGTTTGTAGCTTGCTGGCTCCCAGGGCCAGGCTGCCTGTGCGGAAGGAAGAGGGGATGGCCTTGAGAGACTCTTCGGTGGTGCGGATGATGAGAGGCAACACCAGCAGGCCAAGCGTGCACGAGCCTGCCAGGATGGAATCGCCAAAGCCCAGGGTGTTTACAAAGAGCGTCATCCCGAACAGTCCGAATACGATGGAGGGGATGCTTCCCAGGTTGTTCGTCATAACGCGGATGAAGCGTACCACCCAGCTGCCCCCGGCATATTCGTTCATATAAACGGCAGACATCACGCCGATGGGAAAGGCCAGCGTTACGCTGCCGGCCACCAGGCATAACGTTCCTGCGATGGCCGGGAATATCCCGCCGGCAGTCATCCCTTCGGCAGGGGCGGCGGTGAGGAAGTCCCAGCTTATCACGCTTATCCCGTTATAGATAATAAAACCGAGTATCCAGAAGAGGACGCCTGCCACCAGCAGACCCAGCAGGCGGAAAATGGCGAAAGCTATCTTTTGTTCTGTCTTTTTATTCATCGTCATATCTCTTTACCGGGGTTTCTGCTTGCGATACATTCGGCCGAGGCGCTGATAAGCATGGTGATGATAAACAGGATGCACCCGAGCAGGAAGAGCGACTGGTAATGAGCGCCTCCTGCGGGCGCTTCGCCCAGTTCGGCGGCTATGGTAGCAGGGATGGTGCGCACGGGCTGGAAGAGCGAATGGGGCATTACGGCGGCATTGCCCGTTACCATCAGTACGGCCATCGTCTCGCCTATGGCCCTTCCCGTGCCCAGCACTACGGCGGCCATGATGCCTGAAGAGGCGTAGGGGACAATCACCCGGTAGATGGTTTGCCAGGGAGTAGCGCCCAGCGCCAGGCTGGCTTCGCGCATGGCAAGGGGCGTGCGGCGCATGGCGTCTTCGGCGATGGTGATAATGGTGGGAAGCGCCATGATGGCCAGGATGAGGCTGCCGGCAAAAGCCGTTTCGCCCACGGGCAGGCGCAGCGTTTGGCGGATGAGAGGCGCCAGCACGGCCAGCCCGAAGAAGCCATACACCACGGAGGGGATGCCGGCCAGCAGTTCTATCGTGGGCTTGAGCAGTTTGCGGGTGCGGGCGCCGGCCAGTTCAGACATGTAGATGGCTACGCCCAGGCCCAGCGGCAGGGCTATCAGTATGGCAAAAAGGCTAACCCATACCGTGCCCATGATAAGGGGCAACACGCCGAACTGTGGCGCGGGCGTGGCGGTGGGCAGCCATTCCCGCCCCCCGAAAAAGGCGGCGGGACTTATCTTTGCCGCCGGCAAGGCCTTCACCTCCCGGTTGTGGTAAGGCAGATACTCTTCGGGCACGAAGGCGATGATGCCCGGCGTGCGGGCAATTACCTCGCCCAGCCGTTGGGGAATCAGTTCGTAAGACTCGCCCAGTTCTTCTTCGGAATAGAGGGCGAACAGTTCGTCGAAGCGGAAGGTTACGATTTCGCCCCCGCTGCCGCCCGCTTCGCTCCACAGGGTAAGCTCGCGGTCAAAGATTTGCTTTACCTGCTGCGGGGCGAGCTGCTCCACCGGGTTAGACGAATGGACGCAGAGCGCATACCCTTTCTCTACGGCAGAGCTGCCGAACAGCCCCAGCCCTTCCTTGAAAAGGAAAACGATAATGAGCAGGATGGCCAGGCTGGCGATGCTTCCGCTAAGGGTAAGCGCCGCCTCGGCCAGGCGCTCCGCTATCCGCCGCAGCCGCTTCATTCTACGGAGATAAAGCCGGTGTCTGAAACAATCTTTTGCCCTTTGTCTGAGAGGATGAAGCCGATGTATGCTTTTACTTTGTTTTCGGCCGCGGCATCGTAGTAGTAGTACAGGGGTCGTACGATGGGGTAGGTTTCGTTTTTGGCATTGGCCACGGAGGGTTCTACAAACGATTCGCTTCCGTTGTACGATATATGTATGGCTTTCACCTCCCGGTTGAGGTAAGCCAGGCCTACGTAGCCTATGGCGCCTTCCGTCTGGCTTACAGACTGTATGATGGCTCCGGTGGCAGGCATGCTCATGATGCCGGGCATATAGTTTTTGTTCTTCAGCACGCTTTCCTTAAAGAACTCGTACGTGCCAGACGATGTCTCGCGCGAGTAGGGGATAATGGCGCGGTCGGCGCCGCCTGCTTCTTTCCAGTTCTTTATTTTCCCGGTGAAGATGCCTTCGAGTTGCTCGCGCGTAAGATTTGTTACCTTATTAGACGGGTGTACGATAACGGCCAGCGCATCGTAGGCGGCGGTTATTTCTTTTACGGTTATACCTTTGGCCTTGAGCTTGCTTTTCTCGTCGAATTTGATTTTACGCGAAAGCTGCGCCAGCTCGGTTGTCCCTTCCAGCAGGGCGGCAATGCCCACGCCGCTGCCTCCCCCCGTAACGGTGACCGTAGCAGACGGATTGATTTTCATAAACTCCTCTGCCGCCCTCTGCGAGAGGGGAAGCATCGTATCCGATCCTTTAATCCGCTGGGCCTGCGCGCCTGTGAGGGAAGCCATTAAAAGAGCGGCGGCCATCATGATTCTCTTCATTTACATTATGTTTTAAAAGTTCTTTCTGCGGGCAAAGGTAAGGCGGGGAAGTTACAGACGTCTTACCGTTTTGTTACGATTTTGTTAATAAACCGCCCGGATGCCACGCGGAACCGCCCGGATGCCGCATGGAAAACGCCCGTTTCCGTATGGAATCGGCCCGTTTCCGCGCGGAAATCGGTCTGTATCCGTGTGGAAATCGTTCGTTTCCATGCGGAAAACGCCTGTTTCCATGCGGAAAACGCCTGTTTCCGTACGGAAAAAGTACGTTTCCGCGCGGAATTTGTTCGTTTCCGCGCGGAAATCACTTGTTTCCGCGCAGCATTGGAGCTATTCTGCGCGGAAAATTACGCTTTCCTATTGCTTTGTCCATCCTGCCGTCCAGTCATCGCCGGCGGCTACGGCTCCCTTATAAGCGGCTTTGGCAAAGAAGCTGTCTGCCGAGAGGTCTTTCCCTCCTTCCACCGTTCCGATGTAGCCGTTTGTAAAGGCGATAGTCTGGTTCACGGCGTTTCCTTCTTTTTCGGCCAGGCCAAGGTCTGATATCTTTTCGTATACGAAGGCGTTATCGGCCCAAAGGTATTCAATCTCTGCAACGCCGCTGAGGAAGCTCTGCGCGGTCTCGTCTGTGGCTACGGTTACGGAGCTGGGCTTGCCTGCCACCAGTACGTTGTATAGCTTTATGGCAGTGCCGGCGCGCAGGCGTATGCCCCGCTTCTGGTTGTTGGAGTCGTTGTTCCCTACCAGCGTAAGGTTCGATAGCGTGGGGCACGACTGGGGTTTGTTTCCAAAGTTGTCTTCGCGGTTGTCGGCCTCTATCAGGCAGTCGCCGTTGGCCGTGCCGTCTGCGCCGGGAGCGGCAGGGTCTTGCAGGGCTACCCAGAACTGGCCTTTGCCCGTCCATCCATCCGTCCAGTCGAACGAGTCGTCTTCGCTGTGGGTGGAAACGAGGTATCTGGCATTAACCGTTCCGCCAAACCATTCAAAGCCGTCGTCCGAGCCTTTGTAGGTCTGTACGTATTCAATCGTGGTGCCGCTTCCTGCGCCGTACATCGTAACGCCGTTAGACTCTTTCGTTTCGCTGAATGCGAAGCCTGTGTATTCCAGGCGCACGTAGCGCATCACGCCGGAGTTGTCGGCAGGGTCTGTTCCGCCGAAGGGAGCGTCGCCTATCTCCGATTTGCCGGTTCCCCCGGAAAGGTTCACCGGCGCCTTGCCGCAGATGTGCACGCCTCCCCAGGCGCCGGGCTGCTGGCGGGTAGAGGTCATCACGATGGGCGCCTCCTTCGTTCCATTGGCATTAATCTGCCCGCCCTGCTCTACGATGATGTAGTCGGGCTGCCCGTCTATGCTGCGGGTGGCGTTGATGGTTACGCCGGCCTCTATCACCAGGTTTCCCCCGGCCTTTACCTGGTAGCCGCCTGTCAGCTCATAAGTGTTGCCGGTTTTCAGGGTTCTTTCGGCGGTGAGTTCGCCTTTCAGCGTAAGGTCTTCCGCGGGCTCTTCGGGCTCTTCGGGCTCTTCGGGTTCATCCGGCTTGGGCGTGACCGGAGTTTCGGGTTCGGGTTCGGGTTCGTCTTTGCCGTCGCAGGCGGTAAAGGCGCTAAGCGTCATCATGGCTGCTATCAGCGCGTAGCTGATCTGTCTTAGATACTTGTTCATACTCATTCTGTTTAAGTGTTAAAAATTCATGGAAAAATGTATTCCTATATCTATTCCTTTACGGAAATATTCTACCGTTTCTTTTTTCCCGCTGTCTTTTATCTTCTGGGTGAAGGTATGTTCGGGATTGAGCAGGTTTTTGACTTGCAGTTTCAGCGTCATGTCCCGGCCAAAGGCGTAAGAGGCAATGAAGTCGAGCGAGTGGAGCGCCTCTTCCACCACGTTGTTCACGCCGTTGATGCCTACCGAGCTGATACGCGGCCCCTGAAGGTTATATACGGCGGAAAGGGAAAGTTGCCTGTCGTTACCCGTCGCGGGCGTGTAATTCACGTCGAGATTGAGTAAATAGGGTGAGGCTCCCTGCAACTGCCTTTCCTTGTCCGTATATAGCCCTTCTTCGGGCAGCGAGATGTGTGTGTATATATAAGAAGCATTAAAATCCACCTTCAGGTTACGGGTTACCTGTTTGCGCAGTTCTGCCTCTGCGCCGAATACCGTGCCCCGGTCTACGTTGCGGAAGCTCTGTATAAGCGAGCCGGCATACTCCTGCACGCGCTCGATGGGCGTTTCGAGCCGCTTGTAAAAAGCCCCGAACGAATACATGTCTCCAAATCCCTGGAAAAGCTCGTAGCGCAGGTCTAAGTTATAATTGTACCCGTTCTTTATCTCTTCATACCCCCGGATGGTAGCCGCGCCGTAAGACTCCTTGTATTCAAAAGGCGCCATCTCGAGGAACGAAGGGCGGGTGACGGTGCGCGAGAGGCCCGTCCGCAAGTTGCCGTTCCGTGAGGCGGCATATTTAAGATTCAGCGCGGGGAAGAGGTCGTCCGTTATCAACTCGGCGCGCTTCTCTTTGGCCGCGTCTGTCCAGAACCTTGTCCACTGGTTCACATGCTCGTAGCGCACGCCCAGCGACACAAGCAGCTCCCGCGCCGGGTAATACTCCATATCGGCGAAAGCGGCATAAACATCCTGCCCCGCATAGTATTTATTCCGCGGCAAAGAGTTTTTGCTCACGCTCGCCTTCCCGCCGGCCACGTTGGCATACGAAAGAAACGCTTCCGTATCATATATATCCTCTACCTGGGGCGAGAGGTTCTTCAGGTTATAATAGAAGTTGGCCGAATAGAAGTCTCGCGATTTATCCCGCACGGCGGCGCCGATGCGAACAAAGCCCTGCCGCGCCTCATCGTCTCCCAAAAGAAGTTTGAGCTTCACATCCCCGTTCCACTCCTCCTCGGAGAGCTGGCCGAAGTAACGCATCGTTTCCTGCTGGTTGAGCTTGAAGAGCGAAAGCTTGCCGCTCTCGTTCCTTACGAACATTACCTGCCGGCGGTCTGGCTCCCGGCCCGCCGTTTGCCCGTAAGAGGCCTGCCAGTCGGCAAAGAATTTATCCCGGCTCAGCTCATGCTTCCCCGTCAGCTGGCTGTTGAACAGTTGCCATACGTGATACGCGCTGTTGCTTCCCGTAAGCTCCATGCCTTCAGCATCCGTCCCTTCGCGGCGCATATAGCTGTCTTCCGTATTATTGATAAACATTATATTATATGATATGCGGTCTGTCCGGCGGAGCGTATACCCGGCCTGCCCCAGCAATACGGTTGTAGTTTCGTAGGTATATTTGTCGTAATCATACCGGTCGCGCAGAATCCCCTGCGCATTGACGGTAGAGACGTATGCGTCGTTGTAGCGCGTATAATCGTTGCCGAATCCCGCCGCCAGCAGCACGTTCAGCTTCTGCCGCCCTACCTCCCACGTCTTGCCCATGCCGAAGTCCAGCCCGATGGCCGGAAGCGCCCTGTGTTTGCTGATAGAGAAGCCCGTACGGAAAGGATCGTTCGCCCGCTGCCAGGCTTCAAAGTCGTCGGCAGTCATCTGCTTTATGCTCTCCTTCAGTTCAAGCCCTCCGGCTATGCCCAGGAAAGGAACCCCCGCCCCGGCCTTGTCAGACGAATAGAAGTCCGTCCCCAGCGTATTAACCTTTCCTCCCGCCGAAAGCCCGAAGGTAACATAGTTTTTCCCTATATTCTCTTTAGTATCGATATTGATATGCGCCCCGGAATAGTCGCCCGGCGCAGCAGCCTGATACACTTTGCTGACCGATATATTCTTCACAACCGACGTAGGGAAAAGGGTGAGCGGAATAAGTTTATGGTCGGGATTGGGCGATGCGATAGGAAAACCGTTGAGGGAGGTCATGCTGTACCGGTCGCCCAGTCCCCTCACATACACCTTGCTGTTTCCCTCCATCGAGATGCCGGTTATCTTCTTTACGCCGTCGGCCACGGTAGACAGCCCCTTTACAGCCATTTCCTTCGCCCCCAGGTTTTCTACGGCTACGGTAGCCCTCCTCCGTTCGGTCATCAGCGCCTTTTCCGCCTCCATATCCGCCCGGGCCACCACCATTACCTCCCCGATGTTCTGCACCGTCTCTTTCATATCTATATTAAGGTTAGTAGTCCCCCCGCTTACAACCTCCACCTTCGTAACCTCAATCGTTGCATACGAAACGTACGACGCGCTCACCGTATAGCTTCCCGGCGGCAGCGAAAGGCTGTAACTTCCGTCCACCCCGCTCCCGCTCCCCGTCCCCGGCAATTCTTTTATCATCACGGCTACGCCGGCAAGGGTTTCCTGTGTGCGGGCGTCGGTTATAATTCCTTTCAGCAGCCCGTTCTGGGCATAAAGAGTAAGCAGGTTTGGCCAGAGGAAGAACAATATCAGGAGCGTTGTTTTTTTCTTTTTCATGCATATACTTATTGATATGCGAAAGTATAGACAGGATATTACGAAACGTAAACTGTTTTGCTAAGATTTTGTTAATATTAATCCGGAAATACATTTTGTATGGTAAAAAGCAAAATATTTAAACAAAAAGATAGTTTTATTTGTTTTGTATTATCAAAAAGATTTATATTTGCAGAAAAATAAATCATAATAACGTTTTGTATGTGTGGATTCATAGGAATATTTGAACTAACGCAGGATTTACAAACCATGCGTTCGCAATCGCTAAGGATGGCAAAGAAGATACGTCACCGCGGGCCGGACTGGTCGGGTATCTTTTGTGACGACAAAGCCATCCTGGTGCACGAGCGGTTGTCTATCGTGGGTATCGACTCCGGCAAGCAACCCCTATTCAGTAAAGACGGGAACCTGGCGCTGGCCGTTAATGCCGAAATCTACAACCACCAGTCTATACGGAAGCGATTCGGCGACTCCTACGAATTCCTGTCTAATTCAGACTGCGAAGTAATACTGCCCCTGTACAGGGAAAAAGGCGCCGCCCTGTTCGAAGACCTGAACGGCATATTCGCCTTCGCCCTCTACGACAAAGAGAACGACGCCTACCTGATAGGGCGAGACCATATCGGCATCATCCCCCTCTATATGGGTTATGATAAATACGGGCAGCTCTACGTAGCCAGCGAAATGAAAGCCCTCGAAGGAATTTGCCCGAACATAAAGGAATTTCCCGCCGGCCATTACTATTCAAGCAAAGACGGCGAACTGAGGCAATGGTACAAGCGAGACTGGATGGAATACCGGCAGGTGGAAAACAACGTAACCAACGCCGCCCTGCTCAAACAAGGCCTCGAAGACGCCGTAAGGCGGCAACTGATGTCAGACGTTCCCTACGGCGTCTTGCTGTCCGGCGGACTGGATTCTTCCGTCATATCGGCTATCGCAAAGAAATACGTTGCCCGCCGCATAGAAGACAATAACCGCTCCGAAGCCTGGTGGCCGCAGCTACACTCGTTCGCCGTAGGCCTGAAAGACGCCCCCGACCTGCTTGCCGCCCGCAGGGTAGCCGACTACATAGGCACTATCCACCACGAAATCCATTTCACGATAGAAGAAGCGCTCGACGTGCTGAGCGACGTTATCTACCATATAGAAACATACGACGTTACCACCGTAAGAGCCTCCACGCCCATGTACCTCCTGGCAAGATACATCAAGTCCATGGGCGTAAAAATGGTGCTCTCAGGCGAAGGCTCCGACGAAATATTCGGCGGATACCTTTACTTCCACAAAGCGCCCAGCGCCCAGGCTTTGCACGAAGAAACCGTGCGCAAGCTCGGCAAACTCCACCTGTACGACTGCCTCCGCGCCAATAAATCCCTGGCCGCCTGGGGCGTGGAAGGGCGCGTACCGTTCCTCGACAAGGAATTTCTGGATATAGCCATGCGCATCAACCCGAAGGATAAGATGTGCGGAGGCGGGAAAATCGAAAAACATATATTGCGCAAAGCCTTCGAAGATTACCTTCCTCCAGAAGTGGTATGGCGGCAGAAAGAGCAATTCTCAGACGGCGTAGGCTACAGTTGGATAGACACCCTGCGCAAGACGGCCGAACGCAAAGTGTCTGACAAGCAAATGAAAAGGGCGCCCGAACGCTTCCCCATCAATCCCCCGATGTCGAAAGAAGAGTATTGGTATCGCATCATGTTTGAAGAGCATTTCGCATCAGCCTCGGCGGCAAGCTCCGTGCCCTCCGAACCTTCGGTAGCCTGCAGCAGCGCTACCGCCCTGGAGTGGGACGCTTCCTTCAAAAACAGGATAGACCCTTCGGGGCGCGCCGTAAAAGCCGTTCACGAGAAAGCTTACGACGGGTAGCCCTCCTGCCGGCGATTTATCAAACGATACTTATATTAGCTATTTAATCTGTAAATTATTTAATCTGTAAAAATTATTATTTATGTCCAAGTTACGTCAACAAGCCGTTTCGGCGGCATCGAACCGCAAACCGATGGAGGTTGAAAAGCCCCGGGTAAAAACGTCTGAATATTACGGCGAAAAAGTATTCAACCGGAAAGCCATGACGAAGTACCTCTCGAAAGAAACCTACCGCATCATCAGCAAAGTGATAGACAATGGTGAAACGATAGACCGGGGGATAGCCGAACACGTGGCGGCAGGCATGCGCATGTGGGCTTTGGAAAACGGGGCCACGCATTACACGCACTGGTTTCATCCCCTCACCGACGGGACTGCCGAAAAGCACGACGCCTTTGTTGAACACGACGGGCATGGGGGACTGATTGAAGAGTTCAGCGGAAAACTGCTGGCCCAGCAGGAACCCGATGCATCGAGCTTCCCGTCAGGGGGGCTGCGCAACACGTTCGAAGCGAGGGGATACTCCGCATGGGACCCTACCTCGCCGGCCTTCATCGTAGAGGATACCCTTTGTATCCCTACCATCTTTATCTCTTATACCGGCGAAGCGCTCGATTATAAAACGCCCCTCTTGAGAGCCATTGCAAAAATAAACAAGGCCGCCGTAGATGTGTGTCATTATTTCGATGAAGATGTAGCCAATGTACATGCCAACCTGGGCTGGGAACAGGAGTACTTCCTGGTAGACGAAGACCTCTACGCCGCACGCCCCGACTTAATGCTCACCGGACGCACGCTGATGAGCCACGAAAGCGCCAAAAACCAGCAGCTCGAAGACCATTATTTCGGCTCCATCCCCCTAAGGGTGCAGCAGTTTATGAAAGAACTGGAATACGAATCCTACGCCCTGGGCATCCCCGTAAAAACCCGGCACAACGAAGTGGCGCCCAACCAGTTTGAACTGGCTCCCATTTACGAAGAATGTAACCTGGCCGTAGACCATAACCTGCTCGTAATGTCGCTGATGGACAAGATTGCCCGCAAACACTCCTTCAGGGTACTCCTGCACGAAAAGCCGTTCAAGGGAATCAACGGTTCGGGTAAGCACAACAACTGGTCGCTGGGTACGGATACGGGCATCAACCTGCTGTCGCCCGGAAAGAATACGAAAGAAAACCTGCGTTTCATCACATTTATTGTCAATATCCTTGCCGCCGTATACAAGAACAACGGACTGCTGAAAGCTTCTATCTCGTCGGCCACCAACGCACACCGCCTGGGAGCTAACGAAGCGCCGCCGGCTATTATCTCCGTATTCCTGGGAACGGAAGTAAGCGAAATTCTCCATAAGTTTGAAAACAGCTCGATTCAAGATGCCATCGTAGCCGACAAGAAAAAAGGAATAAGCCTGGGGGTAGGGCAGATACCCGAAATCATCCTCGACAATACCGACCGTAACCGCACCTCTCCCTTTGCCTTCACCGGCAACCGCTTCGAGTTCCGCGCCGTAGGTTCGTCTGCCAACTGCGCCTCGGCCATGACAGCCCTGAACGCAGCAGTGGCGGAGCAGCTCGCCCTGTTCAAAAAAGAAGTAGACGAACGCATCGCTTCAGGGAAATCGAAGGAAGAAGCCCTCTACGAGGTACTCAAAAAGTATATAAAAGAATCGCGCCCCATCTGCTTCAACGGCAATAATTATTCGGAACAGTGGAAAGAAGAGGCTCGCAATAGAGGCCTGGACTGCGAAACGAGCGTGCCGGTTATCTACGATGCCTACACCTCCGCACAGAGCATAAAAACCTTCGCCGGCGTGATGTCTGAAGTAGAACTGCATGCCCGTAACGAAGTGAAATGGGAAATGTATTCCAAAAAGATACAGATAGAATCGCGCGTGCTGGGCGACCTGGCCCTCAATCACATCATCCCGGTATCCATCAGCTATCAATCGGTATTGCTGAACAATATCGCCAGCCTGAAAACTATTTATCCCGATGAAAGCCGCTTTACCGCCATGGCCGGGGAGCAAATCCGCTTAGTGGAGAAAGTATCGGCTCACGTAAACGCGATAAATGCAAAGGTACACGAAATGACAGATGCCAGGAAGGTAGCCAATGCAATTGAAGGCGAACAGGAAAAAGCCATCGCCTATCACGATACCATTACGCCCTACCTGGACGAAATACGCCACCATATTGACAAGCTCGAACTTATCGTAGACGACAATATGTGGCCGCTGCCCAAATACAGGGAACTGCTCTTTATCAGATAACAAACTGCTGCTTTAAGCAAAAACATATTTGCTTTGTGTGCTGTAAGCCGGCGCCGGGAATCTGTTCCCGCCCGGTTTACCTGCCCGTTGTTTTTTTTATTATTCACTAAAAGGTATTTTTTATGGAAGCAAAAAAGGTTGTTTTGAGTGGATTCATTGCAATACTGTCGCCCCTTGGCGGTATGTATGCGCAGGAATCAGGAAACGTGGAAGTCGGTCTCTCCGGAGACGTGGTCAGCAGTTATGTGTGGCGGGGCTTTAAGCAGGCCGGGGCAAGCGTCCAGCCCTCGCTGTCGGTAGGGTATAAGGGATGGTCTGTTTCGGCATGGGCCTCTACCGATATAGGCGGAAACGGCAATAAGGAAGTAGATTTCACCCTCGGATATGCCGCCGGAGGGTTGAGCGTAGCCCTTACCGATTACTGGTGGGACGGCGAGGGTGCAAACCGCTATTTCAGCCGTCCCGAAAACGGGAATCCGGGGCATTTGCTCGAAGCGGGCCTGCAGTATGCCCTGCCCGGCTCTTTTCCGCTATCGCTGTCGTGGAATACGTTCCTCTTGGGAGAAGGCAATAAAAAGGCCGGCGGAGACAACTCCTTCTCCACCTATGTGGAACTGGCGTATCCTTTCAAGGTAAAGGAAGTGGATTTTGCGGTTTCCGCAGGCTTCCTCCCCTGGGAAAGCGCAGTATATGGCCCCGATATGGATGGGTTTAAATGCACCTCCATACAGCTCGGCGCATCCAAGGAAATAAAAATAAATGAACGCTTCAGCCTGCCCGTGTCTGCATCCGTTATAGCCAATCCGGCGGCTGAAGACGTTCATTTTGTGTTTGGAATTACTATTAAATAAACAAAAAAGAATGGAAGTATGAAAAAGATTGAAGCAATTGTACGGAAATCGAAGTTCCAGGATGTCCGCGAAGCGTTGCACGAAGCCGACATCGACTTCTTATCCTGGTGGGATGTAAAAGGACAGGGCGACGCCAAGCAGGGCCTTGTGTTCAGGGGAATTGCATACGATATTAATGCGATAGACCGCACGTTCATCAGTTTTGTTGTCCGCAACCAGAACCTGGAGAAGTCGATCAACGCGATACTGAAGGCTGCCTATACCGGCGAAAGCGGCGACGGGCGTATCTTCGTGTACGACGTAGACCAGGCCATCAGGATACGCACGGGCGACAGCGGCGAAGAATCATTGTACAACAAAAAGTAAAAAGATAATTAAAAAGACAGGAAAATGATACACGAAATAAATGTAGGTAACACGGCCTGGATACTGGTCGCTACCATATTGGTTATGCTTATGACGATTCCCGGTCTGGCTTTTTTCTACGGGGGACTGGTCAGACGGAAAAACGTATTGAGTATTATGATGCAGTGCGTCGTGCTGACGGCGCTCATCAGCGTTCTGTGGATTGCATTCGGGTATAGCTGGGTGTTTGGCAGCGCTTTTATGGAAAGCGGAAATCCGCTGGGGTTCTTCATCGGAGGCTTCGATAAAGTGTTCCTCAAAGGGATAGGCATTGATACGCTCCTCGACGGCGTGTTTATCCCCGAAATACTGTTCGCCATGTTCCAGTGCAAGTTTGCCATTATCACCCCTGCGCTTATTATCGGGGCTTTTGCCGAAAGGATAAAGTTTTCAGGATTTCTGCTGTTCAGCGCCCTGTGGGCAATAGTTGTCTATAGTCCGATGGCCCACTGGGTATGGGGCGGCGGATGGATGCAGGAAATGGGCGCAATAGATTTTGCCGGAGGAACGGTGGTTCATATTAATGCCGGGGTCTCTGCATTGGTTATGGCCATCATGCTGGGACGCCGTAAGGGTTATCGCACAATAGGCCATCCGATTCCTCCGCACAATATTCCCTTTGTGGTACTGGGCACGGCCCTGCTGTGGCTGGGATGGTTCGGATTCAATGCCGGTTCCGGCCTGGCGGCAGACGGCATTGCCGCAAACGCTTTGCTGGTAACGCACCTGGCAACAGCCGTTGCCGCCCTGGTATGGATGACGCTCGAATGGGTTACGAACAAGAAACCCTCCGTGGTAGGTATTTGTACCGGAAGCATAGCCGGCCTGGTAGCCATAACGCCCGCCGCCGGAACGGTAGACGTACTCGGCGCCTTTGCTATCGGCATTGTATCGGGGTTAGTATGCTTCATGGCGGTTGCCTGGATAAAGCCCAAACTTAAATACGACGATTCGCTGGATGCATTCGGCGTACACGGCGTAGGCGGATTCGTGGGAACCATCCTTACCGGTATCTTCGCCACCCAACTCATCACCGGCGAAGGCGGCGTACAGGGCGCCCTGTATGGCGATTTCCACCAGTTATGGATTCAAATCGTCTGCAACGTAGGCGCCATAGCCTACAGCGCCGTGTTGACATTCATCCTCTTCAAGATTGTAGACAAAACCGTAGGTTTGCGTGTAGATAAAAGAGACGAATCCATCGGCTTGGACATCACCCAGCACGGAGAGCTTGGTTACAATGACGAAGAATAACCGCCCGGTTCGGACAGGAAGCAACTAAAAGATGGGCCGTTTTGTCTCCGCAGAGGGGGATGGGACGGCCCATCCTATCCGTAATCCTATCTATACGTTACGCGGTATAGCGCATACAAAAACTTTATTTTTTTCGTCGTTTTCAGTCACATTTCGCATAAGGCTCTTAAAGCCAACTCCGCAAGTGTGGTTGCAAACGAGTAGACTGCTATAATTAGGGTCTGCTGAAAAACCGTCAATTATTTGCAAATAAGATTAATCTGCTTAAATTTGCGAAAAGAAGTGCAAGGAAACATGAAAGAAAAGCCATTTGATGCCTCCCTTTTCGTAGAGATTCGCAAGCGTCTTGGCATGGATGTGATCAACGCGATGAATGAAAAGATAGCAAGCCTGAAGATGCAGAAGGACAGAGACAGAGACAGAGAGAGACACTGCATCCAAAGCGAAGGATGATAATGGAGTTTCGCCCTCGGATGAGGAGGCATCCGGAACAGAGGAAGAGCCTGCCGGCAACAAAGGTCGGTTACTGATGGATGCTACGGCCTGTCCCCAGGACATAGCCTACCCTACGGATTTGGATTTGCTCTCCGAGGGTCGGGAGATCACGGAAAGATTGATAGATAATCTCTATGATCCTGCCCTTCACGACAAGAAGCCGAGAACGTATCGTCAGGTGGCCAGGAAGCGCTATTTGCAAACGGCTCAAAAGAAGAAAAAGTCCAAGAAGGCGATCCGTCAGGCAATAAGAAGTCAATTGGGCTTTCCGGGTCGTAATATCCGTTCCATCCATAAATTGCTGGACAGTTATGATAGGATGCCTTTGAAATACAAAGATTTGCGTTATTTTTGGATTATCCAGACCGTTTATGATCAACAGCATCAGATGTACAAGCACTCGACGCACACGATAGAAGACCGGATTGTGAGTCTTCACCAGCCTCATGTTCGTCCCATCGTCCGTGGCAAATCCCAGGCCAAAGTAGAGTTTGGTTCCAAGATACATGTATCACTGGTAGATGGCATCAGCTTTTTGGATAAATTGAGCTGGGATGCATTCAACGAGGGAAGCCGTATGGAATCATACCTTGAAAACTACAGGAAGCGTTTTGGCTTCTATCCCCAGGAGGTTTTGGCCGATCAGATTTATTGTACACGAGCGAACCGGAAGATGCTAGCCGGGAAAGGGATAAGGCTCAGAGCCAAACCCCTTGGCAGACCTTCGGCAGTGTCGATTCACGTAAGTCCGGGAGAGCGCAATCCTATTGAGGGTAAATTCGGACAGGCCAAAACAGGCTATGGGTTAAACTGTATCAAAGCCCGTTTGAAAGCGACCAGTGAATCGTGGATTGCCGGCATCATTTTGGTGCTTAACCTCGTCAACCTGGCGGGGGCGGCTCTCTCGTGCCTTATTCAAGCCTGGCTGATGAGTTTTTCAGCACGTATCCTCAAGACCATCCAAGTCGGGGTAGAGTACCTTATTTTCTCCCTCTATGGGCTTCGAATGGGAATAATCCATTCTGCAAGAGTCTGAGTTTTTCAGCAGACCCTAATTAAGTTTTTTCTCAATAAACTATTAATCAGCATAATACAAGTTGCCCCAAAGAAGAGAATATACATCGTCTCTGGCTTCTACTCAGGTGGGAAACTTTAGTTAATGAATTTCGTAGGCAAACGGTCTTCGGTTTCAAGTAGTGACAGAATGTATTTCACTTTCAAGACTTCTTTATCTGTAAGTGAAGATATGAAATCTACATAATATCGACCGAATGCGACCACTTTTCTTTTCATACTGCAAAAGCAACAAAAAGTTTCATAATTATGAAACTTTTTGTTGCTTTTTATCTTTGAATAAAGGAATAACAAATCTCACTTCACCATCATCGCTTTTCACAGGATTTTATAAAGGTTTCCATACTGGTTGTATTAATTACTCCGGGAAACTTACCCGCATACAATCAATCGGTTGTCCTCATTTAACAGTTACTCGCTTTTTTATCAGACTTTTGTTTTATAATTCCCTGATCCAGATATTGCGGAAACTGATTGGTTCGCTGGGGTCTCCGTGGCTTTGGAGAACAATGGGGCCTGCCCCATGAGGCTGAACTTGCGGGAAACCGATATATTCGGTCGTTCCTAATATAGTGGTATGGTTTTGAAGAAGGATACCGTTTTGGATAACGGTTACCGTGGGGGGATAGCGGTATCCGCCGTCTTCTTTAAATACCGGAGCTGTATAGATAATGTCGTATACATTCCATTCGCCCGGTTTGCGCATGGCGTTCGACAGGGGAGGCGTTTGTTTGTATACGCTGCCGGTCTGGCCGTTCACGTATGTTTCATTCTGGTAGCAATCCAATATCTGGATTTCATATTTACCCTGCATATATACGCCGCTATTGCCGCGGGATTGGCTTGTTCCGGAGATATTTTCGGGTATGCGCCACTCTATGTGCAACTGATAACTTTCGAACTTCTGCCTGGTTTGAATGTCGCCGGTTTTTTTGTCAACGGTAAATATGCCGTCTTTTACCGTCCAGCGGGCCGGGCCGCCTTTTTCCCCTGCACTTTCCCAGGCAGAAAGGTCTTTTCCGTCAAATAAAATGATAGCGTCTGAAGGAGGGCTGACAAGGCCGTTTCCCTGGCAAGCGCCCGGCGTAACGATGGGCGGTTGGGGCGTCCAATACTCGGACATGCCGGGTTTCATGCGTTCTTGCTGCGGATATTCTTTTTCTTGTGCATAAACGTTTATGCCGATAATGCCGTACAAAGCGGCAAACAATACTGTCCTGGTTAGGTCTCTTTTGTTCATGGCCTGAATAGAATTTTAGGTTTATATTAATTTATATTTCCTGCAAACATAACTAAAATTATTCACTTATTATGATTAAAGAGCCGTTGTTCTGCAAACTTTTCGTATTTAGTATCCGGCCGGCCATAGTTGCAATAAGGGTAAATGCTTATGCCTCCGCGAGGCGTAAAAACTCCGGTTACCTCAATGTACTTGGGTTCCATAAGCGCTATTAAATCTTTCATGATGATATTTACACAGTCTTCATGGAAAGCCCCGTGATTACGAAAACTGAATAAATAGAGCTTCAGGCTTTTACTTTCCACCATTTTTACCGCAGGAATATAATCAATGTAGATGGCGGCAAAATCGGGTTGTCCGGTTATCGGGCAAAGGCTTGTAAATTCGGGGCAATTAAACCGTACCCAATAATCATTTCCCTGATGTTTGTTTACAAAGGCCTCCAATACTTCGGGGGCATATTCATTTTTATAAACAGTCTTCTTTCCTAATGAATGTAATTCGTTATTTTCCATATATATCTTTCGTATTTTATATTATTCCGAGCGCAAACTATTCACCGGGTTTTCATTTGCTATGTTCCAGGCGCGGGCTGAAGAGCAAAAAAAGATAATACCGAAAACGAACAGTCCGCACAGCATAAACATGAATACGCTTAAAGGTATTTTTACGGCAAACTGTTGCAGCCATTGCTGTCCCACGATATAGGATATCATCACGCCCAGTACAATAGCGATAGCCGAGGTAATGGAGACGTCTCTTGTGATGGTAGCCAGAATATTGCGAACGGTGGCTCCGTTGATTTTGCGGATGGCGATTTCCTTGCTTCTCCGCTGCATTTCGTTGTCTGTATAGCCGATAAGACCCAGTATGGTGATGAATAGCATAATGCCGGCAGCTACCCAGATGGAATCGCGAAACAAACGGGCGCTCTTATAGCTCAGGTTTATCCGGCTCTGATAATCCATAAAGTAGGCGTCTTGGTTATTCAATACTTCCTTCATCCGGTTGTTTATCACGTTCAGCGAACCGGCGTCGAGATGATGCAGCCTGACAATTACTTTATTGCCTGCGCCATAGTCAGGTCCGTGGGGAGTCAACATCAAGGGAGGAATATCCCTGAACATGGCCGATTTCTCGGCGTACAGGGAAGACAGTTGGTAATCCTTTACCACACCCAGCACTTCCACATGCTGCCCCGACAGGTTGACCGGTTTCCCTACGGGCACATCCGTCCATCCCATATTACGGACGAATGATTCGTTGATAAGCACGCGGGTATAATTGTCTGTCAGGTCGTCGGGGAACCCGTTCCCCTGCGTTAATTCTATTTCAAATGTATGGAGGTAACTCTGGTCTACAGGAACCAATCTTGTAGAGAAAAGCGTATTCCCCCCGTCATCCTGTATGCTCCAACCGCTGCCGCCTTCCAGCGGAAGGTTCCGGGCCACGCTCACGGCAGCTACCTCCGGCATTTGTTCCAATTCCTTTTTCAGCAGGGTGATTTGTTCGCCGGTAACGCCCTCCATGCCTTCAGAATAGAGAATGTTCGCGGTGGTATAGCCCAAATCCTTATCCATCACAAAATTGTATTGCCTGATAATGATTACCAGCAAGGCCATTACAAAGGCCATACCAGTAAATTGCACAAAGAGTAAGAGCCGTTTCCAGTTACGCCTGCCTGACGTATAGGCGCGGAAAATCTGCGTTACCGGGATAGATGAAAACATCATAGCCGGTATGACGCCCGCCGCGAATAATAAAACGGCAACGACCGCAAGGCTCACCCACAGATTCTGCCAGGAAAAGATAGCGAAGAGAGAGGTCTGCATCAACTCCTCTATACCCGGACGGAACAGATAGATCAGGAAAGCGGACAGCAAGAGGGAAGCAAGGATCAGGATAACCGTTTCGTACATAAACATGGCGAAGATACTTCCCCCCGACGCCCCGTTGCATTTATGTACGCCTACCGACTTTGCCCGGACGGTTAGCGACGAGATGGAATTCAACACATAATTCATGGCCGAAACAAACAGCAATACAAAAGCCAGCAAACTCAGTATTAACAACATTCTTTTTATCGCCGGGTCTTTCACATGCAAGTCTTTCACCGGATGCAGCAGGTAAGACAACAGTATTCCATGTTCTTCCGCCGCCTTCACGTCGTAATATTTGCCCAGCATATCCGGTATCTTGGCCTCTACCTCACCGGGTGTAACGCCGGGGCGCAGTTTTACATACCCGGTATAAGCGTCGTTGTTCATCCAGCTGGGATTGCCTCCCCAGGTATGGGTTAATGTCCGGAAAGACAGAACGGCGTCGAGCCGGAGCGTCGTATTTTCGGGAACGTCGTCAAATACGCCGGCCACGGTGAGCGGCGTATTGTTACTTTTCATCACCAGCGTTTTACCAACCGGGTCTTCCTCTTTGAATATCCGCCCGGCCGCCGAGCGCGAAAGGAAAATGTTAGAGGCCACAGCCAGTTGCCGCTTATCCCCATTCGCCACGTTGAAGCCGAACAGGTCGAAAAAGGAGGAGTCGGCAATAAGCATTTTCTCTTTATAATTTACCGTTTCATAACTGAAAACCGTTTCCTGTATCCATCCCAGGGTAACGGTTGCGTCTTCTACCTCCGCCAGGCTTTCCTTCATGGCGCCGGGAACAGGCGCATTGATAATCGGCCCGTCGTAGGCCACATCGCCTCCCATGCTAAGATTCCGCTGAATACGGTAAATCCTGTCGGCGTCCGGATACGATTTGTCATAGCTTACTTCAAAAGCCACTTTGGAAAATAACACCAACGCCACCACCAGCCCCAAGGTGAGCGATATAATTTTTACCAGATTGCCCCCCTTCCCACGAAGCAAATAACGGAATGTGTAATGCAGTTGTTTCATCTGTTTTTTTTATTGGTTTCTATTTTACAAACACCCATTCAAATAACGTGCCAAAACACCAAACTGTTATTTATTAAGCAAATACAACAATTGGCGATTTATCGCACTGTCTATTTTTTTGACACTACTGTCTAAATATTGGACACTTTATCGGGCCACAGTCCATATTCCTAATCAGCCAACATCTTTGCTGATATTATTCTTCCGAATGGGCCAAAACAAATATATCAACACAAATGTCATCAATACTGCGTATTAAAGCCTCCGGACCTTTATAGTACAACTTTGCCGTATCGACGACTCTTTTCAATGATACGGCGCCTGATTCTGAAATATCCTGTACCTGCAATAATTCTTTAATATCTTCTTCTGAAAAGGTCTTATACAGTTGTCCGACGGCTGTATTTAAGAAAACTGTTGTCATCATTTCAACATTGAGAAATGAAAATATAAGGGTGTACGGCAAAATTCCTTATAGATTCAATCCCGGTAAACCGGTGTAAAATGTTGGGGCGGCTTATCTAATCCGTAATCATATCTATACGTTACGCGGTATAGCGCATACAAAAACTTTATTTTTTTCGCTGTTTTCAGTCACATTTCACATAAGTCTCTGATATTCCGATAGACAGGTGTGACTGAACAGATGACTGAGCGTGACTGGAGGTGATTAGACGTGACTGAGCTTCAACTTATATATGCGAAGATACATTTATACGGATGAGTTTAGAAAAAAACATTACAATGTCTTCAGTAAACAATCATAATATGGCTGTTTGGGGCGGAGCGAGTGTCGGGAATTGACCAATACCGACAATACTTTTTTGATGCTGATGTTCTCTATTTCTGCAATATCCCTGATGCCCACGAACAGGCATCAATAATATCTTCTGTGTCAGGGATGAATGGCATCCTTTGTACCGCAAGGCATGGTTGCCTGTAAACTGACGGCCACATTTTTTGCACAAATAATTCTGCGTCCCGTACGGTTTCTTTCCATTCCTTTTTACATTTATACTTTGGCAATCGGGGCAATGGAGGGTGATTGTTATTTGCATTTACAAAAATACCAATTCATCCCTGACTGCCAAATATTTACAGTAGCATACTGTAAGCATACGGTGAAATACGTATTTGGATATTTATAGAGCCCAATTAATTTTGCGTGCCCTGTAGTGCGTCTTCTATTTATGGAAAGAGGTTTGTGGTTCTCTGTCCCAAATAGCTACAAAACATTCGGACACGATTGGGATTTTTCAGGACAGTGACCGGTTTTGTTTCAATTTCCAATTGTGAGGTAATAATTCAGCCAAATCCATGCTGTAATCCTGATCGTATGAATGGACGTTGTCAAGAAAATAGACAAACCATTCGCGGAAGTTTACATCAGCGGCTTTGCAGCATCCCATCAGGGAGTATAATACGGCGGCGTCTTCTGCGGCGTCATGATTGCCACAGAAGAGAAAATTCTTTTTCCCCAGCGCAACGGGCCTTACGCTGTTTTCGATGAGATTGTTATCTATTTGGTATCTGCCGTCAAGGTGATAGCGGGTTAACCTGTGGTAATTCTCATAAGCATACCTGATGGCTTTTCCTGTAGGGCTTTTGGGTAATACTTTGGGATATTCGTTTACAAGCCATTTTTCAAATGCCACCATCAGGGGATACGACAAACGGGTGCGCAAGTGGGAGCGTTCTTCGTATGACAGGTTTTCATCGTCCGCCTTACTTTCGACCGAGTATAGCAGGCTTATTTGGGACAGGGCATACTCCGCCCTTGCCTTATCATGGGTTAATGATTCATAAAACTTACGTCTTACGTGCGCCCAACACCCTAAGGGCAGGACGCCTTTCTTGTTTTCATAGATTTTGTAAACATCGTAACCATCGGTTTGCAGAGCTCCCTGATACTTCAGCAGTAAGGGGATGACTACTTTTTGCGCCCTTGAACCCTTGTCATAGTGAAAAAAGACTAACGAATCCATCACCGAACGTACTAACCAAAGGTAGCTTTTGGCCGTTTTTCCTGTCCCCTTTACCAGTACCGGAACGGTTGTTTCATCTACCTGGATATAATCTGATTGAAGTACCATATCTTTCAGGCGATAATATAAGGGTCTTAACAGGTCGGCCGTGTCTTTAAACCAGCCGTTTATTGTAGAGGCGGACAGATGCATACCGGTCTGTTTAAAGATTTGTATCTGACGGTAAAACGGCAGGTGATGGACATATTTGTTTATCATTAATTCGGCCAGAAGGCTTGAACCGGCATAACTGCGGCTAAGAGGCAGCACAGGCATCCCGGCGGTCACTGTCGGGGAGATGCTATCGTCATTTTTCGTGTCAAGGACATATTTATGACGGATTATCTTCCGTACATATAATTTACCCGGTGTGAACTCCAGTACTTCCGTGATTTCAGGCGGCAGTTCCCGCAAGGCCTCACGGTTTTCAATGTCAGGGTAGATATGTTCTTCCTTACGGGGAAGGTTTTCCGGCAGGGCTTTGCGGCAAGGTTTTTCCTTTACACGTTCCCTGACTGTTCTTGTCCTGTATGCTTCGATTTCTTGAACAGCTTTTTCCGCTTCTTCCTTTTCCTGGTCAAGCAGTTCCACGCCCTCAAAATCCAGACGGCGTTGAAGCGGGTCTTCTTTGATAAAGCGTTCGCTTGATTTTCCCCAAAGGCGACGTTTGAGGTATTCTACCTGGCTTTCGAGGGATAATATCTTCTCCTGCTGCTCTGTGATTGTTTTTTCATATGAAGACTTCTTTTCATCCAACTCTTTAAGCTCTTTTATATGGGATTTCAGGCGGCTTATCTCACGCAACTGACTGTCACTTTTGCTCAGAAGCAATTGAACAAACGATTCGTCATATGCGGATGAATTATGCATTTTTTTTCCTCTGTTTAATGACATAAAGATACTGTTATTCAAATAAATATGCAAATAATTCATCTGTTTTTTCGACCTTTTTTTCGACCTTTTCCCCCGGTTTTTACCCTCTTATTCCGGTTTCCAGCGCTTCTTTCGACCACATCCCGACAGGCTCAATCCCTGAACCATCAATACCAGTTCCGCCCATGAGGTCTGATGGGTATTTGTACCGGTTTCATTATCCATATCCGGAAGGCGGAAACGGCCTTCTTCCAGTTTCATGTGATAGATCACAAGACCGCCGTTTTCCATGTGAAGGATTTTCATCGTGTCAAGGTGGCCATTGAGAAAAATATAAGCATCTCCATGACATACATCCTGGCCCATCAGGTTCTTTACTATTCCGCTCAAGCTATAAAAACCCTTTCGCAGGTCGGTGGGGTAAGGATAGAGATAATAGCGGATACTTTCATTTAAACTGAACATAGCCTAACGGGATTTATCAATGAGCGCTTTTATCAACGCCATGTCTTTCTCCCCCATCAGGCGCACGGTCGTTCCGCCTGGGTAGATGATCTCCATAAATGGAACACCTGGCTCGACCGGCGGATTTTTTCCGGTTTCCTTTACCGGACAAGCCGGTTTCGACTTTTGTAACTCCCCATCAATAAGCAAGGGGATGAATTGAGCCGGGGCTTTATATTCTACAGGCCCTCCATCGTTTTTTATACAGGATATATGTTGCCAATGGTTCTTTTGGTATTTTCTTAACCAATAATAAAAACGGGAACGTACGATTCGTTCGTTCATGCAAAAATCACTTACCGGCAGCACACTCGCTTCATAGCGCATATAAATCTCTTTATACTTTTCGATTGTCCACATAACGCTTTTGTTTTTTAGCAGACAAAGGTTTCGCTTTTTTTTAATATTGCTTATGCTGTTCGTTCAAATATAATTTCTATTTTGCTCATTTGTAAAGAGTTACGAATGAGATGAGAAATGGTATAATAATCTGATAAACAACAAAATGCGCCCAAATTACTTGACTGAAAAGCATAAGCAGTAAACTTAATTAAGCGGTTTGTTCATGATATGGGCAATATTGTTCAATACAGGCAAACATATATTCAAACTTTCTTGCAAACCCTTTGTTGGTCAGGAGTTGTTCGATAAGTTCCTCCGGCGTTCGCTCTATTATTTCTGAGAGTACTTCTATGATTTTAGCTATCAAAGGTAACATCCTTTCCCATAAGGTAAGAGCAAGCGTATCCTTTTGTACCTGACGAAAGAGTTCCCCCAGCGTTTCATAGTTGCTGAAGCGCTTGTGTAAGGTTAAGATGGTATGGGTGATGAATGTTAAAGTACAATCCGCTATTTGTGCATCAAAGTCTCTTGATTGGCAATTGCCCAATCCCAAGTATTGTTTTGCCTCTTTGAACAGCACTTCAATATTCCATCTAATCTGGTATAATTCAAATACTTGAACAAAATTCAAGCTCGTATCACTACTCAGGAGTAAATGCCAGCGGGACTGTTGTCCATAGCGGATAAAGAACAAGACAACCGGATGTGCATCTACAAAAGTTTTTACCTTGATGTAACGGGAATTGTATTTCCTGCAATAATGGGATTCTTTCCGCTCCTTGACAAGGATAATTTGCCTGGTATGGAGCATTCTCCCTTTTACTGCATATTTTTGATTGCTAACTTTGACCAGGCCTATCACATGCATGGCTCCTTTGCCTGTTTTTCGTATTTCCCTTATTATCTCTGAAGAAGTGAACCAGCTGTCCATCAACACATAAGAGGCATGCAGGCCATGCTTCCAGGCTCGACGTAGCATTGAGAGCGCCATTTGTATCTTGCTCCGGTCTGATTCCTTACGCCGAATATGACCGGCAGAGGCTTGAGGGGTATGCTTTCTGTAGTGTTTCTTTCGTATCTCTTTACTCAAACCAAAATCGCCTTTCTTTCCTTTTTCTCTGTGAAGGGTAAAATCACATCCTATCGTAGATGTGCCGTCAAAAAAAGCTAATAACAACAGTTTGAAGCCAAGCTTACAGCTGCCGCTTACATGGTCAAATACCCGGCTGACATGCTCTATGCAACAGCCCGTCTTTTCTAAAAATGTATCATCTATAATGAAACAGCAGGGAGCCTTTGATGCTACTTTAGAAAATTCTTTATCTCTCTGTATCTGTCGCTTAAATGATAGACTCACCTTGTACAGCAAACTCCTCCAGTCGATATCCGGACGGCTAAGAAACCGGTAAAAACAATTCTTCCCCGATTCAAATAAATGATAAAACGAATTACGATACCACTGGAATACACTCTGCCCATTCACCCGAAACAAACAGAGCAACAAAACTAAATCTCCAGCGCTTACTCCCTGTGTTTTCTTGAACGATAGCTGATTCAATAGCCTGCCCATACCAAAGCGACTAAATAGACGAATTAAATTACGGTTGAGTGAATCTTTATTCTCCAATATAATGGATAATTCAGATATTTGACCTATTTTTGTTTCCATAACAAGCGATAGAATTTGTTGTTTATTAATGTTTTATGACACCACTAATATACAACTTTTTTTCTATTCGCTTGTTTTTTTGACCTTTATTTTAGGTGGGAAACTTTAGTTCATAATGCAAAGCTAATATTTTCGTGCGTTTGCCCTGAACTTTATTAGCTTTTGACTATATCACGTATATGTCTTATTTTAACAGGATTGACTTTCTTAACCTGACGGCTATGAGTTCCTCCTCCCCCGGGGAAAAGTTAATCAAGATTAAAAAAAAAACATCCTGTCACATTTA
>JAIRKZ010000068.1 GCA_031259845.1 Tannerellaceae bacterium | reverse complement strand
AATACGCAGGGTAAATGCGTGGTGGATACTACGATTGCATTACAGGCTTTAACTGTTGTAGGTACCGCCAAAGAGAACAAGTACAAAGCTGCTAACATTAATGTGCCGTTAGGAAATCATAATGTGTATGCCGGTATTAACCTGACAGGCACAATGAAAAGTACACTGGGAGTAAAGGGAACATTCGATGGCGTATCTAAATTTGTATGGTTTGGAACAGATGAGAATACGCCGACGGTTGGCGGAATTAGCGTATTATATGCGGCAAACGAATTTCCGATGTTTGCCTCTGAGGTTCAATCTCTCAAAATTGTGCCGCAGCCGGATGGACAAGCGGATGCAGAGAATAAAGTTACAATTCCTATAGACCGTATGGTTGCAAAAGTTACGGTTCGAAAAGGAACGTCATTTGTTACTGGTAACAACAGTTTAAAAGCTGCAGGCGCTACATTTAGTGACGCAGCGAAATGGGCTTTAGGTAATCTGAATGGCAAAACTTATCCTTATGGCAAAGCTAATTTCGGTAAAGCTAATTACGGGCAAGATCCTAATTATGATTATGCTGGTAAACTGAATGAGACTGCCGGTAAAACATATCGTACACAAAACTTTGTGAATGATTTTAATACTTCAACCCCTGGCGTGGCCGCATGGACGGGTTTTGATACTGATGTTGATGCTAATGCTACAGCAGTTCTTTTACGTAAGGTTAAATATGCTCCGGCAAATAATTCTAAGCAAGGGAGATTGGGTGAAAGCACCTATGCAGCAATCCAGGTTAAATTTGCTCCGGATAAAACATTTACATATTCAGCTGGCGATGCGGCTCCGAAAGAAGTGGCTGGTTATAATCCTAGTCTTGCTGGATCGGTAACATATTATGTGGTAGAAGCTGGCGGTTCAGTATATTATTTCGCGGGTGCTGCTGATGCTGCTGCGTATGCTACAGCCGTGACTTCCAGCGTAAAAACATATTACGGGCAATATTGTTTCTATCATATCATGTTGGGTAAAGGTACCACCGAGCGTAACCAATTCTATGCGCTTACACTGAACAGCATTACCGGGCTGGGCACTCCGACAGGGGAGATTGATGACGAAGATGTTGACAACACGGCCGACGACCGGGCTATACTTGATGTAACGCTCGCAATCAATCCATGGGTACTTAACGAATCTGACGAGATATTGGAAAAATAATTATTAATTAATCCAGAGAAAAGTATTTATACATAAGTAACAAAGGCTATCATCGCCTTTGTTACTTAATAAATTGAATTGTTTGTTTATGTTGTTTAAGCAATCGGAATTGTAATAGAATAGAAAAAAAAGAATGAAACAATTACAGAAAATATCCCGTTTCTTTACCGTTGCATGCTTGCTGGCCTTTGTCTTTCAATCATGTATAAAGGATGATCTGTCCGATTGTATGAAAGAAAAACGAGTGTATTTTTCGTTTTCATATAAGCCCGCTGAGAAAGCTTCGACAGACGTCATAAAAGAGGGAATAAACCTGGCGGATGTTAAGCGGATGGATTTATATGTTTTTGATGAAAACGGACTGTTTGTACAGAAAGTTACAGATGAGTCGCCTGCTATGAGCTTGGATTATTATATGACTATCCCCGGTTTGAAATCAGGTAAATACAAGTTTGTCGCCTGGGGTAGCCTGCAAAATCAATATGCTGTTTCACCGGAAGAGCTTATCCCCGGTAAAACGTCGATGAAAGAACTTCAGGTATCTCTTAACCGCGTAAAGGCAGATAAAAGAGTGAATGAGTCGTTAGCGCCTCTGTTCTACGCTTCGCACGAGGAAGAGACGCTGGTGGTGAATGCTATGGCCGATCAGAATTTTCAATTGGATATGATTCAAGACACCTATACAATTAATGTAAAAGTTGTGGGGCTTACTGAAGAAATACGGAATAATAATACCTTTCAGTTGGAAATTTCCGATGATAATGATAAATACACGTTTGGTAATGAGTTTGTGCCATCCGGCCTTTTTACATATACGTCGCTTTTTGCAAGAGAAGCGGATACACTGTCGGCGCGTCTGACGGTTATGCGTCTTGCCGAGAATCGTGAACCGTTATTATATGTAACGGATACGAATCAACCGGAAGAATGCCTGATTAAAAGTAACTTGGTTGAGCTTCTTGTAGCCCTGCGTACCGTTCATGGGCTTACGATAGATTTCAGGTATCAATATGAATTTACGATAGAATACGTTTTAGACTCATCGCTTACGCTTGTTGCGGTTAATATAAATGGATGGGGATTGACATCGGATGATATTGAACTGGGTTCCTGAAAGATAAGAAAGATAAGAAATTTGCCCTAAATTGTTCTGTTGTATGAAGATGCATAATATAAAACCGTATCTCTTGGCGCTAGTGTTGTTAATGTCTTTTTCCTGTTCTTTTGAAGAGCGGGAAATTCCCGGCTCATCGCTACCGGCGGATGAATTTATTGACGCCGTTATTCATATAGCTTCCCCTGCTCCTGCTCCTGCTACGTATGCATTAACCGACCCGGACGGAGAAAAAATGATAAAAGAGGTGGATGTGCTGGTCTTTAAAGAGTCTGGTTCGGACGAATATTATGACTATCGAACCAGAACGACGCTAACCACCAGTCCACAACAAACAGATTTTAAGGTATCGCTGAAGAAATCGAAAAATAATGAAAAGTATCGTATTGTAGTTATAGCCAATGCGAGCGGAGCCGTGAGCAATGCTAATTTTACTACAAGCGCTACAAAGGAACAGGTATACGCCCGTATTGTATCCGACCTTTCGGGAAGCGATCGCTGGGATGCAACGGAAACGTCGCCGGGCATACCCAATAAACCTATCCCCATGTGGGGAGAAACAACTACGCCGGAAGTAGTAACGGATAATCTGCAAATACAGCCTGTTCGCATGATGAGGGCTTTGGCGCGCATAGACGTTGCAGTACGGCAGGCTGTTCAGAGTAAATTCCGTTTAACGGATATTTATGTATATAACAGCAACAGGAAAGGACGAATAATACCGGATATGGCAAACCTGCAGGGAAACGATGTTACAAACGCAAGTATCCCGGCTGATGATAACCTGAAAGTGAAAGGCCCGATTGCATATACATCCTCTTCGGAGGAAGAATACAGACGGGAGATTTATTTGTATGAAGCCGGCGCCGTAAAGAAGGATGAAGCGTTCCAGGCTACCTGCCTTGTTATTGGCGGTTATTATGATGTTCCCTCCAGCGCTTCCGTGAAATCATATTACCGGGTGGATTTTTTGGATAATAGTCAGTCATTTAAACCAATCCTCCGTAATCATTGTTATACTATAAACATAACAGACGTGAAGGATGAAGGATATGCAACTCCGGAAGAAGCTTTTAGTACGCGGGAGATTAATATGACAGTAGATATAGAATCCTGGATAATAGGTGAAAGCCAGTATAACGGCAATCCCCGTAATTTTGTAATTAACCGTAATTCGTTTGAAAATATAGGCGCCGGCCCGTTTAGCGGTTCGTTTGTGTTGATAACAGAAGAGCCAAACGGCTGGACATCTACTGCCAGTACGGGCATTACATTAACGCCTTCGTCCGGTACAACAACTGCCGCTACCGGCCAGATAGTCAGTTTTAGTGTGGCAGATACGGCCCCGCCGCTCCTGTTTATTGAAATTACATCCGGCCCGATAACTAAAAAAATAAAAATTACCCGATAATTTAGAAAGAGATAAGAAAATGAAAAAGTGGAGTTTATTATGGATACTGTTTTTACTTGCCTGTTCGGACGAGTATCCCGTCGGGCCGGAACCTTCTGTGCCAACGCTGGGTGAACAGGAAGTCTCCATTAAAATAACGTTTCCGGGCTCCGAGCGGGTAGACACAAAATCTCCCGCTACTTATGCCATAACAGCAGAAGACGAGAATACCGTGAATTCGCTTGATATTTTCGCATTTGCCAGCGGGGGAGCCAACGTTCCTCCCTCGGACGATAAATTTCTGTACCGGGTGCAAGTAGCCGGTTCCGAAATACAAAATGCCAGTGGCAGTACGGCCGGCGCAACCAAAGAAGTTACCACGTTTCTCAGGCGTTTGCCCCAGAAGCAACGTTTTATTTTTATTGCCAATCTGCCTTCTTCCATTTCATTAGATAATCTTACCGAAGGGGTTACTACGCAGCAGGAAATTGTAGACCGGTTAAAATTTGACGGTTCTCCCTGGCGTTCGGCCCAGGCGTTGGGTAATTATACGCCCATACCTATGTGGGGGCAAAAAAAGGATTCCATATTGATAAACTCCGACTCTTCTTTAGACTTGGGCAAGGTGTATCTGATTCGCTCAATGGCAAAGGTTGACGTAAGCGTCGCAGCAGGTATACCCGGTTTTGACGTCAAAAGTATTTATCTGTGTAACAGTAGCGATTCGGGATATATTGCTCCCGCCAAAGACCAGTGGGGCGAACAGGTAATTACAAAAACGAATACTACCGTCAACCGGACGGGAACGCCTGTGGAATATCAGTTTCTTCCTGAACCGGGCAGGAATATTATGGAGTATACGATATATGTACCCGAAACAGACTCGTTAATTGTAACCGGAACAGATTCCGTTAAGCCGGCGTATCTTGTGATAAAGGCGGAATATAACCAGACGCTCAACTATTACAGGGTTGATTTTGCCAAAGATCGCGTATACCATCCGCTCCTTCGGAATCATCGTTACCTGATAAATATAATAGGCGCTAAGGAAGGTTATCAATCACTTGAAGAAGCGCTGAAGGCGCCCATGTCTGATTTTAATTTCTCCCTGGTACTTGACGGCAGTGAAAATGTGAATGAAGTCGTTTATCTTGGAGACCAATATATGTTGGGAATAGAAGTAAGCGAAGTATTAGCCGATTGGGATAAACCCTGGATTGGCAAACCGCTGAACGAGGCAACCAACCCTTATCTGCTGAGCGTTTATACAACGTATTCCGGAGGATGGAAGGCCTCGTTGTCAGGCGCTCCCTCCTGGGTTACGCTTGACGACGCTACTGCCGGGGCGAAAGACACGCCGGGAAAAGTTACAATCAAAATGCTGGAAGAAAACCGTACGGGGGCGGAGCGTGAAGCAACGCTTACCATACGCGCCGGTATGCTGATAAAAGAAGTGAAGATTCGCCAGAGCGGCGGCGCAAACAGTCGTATGATATGCTTTGGCGCGGGAATGAATACCGCAACTACCCGTATCCCGCTGGCTTTTGCAGAAGTAGCCCGTGGAGGTGGAGGTAATTTCTTTAGCAGCATTGGCGATGCGTCGTTTTTCGATGCAAAAGTTATATGGCAGGAAGCAGGAAGCGGACAAGCTGTTTTTACTGCCGCCATAGGAGGAGCCGGAGCGCTAAAAGACCGGCACATAGAAGTAACGGCCAAAGCCGGAGCGCTAAAATCCGGCAATGCGGTAGTTGCCATCGTTAGAAAAGGCAGCGGGGTATCCATTGTCGGTGGTATTGACGATGATGAAGTGCTGTGGAGCTGGCATATTTGGAGCATGGGTGATGATGATTATATGGATAAAGATTATCATAACCCGAACGTATCCTTATTTATGAAGCGGGCGCTGGGGTGGTATAACGATAATAACGGTAATAACGGTAATAACGATAATAACGGCATGTTTTATCAATGGGGCAGAAAAGACCCTTTCCCAAAGAATTTAACAGATGTTGAGCCGATGAATGTTGCCAATCGTCCGGTTGAGGTAGCAAACAATTTATCAAATACTATCAAGAGTCCGGCAACTTTTTATTACAAAGTGGCGCTCCGGCAATGGATGGGCGATCTTTCTTACGCGCAGAATTTATGGCGGCCGGCGCCGGCTAATAAGACATATAACGATCCTTGTCCCGCAGGCTGGCGTGTTCCGAACACATCAGATAAAGCCTATTGGCCTGCCGGATCGGCAAATGACTTTTTAAATGGTTATTTATCCGAAGGGTCAGGAATTTTGACCGGTAGTTCCGAGTCGCTATGGACGTCTGTAAGCGGAAGTATATTTACGCTATCAGGCTCAGGCGTCCCTGCGGAGGGTTCCTCCGAACTTTCTGCCGGGCGTTCGGTTCGTTGTATCAAAGACATTCAATTAATTAAAACATCATTATAAGCGTTTTATTCAATATGAAATATCAATTAACAGCAATCGTATTTTTTCTCCTTTTTCATACGTCATTCGTACAGGCGCAGGCTTTGTATAATGTAGGGAAAATGTATGTAGGCGAGGCAACCGGAGGAAGCGGGGCTACCTTATACATTCAGGGCGGAATGAAAGTAGGAGGGGGTAACGTCAATATCGAACATAAGGGAAAGACCGTATTAACCGGTGATTTTACCAGTGAAATAACGACAGGCCATGTGTTTTCTTCCCGGAATGGCGTTTTTGAATTTAGGGGAGACGCCTCACAAAAAATAAAAGGGAATGGGGCTAACAGAGACGTCTGTTATATAGAATTCCCCAATCAGGTCATTGTTAATATGACTACTAACGATTATCAGCAATCTACGGTTGTGATAGATACGGCTACGAGCGTATCGATGGATAACCTGGAATTTAAAAAAGGGCGTATGGTTTTAGACTCGAAGAGTCGTGACCTTAGTGCTCCCTATGAAACGACGCAGGCTCATTTATTAGTTAATGGGATTACATACAACCATAAGGAAACAGCTCCTGCGGAGAATGGATTTGTACAGGTTAATCTTGATTTGGGGGAAATAACTCAACTGATAGGCGGTTTGGTTGGATTTACCTCTCCTTATAAAGCGCTTTATGCTGATTATTTCTTTTTCAATTTCTTATCCATACCGGGAACAAGCCGCTTGTTCAACGGAGACCGTAGCGACTTATGGGTAAGAAACCCGTTGACAAAATTAAATCCCGGAGTGGGTTATATCTTAGGGCAGGCATTGGTTCCTTATACAAATACGACTTATTATAATAGTATGCTGGATCCGCAATGGCAAGGAGCCAGCTTCAGTGACGTGATTAAAGAAAAATATTGTTTTGCGCGTATGCTTGCTCCGGCGTCATTTACCCAGTTTAACACCTATGCAGACCGGTATATCGGCGAAGAGCTGAATCTGTCTGACGTTACAGTGCCTGTTACGGAAGGTTATAATTATCTGGGCAACCCTTTTACGGCTCCGTTGGATTTGTCTTCTTATCTTGACAACCCTGCCTCGGGCGATTTTGGGAGTTTCGGAACTGATGAAATGGAGAATAAAGTGTATCTGCTTGGGGGATTAAGCAGTGCTTCCTATAAGAACGAAGGAGGAAAAATGACTTTTAAGTTTACCACCGCCTTCCAGCATGTCGCTAAAGTGGGAGGAACCTATGAGGGCTCCCCGTTAATAGCCCCGATGCAGATGTTTGTTGTTAAAAAGAAAACGAATACGCCGAATAGTTTTAAAATCCCTCTTTCCAAACGTACGCATGGCAAAGCCCTTTTCCTTAAAAGCGCCGCACAGGAAGTAATTGATGAGCTGCTTATCGAAACGAGGGATAATATAACCGGCGGGTACGACCGTTTGTGCGTAGTATTCCGGGATGACGCTACAATGAAAGGCAATCACCGGTATGATGCGGAGAAATTGTTCAACAGAACCGGCGGCGTAAATCAGATATATACCCGTTCAACGAACAACAGGGAGTTGATTACGAACGTAGTTAAGCCCGATACAAAACAACTGACCATGTATCTTATGCCGCCTAACCAGCAGCAGGAAATAACCCTGACAGCGAAACGGCTTAATTCGTTAAAATCGATCACTTCCGTTGTCATAGAAGACCATAAGACCGGAAAACGGACGGATTTGATGAAAACGTCGTATACCTTTCTTTCTTCCCCGTCTGACAAGGCAGACCGTTTCACCCTCCATTTTAGCAACGGTTTGGTTAGTACGGATGATATAAAGGTTACGCCCCCCTTGTCTGCTTACTATTCTTCCGGGCAGGTAGTTGTGCAGGGACTTACAGAGAAAGCGCTTAACAGAGAGGCTATGATTTATAATATGCAGGGACAGTTGCTATATAAGCAGACAGTAACCGCTGTTGAGCCTTTGCTGATGAAGAAGTTCCTGGATAAAGGCGCCTATATCGTAAACGTATCCGGAGAGGCGCGAGCGATAAAGCTATGGGTTAAGTAAAAAAACTGTCATTTTTTTTGTCTGTAAAAAATATTGTTTTACATTTGCGCCAATTAAAGGAAAAACAGTAACAAATGGTAAGCAATATTCTTCATAACATCATTCTCGTGGTACTCTTGGTCATTAGCCGGCGGTGAGAAAGGTGTGTGTAAGATATGGTAAGCTATAAAAAATAATTCTGAAGCCCTTTCTCGCAGGAGAAAGGGCTTTTTTTATGGATGAAAAAAATGAAGAATCAATTAAGAAGCGCAAGTAGCCTGCAAGGGCGGCGGATGGCAGGCGCACGCGCCTTATGGCGCGCAAACGGAATGAAGGAAGAACAGATGGGGAAACCCGTCATTGCCATTGCCAATTCGTTTACCCAGTTTGTTCCCGGCCATGTTCATTTGCATGAAGCCGGGCAGTTGGTAAAAAAAGAAATTGAGCAGTTGGGTTGCTTTGCCGCCGAGTTTAATACGATTGCTATTGACGACGGCATTGCCATGGGGCACGACGGAATGCTTTATTCCCTGCCTTCGCGCGACCTGATAGCCGATAGCGTGGAGTATATGGCGAACGCCCATAAGGCGGACGCCCTGGTTTGTATCAGCAACTGCGATAAAATCACGCCCGGCATGTTGATGGCCGCCATGCGATTGAATATCCCTGCGGTATTTGTTTCGGGAGGGCCGATGGAAGCGGGCGAATTAAACGGGCGCGCCCTGGATTTGATTGATGTAATGATTGAAGCCGCCGACGATTCGGTAGGCGATGAACAAATAGAGAAAGTAGAATATGCGGCTTGCCCTACCTGCGGAAGCTGTTCCGGTATGTTTACCGCCAATTCCATGAATTGTTTGAACGAAGCGATTGGCCTGGCCTTTCCGGGCAATGGCACTATTGTAGCTACCCATGCCAACCGGCTTCAACTGTTTAAGAAAGCGGCCGCCCTGATTGTGGAAAATACGTATAAATACTACCGGGATGGCGATGAATCGGCGCTTCCCCGCAGCATAGCTACCCGCCAGGCCTTTCTGAATGCCATGTCGCTTGATATTGCGATGGGCGGGTCTACCAATACGGTGCTTCATTTGTTGGCGGTAGCGCATGAAGCGGGAGTAAACTTCACCATGAAGGATATAGACAGGCTGTCCGGTAAAACGCCTGTCCTTTGTAAAGTAGCTCCCAATACGCCGGTTTATCATATAGAAGATGTAAACCGGGCCGGCGGAGTAATCGCCATTATGGACGAATTGCTGAAAGCCGGCCTTGTGGATGGCGGCGTAAAACGTGTAGACGGTTTAACCTTGTCCGAAGCAATCGCCCGGTATAGCATTCTTTCGCCGGAAGCAACAGACGAGGCGCTTGCGCTTTATAAGAGCGCGCCTGCCCGCCGCTTTAATTTAGTGATGGGCGCGCAGGAAAATTATTATAAGGAATTGGATACGGACAGGGAAAAAGGCTGTATCCGCGATTGGGCGCACGCCTATGTAAGAGACGGCGGATTGGCCGTATTATACGGTAATATCGCTTCAGACGGATGCGTGGTAAAGACAGCCGGCGTAGACGAAAGCATCTTCCGCTTTTCCGGCCCGGCCAGGGTGTTTGATTCGCAGGAAGCCGCCTGCGAAGGTATATTAAGCGGCGAGGTAACGGCAGGCGATGTAGTAGTGATAACCTATGAGGGGCCGAAGGGCGGGCCGGGCATGCAGGAGATGCTTTATCCTACCTCCTATATTAAAAGCAAACATTTAGGGAAAGCATGCGCCCTGATAACCGACGGGCGTTTTAGCGGCGGCACATCCGGCCTGTCTGTAGGGCATGTATCGCCGGAGGCGGCGGCAGGCGGCGCTATCGGTTTGCTGAAAGATGGCGACAGGATTGAGATTGATATTCCCAGGCGTACAATCCGGGCGGATGTAACGGATGAAGAATTGGATTTACGCAGGAAAGCGGAAGAGAGGCGCGGCGCAAAGGCGTTTACCCCGCCCCACCGTAAGCGCAGCGTTTCAAAAGCGTTGCAGGCGTATGCTAAAATGGCGGCTTCGGCGGATAAGGGAGCCGTAAGGATTGTAGGCGATTGAGAACGAAACATGGTGTGGCGATATAAAAAAGAAGGAATAAAATATGAGTGATGCGATAGATAAGAGCGCTAAAATCTCCGGCTCGGAAGCGATGCTAAAGACGTTGATAGCCGAAGGGGTAGATACTGTTTTCGGATATCCGGGCGGGCAGGTGATACCGTTGTACGATTGTTTGTATGATTATCAAGACAGGTTGAAACATGTGCTTGTAAGGCACGAACAGGGAGCTACCCATGCAGCGCAGGGGTATGCAAGGGTGTCGGGCAAAGTGGGAGTTGCTTTGGTAACGTCGGGGCCGGGCGCTACCAATACGATTACAGGCATAGCGGATGCGCTGATGGACAGTACGCCGCTGGTGGTGATTTCCGGGCAAGTCCCTTCTCCTCTCCTGGGGACAGACGCTTTTCAGGAGGTTGATGTGATTGGCATTACCTTGCCGGTTACCAAATGGGCGTACCAGATACGTAAGCCGGAGGAAATAGCCTGGGCCGTATCGCGCGCTTTTTATATCGCTTCCAGTGGACGGCCCGGCCCGGTAGTGCTCGATTTTGCTAAAGACGCTCAGGTGGGAATGGTTGATTATGCGTATGAAAAGGTGAACTATATACGTAGTTACGTACCGGTTCCCGACATCGTTGCGGAACAGGTAGAAGCTGCCGCCGCCCTGATTAACGGCGCAGAGAAACCCTTTGCTTTGGTGGGGCAGGGCGTGATATTGAGCGGGGCGGAAAAAGAGTTGTTCGCTTTTCTTGAAAAGGCGGATATCCCGGCCGGCTCTACGGCGCTTGGCTTGTCGGCCATGCCAACCGGCTACCGGCTGAATAAAGGGATGCTTGGCATGCACGGCAATGTAGGCCCGAACATGAAAACGAATGAATGTGATGTATTGATAGCGATTGGCATGCGTTTCGACGACCGGGTGACCGGCAACCTTCAGGCCTATGCCAGGCAGGCCAAAATCGTTCATTTCGATATAGACCTTTCCGAAATAGGTAAAAACGTGCCGGTAGACGCGCCGGTATGGGGCGATGCAAAGGAAACGCTGGCGGCGGTTACCAGCCTGTTGAAACCGGCCCGCCATACGGAATGGATAGCGAGTTTCGCCCCGCACGAGAAGGAAGAATATGAAAAGGTAATTAAAAAGGAACTGTATCCCGAAGCCGGGCGGCAACTGCAAATGGGGGAGATTGTCCGCAGGGTAACGGAAGCTGCCGGAAATAAAGCGGTATTGGTTACAGATGTGGGGCAAAACCAAATGATGGGGCTTCGTTATTTCAACTATAGCCAAACCCGGAGCGTGGTTACTTCCGGCGGATTAGGCACGATGGGATACGGGCTTCCTGCCGCTATCGGGGCAAAGATGGGCGCTCCCCACCGTACGGTTTGCCTGTTTACGGGCGACGGCGGGCTGCAAATGACCATCCAGGAGCTGGGAACTGTTATGCAGGAAAAACTGAATGTGAAAATCATCGTGTTGAACAACAATTATCTGGGTATGGTGCGCCAATGGCAGGAATTGTTTTTTGATAAACGATACTCGTCTACTATCATGGATAATCCCGACTTTGTGGGAATAGCCAAAGCGTATGGCATTGGCGCCCGGACTGTTGAGACGCGGGAAGAACTGGATGGCGCGATAGCCGAAATGCTCGGCCACGAAGGAGCCTATATGCTCGTTGCCCATGTAGAAACGCATGGGATGGTGTATCCGATGGTTCCGGCAGGCGCCCCGGTTACGAATATTATTATGGGATAATAAACTCCTTAACTCCTAAAAAAAATGCAAACAAAGAAATTATATACCATCATCATATTTTCGGAGAATACAGTAGGCCTGCTTAACCAGATAACGATTATCTTTACGCGGCGGCAACTGAATATAGAGACTTTGTCCGTCTCGCCTTCTGCGATAAAAGGGATTCATAAGTTTACCATTACAACGTTTGCCGAGCAGGATATGATTGATAAAGTGGTAAAACAGATAGACAAAAGGGTGGACATCCTGAAAGCGTACTATAATACGGACGAAGATTTGGTGTATCAGGAAATTGCCTTATATAAAGTAAGTACCGAACTTTTCCTGAAGATGGAAGGCATAGAGGAATTGATCCGTAAATATAATACCCGGACGCTTGACATGAATGAAGACTGCATTGTGCTCGAGAAGAGCGGGCATTATGAAGAAACGCAGGCGCTGTTCAAGGAATTAAGCCGGAAAATAGGCGTTTTGCAGTTTATCCGTTCCGGGCGTGTGGCCATTACAAAAAGTAAAGTAGAGCGGCTGAGCGATATGCTGGCGGCGATGAAAACGAAATTGGACATAAAAAATGGAGAAGAGTAAGACAGGCGAATTTCATTTCGTAACAGAATCTTATCTGTTAGACTTCCGGGGGCGTATCTCCATCCCGATGATTGGTACGTATCTTTTGCATGCCGCTTCGATACATGCCGCACAGCGCGGGTTTGGCTTCAGCGATATGAACAGCAGCCATACGGCATGGGTATTATCGCGCCTGGCTATCGAAATGGACGAATATCCGGGTATGCAGGAAAAGATAACGCTTTATACCTGGATTGAAGAGGCGGGCCGTTTATTTACCAGCCGTTGCTTTGAGCTGGTAAATGCCGGAGGAAGGCCGTTCGGCTTTGCCCGTTCCGTCTGGGCGGCTATTGATATGCAAACGCGCCGCCCGGCGCCGCTGGACGTAGAGGCGCTGAACGCCTATAAGGCAGACAGGCCTTGCCCGATAGACAAGCCGGGAAAGATAATCCCCGTAGAAAAGGAAGCCCCCGGCGAACCGTACGAAGTAAGGTACAGCGATTTGGATGTGAACGGGCATGTAAACAGCATTAAATACATGGAACACCTGCTCGACAGGTTTGATATCGGGATGTACAGGGAAAAGGCAGTCAGCCGGTTTGAAATAGCGTATTTATCGGAAGGAAAATACGGTATGCCCTTAACGTTTCACACGGTGGAAACGTCTCCGGGGAAATACAGCCAGGCCGTTTGCTGCGAGGGAAAGGCCATCTGCCGCGCGGCTGCCACGTGGCGATGAAGCGGCGGCGAGGCGGAATGCTTATCATACGATAGCGTTTAGAGAGAATAGATATAATTCTTAATTTATAATTTAGAGACAGACTATGGCAGAAATGAATTTTGGCGGCGTAATAGAGAACGTAGTTACCCGCGATGAATTTCCATTAGAGAAAGCAAGAGAAGTGTTGAAAGACGAAACGATTGCAGTAATCGGTTACGGCGTACAGGGGCCGGGACAGAGTTTGAACCTTAGGGATAACGGTTTTAATGTGATTGTAGGCCAGCGCAAAGGCGGCAAAACATGGGATAAGGCAGTAGCCGACGGTTGGACGCCGGGCGAAACCCTCTTCGATATCGAAGAAGCTTGCCAAAAGGCAACGATTATCCAGTACCTGCTATCAGACGCAGCCCAGATAGAAGTATGGCCGCGTATCAAAAAGTATCTTACCAAAGGGAAGGCATTGTATTTCTCCCATGGTTTTGGTATTACCTACAAAGAACGGACAGCGATAATCCCCCCGGCGGACATCGACGTAATATTGGTAGCGCCCAAAGGCTCGGGCGCCAGCCTGCGGCGGATGTTCCTGCAAGGGCGCGGGCTGAACTCCAGCTTTGCCATCTGGCAAGACGCCACCGGCAAGGCCTGGGAGCGCGTAATAGCCCTGGGTATAGGCGTTGGTTCGGGCTATCTGTTTGAAACGACTTTCAAGAAGGAAGTCTATTCCGATTTAACAGGCGAACGCGGTTCCCTGATGGGAGCCATCCAGGGCCTGCTGCTTGCCCAGTATGAAGTATTGCGCGAAAACGGGCATACCCCCTCCGAAGCATTCAACGAAACGGTAGAAGAGCTTACCCAGTCGCTGATGCCCCTCTTTGCAGAGAACGGCATGGATTGGATGTATGCCAACTGCTCTACCACAGCCCAGCGCGGCGCATTAGACTGGATGACCCCTTTCCACGCCGCCGCCAAGCCGGTACTTGAAAAGCTGTATAAAGAAGTAGCGTCGGGCAATGAAGCGCAACGCTCCATCGACTCGAACAGCAAACCCGACTATCGTGAAAAACTGGAAGAAGAACTAAAAGCGCTCCGCGAAAGCGAAATGTGGCGCGTCGGCGCCGTGGTACGCAAACTACGCCCCGAAAACAACTAAACCTCTCCCTTACGTTACCAGGGGGGTGGCGCGTATTACGTATTCTCTGCGTAATACGCGCTTTTTTTATTGGATAGCCATTCTTTACCCCGCTCAATGAAGCAGTAAAACGCCCCCGTTGCTTTGTTGCTTTAATCGCACATAAGTAATGATTCGCCCGTACCCTTTTCGTCCGTTCACCTGTGTGACAGGACTCGCTCACATCTGTGAACGGATCCTGTCACAGCCGTGAACGAACCCTGTCACCCAGGTGAACGGACGAAAAGGACGTTACGAAAGCACGAAATATATACGACGTAATGAATAATCAGATGCGAACGAATATCAATAAAATAACAGTGCATTGAACGTTTTTCAGCAGGCCTTAGCTATTATTACGATATAACCCTTTCGAGGAACATTTTTCAACTCTATTTCCCGGATGGGCATAAATATTTCCGTGCGTATCCGTTTTGCCAATTGAGATAACCGCTCTTTTCCTGCGTCTATCCCAATTTCGCCATACAATTCTTTGGTTAACTCCTCATATCCGGCAAAATAATCAGGACTATTGAACAATACAGACAGGAATCGGGTGTATAGCCCGGTCAGTTCGATTTCTTTTTGATTATAAATTAAGCAATTCCTGCCGGCTTCCAAATATATATTATCCGTTAATTGCACCCTGTGCCGTTCGGTCTTTTCTATTACGGCTGCCTCTTTTTCTTTTTTCAGTGTAAAGTAAGTAATAACACTCATTAGTATTAACCAGATAAATGTAATTCCTCCTATTGTAGAAGCTGCATGATGAACAATGCCGAAGGGCGATAATTTTACAAATGTCCGTAGTGTAATTTCACCATTACTTCCGGCAACTACTTCCGGCAACGGGTTAAAATACTTCCGAGGCAGTGAGTCGGAGTTGCTGTAATAAGTTGTATTTGTTGTGTTATCGGTATATTGTACGATGGTTTGTGCTTCTATATTCTTTTTTCGCAGTTCTGTCCGGAACAAGCTGTCCAATGTATTTACATTGATTGGATTTTCGTGCAGCAACACAGTTTGGGTCATGTGATTTTGCTTTATTTCATCGGATAGTTGTTTGATAGAATCTGTTCGTTCCTTGCAAATAACAGGATGTCCTTCTCTTTCTATGCTAATTTGCTCTGTTGTATCTTCCGGTATCAAACGGATATAAACCGACATATTTGTTTCTTTCAAACGAAAGTCCCTGTCTTTATTGACCGCTTCGCTAAGACAAACATTACTCTCTTTCAATAAATCGTTCATTGAACCCGTATAATAGGAATGTATAAGCAGACCATAGATAAAGCATAGGAAGCAGACTAAAGTCAGGCGAATATAGAACTTATAATTTTGTCTCATTATCATTAAAAAAAAGAATTTCTCTATAAATGGATACAAATATAATCGTTTGTTTTTGAGCTTTGATTCTAATATCAGTAAAATATCAGTGTGTTTTTTAGGCCTTTCATAAAGAAAATTTTATGTTTGCAGGTATAAAATAATTTTACAAATTAATTTAATGCAGTATAAAATGAAACAGCTGTTAAAATTGTGTATTGTAATAATTGGGGCCGCTTTTCTGGTCATTTTGAGCAAAAAAAGTAGAGACTACGAATGGAATGATTTGGTATATAACAATGTAGAAGCGTTGGCAAGCGGGGAAGGGAGTTGGAATATGTGTGCAGGATATGGGAGTATTGACTGTGGCGGATATAAAGTGAAATATAAAATCTCCGGATTCAGTATAGGTTTGTAAAGATGAAGTATATTCTTTACCTGTTATTCTGTTCTCTCCTTTCCTGTACGATGAATACAAGAGATACGTATCCCCGTTACAGGGATTTCCTCAAAGAAAGAGCTTTGGTAGCCGATGTTATTTCATTAGATACGGCTTTATTCCGTTATCCGTTCCGGGTAGCGGTAACAGACAGTGTCGCTGTTGTATTAGACTTGCATAATGCCGATCATTACCTGCATGCTTTTACGTATCCCCAATGGCGCCACATCGTTTCTTTCGGGAAACGGGGGAACGGGCCTGAAGAACTGCTCTCGGCAGAAACGTTTCAATTTGATTCGCCGGATTCATTGTGGGTATTGGATGCGAATAGAATGCAGATTACCCGCTGGGAGATTAACCGGTTGGATAAATCGGCTGAGCGATTGGATGAAGTAACTTTAGATAAACAACTGATTCGTGTATTGGATTTCCATAAAACAGCGGACGGCTTTATTGTCCCAGACTATTCGGGTGAATACCGCTACCATTTGCTGAATGGAAAAGGGGATGTTATACAGTCGGCAGGAATTATCCCTACAGAAAGGAAACAAGTACAATCACCGGCTCTTGCTCAGGCCTGGCGAAGCTTTATAGATTATAATCCTCATCGTAATACATTGGCTTTAGCTACTCAATTGGGAGAAGTGTTAGAAATTGTAACATTAGATAATGATACGGGCAGGGTGTTGTATGGCCCAAATGGAGAACCCGCTTTCCAGGCGTCGGAAGGCGAAGGAATCCCTGTGGGCATTATGGGCTTCAGCGATATACAAATGACAGACAAATATATCTATACAGTCTTTCATGGACGCACATTCAGGGAAATAGGAAAGAATATGCAAAACGAAGACGGCGGACGATTTATTTATGTATTCGATCTGGAAGGCAAACCGGTTGTAAAATATACATTAAATCGTGCTATATATGGCGTCTGTGTAAATGAAGAGACAAATACAATCATTGCAACGGATGTAAACAGTGACGAACCGCTTGTCCGGCTATTACTTCCGGTTGACCATTAAATTCGATTTTATGAAACGATATAATTATTCAAGTATCCGGTTGCTTAGCTTGATAAGCCTGTTGCTCTTATTCTTTTCCTGCAAGGGAAATGATAACCGTAAGGAAGTAGCCCGTTTGGTTGCCGAATGGCAGGGGAAGGAAATAGCATTTCCCGACGAGATGATATTTACCCGGTATCTTACCGATACGATAGCTTATCAAATGCCCGAATCCGGTTATAAAGTATTGGTGTATGTCGATTCCATCGGGTGCACGTCTTGCAAACTGCAACTGTCAAAATGGAAAGAACTGATAGCCTGTACGGATTCCGTAACAGGCGGAACAGTGCCTTTCCTCTTCTTCTTCCATGCAAAAGACCCTAAAGAGATAAATTATTTGTTGAAGGTGGATAAATTTGATCTTCCGGTTTGCATAGATAAAGAAGACAGACTGAACAGGCTGAATAAATTCCCGTCCGACATCACGTTCCAAACCTTCCTGTTAGATAAAGACAATAAAGTGGCAGTGATAGGCAACCCGGTACATAATTTAGCCGTAAGGGATTTATACGTAAAGCAAATTACCAGAAAAGATACGCCGGGCAATAACCTGTCAAAGACGATAGCGGAAGCCGGCGTAACGGAGGAAAGCCCAATTTGATAAACGCCCGGCAGGAAAAGGAGAAACCTTACAGGTAAGCATAGAAATGTCGCCTAAAGAAAGCGGCTTCTTTAGCGAAACCATAACAGTAAAATGCAATACGGATAAACCAATAAAATTACAGATACGGGGACAAGCTCTGTAAAGAGCAAAGAAGGGGAGCATTGCCAATTCTGTTTTGCATAGAGCAGCAATGACTCCCCCAAGTCCCCTCCTAAAAAGAAAGGAGGAATGAGCCAAAGATAATTAAAAGTTCATAAACCGGATAAGAATCTGACGGGTTTTCTGTTGAAGAAGAGTAAGCAGGGAGCAATGGTTCTTGAAAAGAATTATTTATTAATGAGTATTTTATAAATTACAATAATATGAAAAGTAGATTAACAAGTATAGTTTTCGTTGCCGCCATAGCAATTGCTGCGGCATGGAATTTCACTCAGAGCAGTAAAGCTGAAGTTGAATTGTCTGATTTGGCATTGACCAATGTGGAAGCGTTAGCTAGTGGCGAAGGGACAAGTCCTTGTAAGGGTTATGGCTCTGTGCTTTGTACCTATAATAACATTTGGGTGTACAGCCAAGGATAAATTAAAACAACTAAGTGTAGATAGAATAAGTGAGCTATAATTAAATTTTTTATTTAGTCATAGCTCCATAAAAGCAAATAATAGTATGAAACAAATAGGCAGTGTCTTTGTAATCGTTTTTCTTGTTTTGTTTTCCTGTTCGACGGAAGAAAAGGTTCATACAGTATATCTGAAGGGAATAAATGCTGAAACAGAAGATATTCCTTTCATGAAATTTCCGTTTCGTATAGGATTGGATGATTCTATTATCGTAATGCTTGATTTGGCCACAGACAGTTGTTTCTATCATGTGATTTCCTACCCGGAATTTAACTATCTCTATTCGCTGGGAAAAAGAGGAAATGGGCCGGAGGAAATCATTTTACCAACCCCATTTCAATTACACAATGCTCATCTCTTCCTGTTCGATGGAAACAGAAGTAACCT
>JAIRKZ010000086.1 GCA_031259845.1 Tannerellaceae bacterium | reverse complement strand
AAACAGGCTCGCAGCATGATTAACATTCTTTACACCTGTGTTAAAACCTTGATACAGTCAACCTTCCAAAGAAAAAAACTGACTGAAATAAAGTCAAATAAAGGATGGGAAACTTGAGTAATATTATTCGTGAAATAGAAGATAGCTTTCGCACGTTGAAGACTGACTTGGACCTCCGTCCGATTTATCATAAGACGGATGTTTCTACCATGGCACACTTGCATCTGGGCTTATTGGATAGTAAATACGGTTCGCTACCAACTTAAAGGAACATAAAACTGAAACGGTCTCTCAATCTCAAAACACTCAAAGCAACATGGAGGCGCCACCCGTTCATTTTCGGTGGAAAGAAATCATGCGCATCATGAACACCCAAAAAGCTGTAACAACAGTTTCTCAAAATCGCTATGGTCAGGTCATCATTTCCTGCCGATGCAGCGCCCCAACACCCAAGGTCGAGACAATTTATCGACAACTCAACTACAAAACACTGCCTTTTACCAGACGAAAATTTGTAGTGCACAAATCGGAATTTGAAAAAATGGATTTAAACCATTTACAGCTCTTTATAACCTGAATGGTTGCTACTTGGGTTAAATGATTAATTTTGATTGGGCGGCATTTACAAATAAAATGTCGCCTATTTCATTGAAGTCAGCAAAGAAACTCATCGCATCATGCTTGATAATCTCTTCACGAAAACCGATAAGCGTTAGTCCGGCATACTTGGAATGTGTAACAACGGCGTTACTTACCGTCTGTCCTTCCGAAAGCATTACGATTTCAATGTTAGCCAATGTAATAGGTAACCGCCCTCCGGCGATCCGTTCCTGCAAATCCTCCTTTACGACTTCTTTTTTCCCTCTTGTGCTGGTGATAAATATTTTTATCCGGCTCTTGCGCCAGTCAGGGTGCGCCATAATGATATATCCTAACAGAATCATGAGATTGGTATTCTTTTCATCCGTTTCCCTTATCCAAACATGGATACCGTTCTTATTACGGATAGGATAAGTTGACCCAGCAAAGATACAGATGTCAAAATTACCTGCCCGGGCCAAGTTGATCTTATCCAATATTCTTTCCAATTCATCCGGATGGTTTTTATCAAATTCAAAGACAACCATATTATTTTCCATGCCGGAAATAGAAGGCGTTTGTATCACCTGCGCTATGGCGGAAGTATACGACGGCGAGATCATGGTATCAATATAAAGCGCTCCTCCCTGTTCTTTCTGGCTTTCAATCAGCAGGCGCAATACATCGCGCGACTTTCTATATGTTTGCTTGCTGTAATATCCTTCGATAAAATGGAAGTAGGTGCCGAAACCATGCAGATGGCTAATCCATTTCATGAGTTCGAGCACTTTGTCTCTTTCAAAAGAATTAGGGGAAATACAGATAGCGGAAGGGCGCCACTCTTCGTTCTCCAGCATGGACTGATGTTTCTGCATAAACACTCGCAACCGCCTGTTCAATTGGAAAAGCGAACCCTCGAAAATATCCACAAGTCCTTTTTCGTCTTTATTATAATGCTCTATAATCAGATAAATAATTACCAGAACAACGTAAGACAATACCGTATAAAGCGGATTGATCATAAACATCACCCACACTGAAAGGATAAACCCGCCTAAAGAGAAATACCACTTTGACTTAAAGCGCGGGCGGTAAGACGGCGGCGAACCGAAATGATTAAGAAATGATATCAGGCACAGCGAACCATAGGTAATAAGGAAAAACATAGAGATAATCCCGGCTACCGTATCGATACTGCCTAATAAAACAAAGAAAAGGGCTACAAAGAAGGAAGCGAGTGTGGCATTATAAGGTTCGTTGTTCTTCCCTTTTCCTTTCGCCAGAAAATTGTTTATACGGACAAAAGGAAAACTTCCGTCGTTTGCCAAAGCCTGTAAGGTACGTGGCGCAACGAGGATAGAGCCTAATGCCGACGAAGAAGTACAGGCGGCAAGTCCAAACGGTATCACGATAAGCCCATAAACGGCAATCCGCGACATAATCAATTGGTCTTCGAGCAAATCGGCCTGTGAAGCGGAAACCGATAGTTTCCAGACAACTAATATATAGACCAATAATCCCGTTACCGTCCCTCCCATCGTTCCTAACGGAATGGATTTTCCGGGATTTTTTAAATCACCGCTCAATCCCACGCCGGCAGTCATGCCGGTAAATGCAGGGAAACAGATAGCAAACATAATGAAAAAATTCTCTCTATTGAAGAAGCCGAAATTATTACCGGGTATTCGTATCCTTGTTAAATCGCCGCCCGCTTCCGGCTCAATCGGATTGCCTGCAAAAAAGAGCAGTAAAGCCAGAAATAGAATAATATTGACCGCATAAAGCATCTTTACCCCCGAATCAGCCCCTTTACCTAAAATAAGTAAGGCCAATATAAGTAAGGCCGGTACGCTTACTACCTGCCGGGGAAGCATAAAACCATACCGACCGGCAAACCAGTCGAAGAACGGCGCAAAAGCTTCTGTAAAGGCAATCGTATAAAAAGCAACACTGATAATCTGCGAAAAATAAAGCGTAATACCGATTGTAGAACCGATTTTCAGGCCAAACGAACGGGAAATAATAAAATATTCGCCCCCTCCTTCTACGCGGGTATTCGTGGCTATTTCGGATATGGCCAATGCCGTAGGTATGGTAATTAAGTGCCCCAGAAGAATAATACCGATCGTTCCCCAAAAGCCTAAAGTACCTACCGCATAGCCAAACCGCAGAAATAATACGGCTCCTAATATGGTAGATATAGCTGTAAAATAAACCGGGGCTACGCCGAATCCGCTATTGTTATTCTGTGTCTTCGCTTGTTCCATTCATTCCTTTTTATGCGCCGGTGTAAATATACAATCTCATTCGTAATTCTAAACGAATCAACCAGGTTATTCTTCAGTATGAATTGATTTTATTGTACTTTTGCCTTATGATTGACGTTGTACGTGCATATATTAATAAGCACAATCTGTTTCCGGAAGATAAACCGGTGCTGGTAGGATTAAGCGGAGGAGCCGATTCGGTTGCTTTATTGGCTGTGCTGACTCGGTTGGGATATGCCTGCATTGCCGTCCATTGCAATTTTCATTTGCGAGACGAAGAATCAGACAGGGATGAAGCGTTTGCCGGAACTTTTGCCGGAAAATTAGGCGTGCCTTTCCATAAGGCAAGTTTCGATACCCGCCAATATGCCCGGGAGAAACATATCTCTATCGAAATGGCCGCCCGCGAACTACGCTACAACCGCTTTGAAGAAATGCGCGCACATTTCGATGCACAGGCCATTGCCGTAGCCCACCACAGAGATGATAATGTAGAAACATTGCTGATAAACCTGGTGCGGGGAACAGGTATAAAGGGCGCCAGGGGGATGCGTCCTAAGAATGGTTATATCGTCCGTCCCTTGTTATCTGTCGGAAAAGAAGATATTCTATGCTGGCTGAAAAAACAACAACTCTCATTTGTGACCGACAGTACAAATCTTTCGGATGAATATGTGCGTAATTTTATCCGGATTAACGTAATCCCTTTGCTTGAAACGATCAACCCTTCCGTAAAAGAAGCCATAGCGCGTACTGGGGCGCATCTTTTTTCGGTAGAAACGATCTACCGGTCGGTAATAGAAAAAGCGCAGGTCGATATTTTGAAAGACGGTAACCGGATTTCCATTACAGAATTGATCGCTTATCCTGCGCCCGAAACAATCTTGTACGAACTGCTTGTTCCCTTTCATTTTACCCGCCCGGTAGCTGAACGTATTTTTTTATCCTTAGATAACGAACCGGGCAAACGATTCTTCTCCCCTACCCACAGGTTGATAAAAGACAGGGCCTGCCTTTTCATAACGCCTCTTGAAAAGGCGGAACCTGATACCTATATAGTAAGAGAAGAACAAGGGGAATGCTTGGCTCCCGTGCAACTATCTTGGAAAAAAACCGTTTTAGACCAAACGTTTCATTTGAGAAAGGACAAAAACATCGCTTATTTTGACTACGACAAGCTACGTTTCCCGCTTACGATACGCGCCTGGCAACCGGGTGACTGGTTTGTCCCTTTTGGAATGACCGGCCGTAAGAAACTGAGCGATTACTTCTCCGACCATAAATACAGCCTGCCGGATAAGGGACAAACCCGGCTTCTTTGTAGCGAGGAAAATATCCTGTGGATCATTGGCGAACGGGCAGACAATCGTTTCCGGATTGATAAAACAACAACTTCTGTTTTAATAGTAAATTTTCTCGAAAAAAAACAATGATGTTTTCAAAAATATTGTACCTTTGCAACGAATTACTCCGCAGATATGTTACTAATCATTCAAATTAGTTAAACAATCCGGTTTTTTACATGAAGCAACTATTTAATCAATAAATTTAAGATATATTAGCCGTATTGTGTACCTATGGTAGCTATACCAATAGATCGTCAATAAGATTTATACATTTTCTTAATATGCAAAAATACAACATTTTAGAGCTAAATGAGAAATTACTGCCCGAATTACAGAATATCGCGGGTGAGTTAGGGATAAAAAAAGTTACGTCTTTTAAGAAAGAAGAACTTGTTTATAGAATACTTGACGAACAAGCTATTTCCATAGCAGGTATTCAGGTAGAGAAAGCGAAGGAAAAGGAAGCGAAGAAAGCACAGGAGAAAGAAGCGAAGAAAAAAGTGGGAACTCCGACGAAGGCAAAAAAGACGCCAAAAGCTACCGCTCCTAAAGAAACAACAGAAGGAGACCCTGTCGCGAAAGCAGTTAAAAAAACTACGCCAAAACCAGAGGAAAAAACGCCAAATGAAGAATCGGTAGAAGTGAAACAAGAGGCCGCTCCCCTTGTTGAGAATAAACAGGAACAACCCGAACGTAAAAAGCGTACCCGTATCAACAAAAACGAAAAGATGGCGGCAGCTATTACAGCGCCCTCCCAGAATGAAGAGGTAGTCGTATCAAAAACACCTTTGCAACCTTCGCTGCCTTTGCAGAAAGAACTTCCTGAAAATACCCTTACGACGCCGGAAGAACAAAAGGTGAAAAAGGAGGAAAAACCTTTATTGCCTCCTGTGGTTGCCGAATATGATGAAGAAGATATCTATCCCGAAACGCCGGAAGTAATTCCGGATAATAAAACGGAAGAAGCGCCCAAACCTGCTGCTGCGACTGCTTCGACAGAGGAAAAAAAGCGGATTGTCTTTAAACATCCGAGCGCTAATTCGTTGCTCGACCAGCTTTTCCCATTAAGCCCCGCTTCCCCGAAGCCTGAAGTTAAAAAAGCGCAGAAAGAACAAAAGGAACCGGAGAATAAGAACGTAAAGCCGGTAAATCCGCATCAACAAACAACAAATAATGCAACGCCCCCTGCTCCACAAGAGAAACAATATGAATTTGACGGTATATTAACCGGGGTAGGCGTATTGGAAATTATGCAGGACGGGTACGGTTTCCTTCGTTCGTCGGATTACAACTACCTAACCTCCCCTGATGATATTTATGTATCACAATCGCAAATCAAACTATTTGGATTACGTACCGGAGACGTTGTAGAAGGCCCTATTCGTCCACCCAAAGAAGGAGAAAAATACTTCCCGTTAGTAAAAGTAGACAGGATTAACGGTCGTACTCCAGAAGAGGTGCGCGACAGGGTTCCTTTCGATCACCTGACGCCGCTTTTCCCGGATGAGAAGTTTATGCTGACGGCCCGCAGGACGCCGAAAATACATGATGCTATTTCCGTCCGGGTAGTAGACCTCTTCTCTCCTATCGGTAAAGGGCAGCGCGGCCTGATTGTCGCCCAGCCTAAAACGGGTAAAACGATGTTATTGAAAGATATCGCTAACGCTATTGCGGCGAATCATCCGGAAGTATATATGATTATCCTCCTGATTGACGAACGTCCCGAAGAAGTTACCGATATGGCGCGCAGCGTAGACGCGGAAGTAATCGCTTCTACTTTTGACGAACCGGCCGAACGCCATGTTAAAATAGCCGAGATTGTATTGAACAAGGCAAAACGTATGGTAGAATGCGGACACGACGTGGTTATCCTGTTAGATTCGATTACTCGGTTGGCCCGTGCTTATAATACTGTTCAGCCGGCATCCGGCAAAGTATTGTCGGGCGGTGTGGATGCGAATGCCTTGCAAAAGCCCAAACGCTTCTTCGGCGCCGCCCGTAACATTGAAAATGGAGGAAGTCTTACCATATTGTCAACGGCACTTACGGATACCGGCTCCAAAATGGACGACGTTATCTTCGAAGAATTTAAAGGTACCGGCAATATGGAATTGCAATTGGATAGAAAATTGTCAAACAAACGTATTTATCCGGCTGTGGATATTATCGCCTCAAGCACCCGCCGCGACGACCTGTTGCAAGATGAAGCAACCATCAACCGTATGTGGATATTACGTAAATACTTATCCGATATGAATTCTATTGAAGCTATGGAGTTTGTAAAGAAACGCATGGAACAAACATACGACAATATGGAATTTTTAGCCTCTATGAACAGCTAAAAACAAATGACAGTTGACAATTATCGGTATAGGCGTTTAGAGCGCACTATTTAAAATTAGATGCTACCTTTGTAGCATGGAAGAAAGAGAAAGATTTATGGGCGTAAACTCCATCCGGTTTTATAAGCAATTTCCAGATGAGGAAAGTTGCTATAAATACATAGCTGTCATCAAATGGAAGGATGGTTCTGTTTGCAAGAAATGCCATCATGACAACTTCTGCGCAGGGCGGAAACCTTATCCCAAATTGTCCATTAGAAATCTGTCATATTCCAGTTTATTGAAAAATCTAATGGGCGCCATTAGAAATATACGATTATACTATATTGAAATACAGGGATATATTCTGCATTAATTGCGTAATTTTGTAGTCAAAAAAACAGGCTCTATGTCGAATAGAGTGGGTAATCAAATTTGAGTTTAGCCGTGAGGAAGTAAATCATGTTGATGTAGTTCCTTACATTTCTGTATCTCCTGGCTCTTCTTTTGCTAACTGTATTTTACTGTTTATCCCCTCAAGTAGACCATTTGTAACCTTTCTTTCAAAATAAGCAGTAATACCGATCCAGTGAGATTTAATCATATTGACGAATTTACTATACAGGCTTATCTTGGCTTCTACAGCCATATCACACCAAAACCACAAATACCCTTTGCCGTAACTGTTCCCGCTTTGCTTGCGGTCGTTGCGTTACTGCTGCCTTTGGTATACCCCTTGTTGATATCAGGCAGAATTTCTTGTTAAACTGAATCGAAAAACGGCTGGAAGGGAATTTGACTTTCGGTCGTTTGCTTATAGCAGCTTCCGTTTCCATACGTCGAAATAGTTGTTTTCGAGCATTTGCAGGACGTCCGATAACTTATACAGGATTTTGCCTTCAATCTTGTAGTATGCCAAATGCCCCCGTTCGCGATAATCCTGCAAAGTCCTCAATCCCAGTCCTAACATTTTACACACTTCCCTGTTGGTCAGAAAGGTTTCTCCGAGTAATGTCGGTTTCCGCAATTCCTTAATTGAAAATCTTGTTACTGTCTATCCGTATGACAGAAAATAATTCATTCATTTCTGGCGAACGGGAATCTAAAACATCGTCTATATTCATTACCCATGCTTTTTTATTGATTCAACACGGTTTCTTTCAAGGAACTCTTTTACGTCCTTCTGCTTATAAAAGCATTTATGCCCGATTTGGGAATAAGGAACTCAAGTTTCCCATACCTCCCCAAACCCCTATAAAAGCACAAGGTTCTGAAAAATTATTTGTATCTTAGTGGTGTAAAATCAACTGATACAAAACAACTTAAAAGAACCTTGTTATGAATGTAAAAATAGAGGAAATTAATGAATT
>JAIRKZ010000085.1 GCA_031259845.1 Tannerellaceae bacterium | reverse complement strand
AAACAGGCTCGCAGCATGATTAACATTCTTTACACCTGTGTTAAAACCTTGATACAGTCAACCTTCCAAAGAAAAAAACTGACTGAAATAAAGTCAAATAAAGGATGGGAAACTTGAGTTAAAAAATTGATTACTTGATTTTCGTGCGTTTGCCATGTCTTTTTTCTGTTAACTTTGCGATTCTAACAAAGACAGCAAAGGGATGGTTAAACGGTTTGATTTTTTAGTGATTGGCTCCGGGATAGCCGGGATGAGTTTTGCCTTGAAGGTGGCAAATAAAGGGAAGGTGGCTTTGATAGCCAAAACGAATCTGGAAGAAGCCAATACGTATTTTGCACAGGGGGGAATTGCTTCGGTAACGAACCTGATTAGCGATAATTTCGAGAAACATATTGAAGATACGATGATTGCCGGCGATTGGTTGAGCAACCGTGAAACGGTGGAATTGGTCGTTCGCAACGCTCCCCGGCAAATTAAAGAGCTTATCAGCTGGGGTGTTGATTTTGATAAAGATGAGCAGGGAAACTTTGATTTGCACCGGGAAGGGGGCCATTCCGAGTTCCGTATCCTCCACCATAAAGATTCTACCGGCGCGGAGATACAGGATAGCCTGATACGGGCTGTGCGGAGGCATCCGAACATAACGGTGTTCGACAATCATTTCGCCATAGAGATACTCACCCAGCACCACCTGGGCGTAACGGTTACCCGCCAGACGCCCGGCATTGAATGTTTCGGCGCTTATATAATGAACCTGGCAACGGGCGCTATCCACACCTTCCTCTCGAAAGTAACGCTGATGGCTACCGGGGGTATCGGGGCCGTTTACCAGACGACAACAAACCCGCTGGTGGCTACCGGCGACGGGATAGCCATGGTATACAGGGCCAAAGGGACGGTAAAGGATATGGAGTTTGTACAATTCCACCCTACCGCCTTGTATCATCCGGGCGACCGCCCGTCGTTCCTCATTACAGAGGCTATGCGCGGATACGGAGGCGTGCTCCGTACTATGGACGGCGAAGAATTTATGCAGAAATACGACGAACGCCTCTCATTAGCCCCGCGCGATATTGTAGCCCGTGCGATTGACAATGAAATGAAACTGCGTGGAGACGACCATGTATTCCTGGACGTAACGCATAAAGACCCGGCAGAAACCCGAAAGCATTTCCCCAATATCTGCAAGAAGTGCCTCGATATTGGGATTGATATTACAAAAGAATATATCCCGGTAGCCCCGGCCGCCCATTATTTGTGCGGGGGCATCTGGGTGGATACAAATGCCTGTTCGTCTATCAAACGCCTGTATGCGGCAGGCGAATGTTCGTGTACCGGGCTGCACGGCGGGAATCGCCTGGCGTCTAATTCCCTGATTGAAGCGGTGGTTTATGCCGACGCTGCCGCCAAACATTCTATCCCCTTACTAAATTCCTATACGTATCAGGAAAATATCCCGGACTGGAACGACGAAGGCGTACAAGCTTCCGAAGAAATGGTATTAATTACCCAAAGCGCCAAAGAGGTAGGGCAAATCATGAGCGCCTACGTGGGTATCGTACGCTCGAACCTTCGCCTGAAACGCGCCTGGGAGCGTTTGGATATCAACTACGAAGAAACGGAAGATTTATTCAAACGCTCCGTTGCCTCCAAAGATATTTGCGAACTGCGTAACATGATAAACACAGGCTACCTGATTATGCGCCAGGCAATCGACAGGAAAGAAAGCCGCGGGCTGCATTATACGCTGGATTACCCCCCGGAGCAATCATAGGTTTTTCTTCGGGTAAAGAGCCTCCCACCATTCGGGCTGGTCTTTGAGCCATTTAGCAAACCAGGCGTAAATGCTGTGGTTCCATTTGATACGTTTATCATAGTGGAGGATATGATGGTTTTCTCCTTCTATTTGTATAAGCGCAGTTTCTTTGCCCAGCAGCTTCAGGGCTGTAAACATTTGGATACTTTCGCCTACCGGGACATTGGTATCCGCCGAGCCGTGCAGGAACAGGATGGGCGTATTCACCTTGTCGGCGCTGAATAGCGGACTTTGGTTTACGTACATATCGCGGGCGTTCCAGGGATAACTGCCGGCGCTGGCCAGCGCACTGTAAGAATATCCCCAATAGCCCTCTCCCCAATAGCTGGTAATATCGCTGATGCCGGCGTGCGACATGGCTGCGGCAAACAAATCGGTCTTCGTTAGCAGGTACATCGTCATAAATCCTCCATACGAAGCGCCCATACAGCCTATTTTCTTTTCATTTACAAAGGGATGTTCCCGGCAGAACTGTTCAGTTCCTTCCATAATTTCTTCGGCGGTTTGTTTTCCCCAGGCATTCACATGGCGCGCCGAAAATTCTTGTCCGAACCCGGTGGCGCCGCTCGGCTGCAAAATATAAACGATATATCCCAGCCCGGCATACGCATGCGAAGGATAACGGCTCTCCAATACGCGGGCAGTAGGCGTGGTTCCACCATAGTAATTGACAATCAGCGGATACTTCTTGCCCGGATCGAAATGAGGGGGCAGGTAGTACCGTCCGTAAATGGTGTCTCCAAATGAAGATACGAAATTCCAATCTTTCACTTCTCCCAGCCGGACGTCTTTCAACAGCTCTTCCGACAGGTCTGCAATGCAGGTGGAAGCCTCTTTTTTGAGTTCAAGCGTATACAAACGTTGGGCATTAGAGGCGCTCATTCCCCAATAGGCCATATCGGGAGCGTTAGAGGCGAATGAAATATCGGAAAGAACCTCTTCTTTCACAGGGATATTTTTAATCCTGTTTTTTACCGGGTCTATCGAATAAAGGCACACATAATCCTTATCTTTCGCCAGCATATAGATTTGTTTGTCGAATCTGTTCCAGACAGATTTGTCTACAGACGGGTCGAACGCTTTCGTCAGAGGCGTAACCTTCTTGCTTGATAAATCATACAGGAATAATTGACTGTCGCCCGTATTAGAGGTTTGCCCCCCGGCAATACGCAGGCCTGTATTATCAAACGCTTCCCCTGATCCTCCAACCAATAACTGTTTCCTGTCCGGTGAAAACTGTACCCTTGTAATAAATTTTTCATGCCTGAAAATGGTATCTGTCTGCATGGTTTGCAAATCCATCCGGTAAACGGACGTACGACTGAAAGGCCTTTCAGCCAGGAACGGTTCGCGGCAACTGAAAAGGATATACCTGCCATCGTCCGACACATCGTTGAGCAGGGTAGAAGTATGCCCGAATGTCAATCGCTGGAGCAAACCGGTTGCCAAATCGTACCGGTGGATAAAGGTTCTGTCGCGCCATCCCGGCTGGCGGTCGTCGGGCACAAGTATCTCCTGTATATCTTTATCCTTTTCGGGGCCTCTCTCACGTATGGAAAATAAAAGGAAATCTTCCGAAGGAGAGAAGGTAAAAGAACCATCCGGCAGGTGTACGGCAAGAACGGATTCCGCTTTCGTTACCGGGTCGAGCGCAACTAACTCTTTCCCCTGCATGCCTTCGCGGGTATAACACACCCGGTTTGTTTCAGGCATCCACCGCATATTTTGGGATGGGCCATCGTTTGAAAGGATGACGCTTCCGGTAGCCTTCTCAATAATATTTGTATAAGAAGCCTGTTTCCCTCCCTGACGTGTTTCCCGCATAGCAACAATAATATATTTGCCGTTAGGGGAAATACTGGCCGATTCTATCCGGCGCCCGTCCGTTACGTCGCTTAGCATGTATGCCCGCTCAGGGCTTGTGCCGGCTGTTATGATGGCGCCGCCTTCCGTTTTAAAAGATACGTTTAGCGGCGTATCCTCCCCGTTCTTCAGAAGATATTTGATAATAACTTCATACGAACGGGGTTCTAATGTAAGTTTCGTTTCCCCGCCCGGCAACGTTTGCAGCTTATCATTGACATATACTTCGTACAATCCCTCTCCCGTAACAGACAAGGTTCCTTTGGCATAGCGATCGCTATTCAGGTAAAAAGACGCCAGATGCAAGGCGTATGGATTGTTTGTTCCGGCAGGCAACAGGCTTTCAACCGTTTGCCTGCTTTGCCTGACGGGGCTGAAAGAAAGCGCCGTCTTTATGAGTTCTTTTTCGGCATATTTTGCCCCTTTTACATTCAGGCTGTCTGCGATAAAAGGCATTTTTACTTCAAACGGTCCGGCATAGCGGAAACGGGTTATGTTAATTTCTTCTGCCGAAAGGAAATTAAACGAAAGTAACGATATGAAAATAAGCAGGTCTCTCTTGAACATAATGCAGTTGTTTTTATCAGGTAAGTTCTATTTTAGTACCGGCTTTATAAGAGCCGTTTATCTTTTTTATACCGGTGCAGGGCGTGCAGGCATCGTGGCAATAAATAACGGCTTGTTTTTCACCGGCAGCCTCTTCCAGCAGGCGCACCTTCTCATAATAAGAGGCCACCGGGAAGGTATCGTATGCCGATATCCATCCGGGAGATACGCTTGCTGCCAAAGGAATAACGTCGCCGGCAAAAACGACGGTACGTTCAGGCGTTTGGATATACGGCACAATTTGCCCGGGCGTATGCCCATCGTACAAACGGAGATTTATTTCACGGCAAAGGCGGGTATCCCCATCAATCAGTTGAAGTTTTCCGGCGTCGGCTACGGGCCGGATGTTTTCAATAAGCAACGAATCCTTTTCCAGCGGATTAGGTTGCAGGCAATTCTCCCATTGCTTCCGGCTCACCCAGTGTGTTGCATCAGGGAAGGAAAGGCGAAGTTCCCTGCTCCTCTCATCCTTATATGTTGTATAGCCGCAATGGTCAAAGTGAAGATGCGTAAGCGCCACGTCTGTGATTTGTCCGGGAGAAATACCCCGTTTGATAAGTGCGTCATTCAAATCAACCAGGTCAAAGAAGTTATAGTAGCTAAATTGCTTCAGGCGCTTATTCCCGGCCCCGTTATCTATGAGGATAATTCTCCCGTCGCCGGTAGTAACCAGCACGCTCCGCATAGCCAGCACACACCTGTTCTCATCATTAACAGGATACCGTCGCTGCCAGGCCGTTTTAGGAATAGCGCCGAACATCGCCCCCCCGTCGGCATAAAAATATCCGGTATTCAGTAGCTCTATCATATTTCAATTGACACTGTTGTATATTCGCTGTTTATTTCTTTTTCGTCTTATGCGCCGTAATTATTGTATAACTGTATGCATTTATCGTTATCACACAGTTATCTACACTGATATACCAATTTTTCCCTTTCCGAAAAACAGTGCGGTTTGTATCTTGAATTGTTTGTATGCACCAAAGGACAACATCATCAGTGTCTAAACCGAGATTTCTCTTTATACGCTCTTGGCCTAATTCTGTTGTGTGAATTTTATCCAAATTGGAAATCAATATTGTTTCGTCTTCCATCTTTTTATGTCTTTACAATAATACCAACGCCAAAAAGATACCTTGCCGCGGCAATAATTGCGGAAATTCCACTGGCTTTTTGTAATTGATTATTCATATATATCTTGATTTTTCCATTTCAGCGCTTTTACAACAATTATCAACAATATGATTATTTCAATACTCGCAACAATAATGTAATGCGGGGTAGCCGACCCACCGCCTACCACATAAATTATTGTGAAAATTGCAGCAATAATATTTAATAATCTGTTTGATTTATAAGGCAACACTCTTGCCAAATAAATCATTAAAATCGGAACGTTCGTAACAATGGCGGCGATTGCCATCACCCATTTCACTTCGGCAGGTAGCTCTTCTATTGTGTTTTTATATGTCAGTTCCACGAAGATTGTAAAAATATCGGCAAAAATCATATTTATCATTACCACAATCCATAACGTTGAGAGTTTTACTCTCGTGTCAATTGTTTTATCTACTTTCATTTTTCTTACTTCTGTCTTTATTCACTACGTCAAAAAATGTCCTGCAATCCCGATTAATGTGCCGATAATGATTGTGTTGGCAGTAATAATTGGTAAAGGCCTTTTATCCGTGTGTCCAACGTGTATTAGTATCGGTATCATTAATGCAAAAGAAATTAATCCACCTTCCAGCCACCACGAAATGTGCGGCAAGTCAATATTCACGATAATGACTGAAATAAAGAAAAAATATACAAAAGCCGCTACCGTCGAATATTTCGGCAGTTTTTGTATTATCATCGGCGTGATGTCTATTATTCCCGCTACAAGTCCGATGATTGCGGATAACAGTAATTTGTCCATATTTTAAGTTGTATATCAAAAATTTATTGCTGTAAAGATACGACAATTCAAACAAAACCAGTATATCATCAGGGCAAACGCACGAAAATTAAGTAATCAATTTTTTAAGATACTCCACGTCGTAAGCAGCCTTGAGTCTTCGTTTCTTCAAACTTAGGTTGTCGGGTTGTTCCCGTATAATTTG
>JAIRKZ010000052.1 GCA_031259845.1 Tannerellaceae bacterium | reverse complement strand
GCAGGCCGACGATACGGCGGCTCCCCAAAATAAGCGTATTTTATGGTCAATCAATGAAACTTTTCAGTCAAACATGCGTTTGTCTTTATTTTTATCCTTTTTTCATTAAAAAATAGTTTTTTCGGCGACGCATATTACTTTAGCTTTGCCCTGCGAATAATTAACGCTTAATGACGATAGATTATGAAGAAGTACATTCACCTGCTTATTTTTTTGTGTGTATGCCAATGGATTGTCCCGGCCCCGGAGACAGCCCTTACAACCGGCAGCATCAGTATAAAATCACCCGGCAACCCGGCCGTTACATACGCTTTGAAGGCAGATGCCGGCGGCTGCCTCGCCGCAGCGCAGGAGCTTCCCCTGTCCATCCGGCGCGAGGTATCGGAAACGCCTTCGGGCCTCCGGGTAAAAGTAACCCTTACGGCCCGGGAAAAGGTATATTACAACTACGAAGAAGCATACCCCTTGCCGGCCGTAAGGCATGAGGCTTGCCAGTTCTATATGCCCGGCTTCTGGTATCGCCGTAACCTGCGCTCTCCCCGCGAGGCCCCTTCTTTCCATACGAGCGACAGCTGGCAGGTGAGGGAAGACCGCCTGAGCGCGCCGCTCACAGGTATTTATAATGAAGAAAACGGCGATTATTACACGGTGCTGCGCCTGGAACAATCGAGAGACGAAGCGCTTACCACCCATTCCTCCGGCGAAGTAATCCTGAGCGGGAAAACCTCCCTGGGCTTTACCGGCTTCCGCAATATAGCCGGAGAGGCCGCCCTGGTGTTCGGTTTTCCTTACCGCGAAGCGCCCCGCACCTACATCCGCAAGCTAACCCTTATCCCTCCCGTACAAGCCTTTGAGAAACTCGAAAAAGGAGAATCCCGCGAATTGCTTTGGGAGATACGTAAGGGCAATGCGCCGGATTATTCCGCCTTCGTAGCCGGCACATGGGCCTATACCTTCGATACGTTCCGCCCCGGGGAAGTAGAGACGCCCTACAGTGCAGACGCGGCCAAAGAAGTATTGTCGCGTTTCTTTACCGGAAGCTACGTAGACCGCTATGAGCTGAAGTATTTTTCGGGCGTCCATCTGCGTACAGACGATTGTGAAAGCACAGGCTCGGCAGAAGTTGGCTTCGTGGGGCGCGTGCTGCTCAATGCGTTCAACGCCCTCGAATACGGGGAAGAAACGAACCGCCCCGGCCTGGCGGAAAAAGCCCGCAACATCTTCGACAGCTACCTGGCGCATGGATTTACGCCGGAAGGCTTCTTCCGCGAATTTGTGAATTATGAAAGGGGAGAAGAAGAAGCCATTTTCAGTATCCGCCGCCAGTCGGAAGGCGCCTTTGCCATCCTCCTTTATCTGGATTACGAGAGGAAGAAGGGAAGGAAGCATCCCGGATGGGAAACCAGGATAAAGACGCTGCTGGCCAACCTGGGCAGGCTGCAAGACGCCGGCGGCAGTTTCCCCCGGAAATTCAACGGACGGTTTGCCGTGTCCGACCCCTCCGGCGGCAGCACCCCCTCGGCCACCCTGCCCCTTACGATGGCTTACCGCTATTTCGGCGACACATCCTACCTGGAGTCTGCCCGCCGGACGGCCGTTTACCTGGAGAAGGAACTGATAGCCAGGGCCGATTATTTTTCGTCTACCTTAGACGCCAATTGCGAAGACAAGGAGGCCTCCCTCTATGCCTCTACGGCCATGTATTACCTGTCTATGGCAACTCCCGCCGGGAAAGAACGCGAACATTACACAGACCTGTGCAAACAGGCCGCTTATTTCTGCCTTTCCTGGTACTACCTGTGGGACGTGCCCTTTGCCCGGGGACAGATGCTGGGCGACGCAGGCTTCCTTTCCAGGGGCTGGGGCAACGTATCGGTGGAAAATAATCATGTAGACGTATTCATCTTTGAATTTGCTACCGTGCTCGACTGGCTTGCCCGCGAACGGGGCGAACCCCGCTTCTCCGCCTTTTCGTCCGTAATCAAAACGTCCATGCTCCAGCTGATGCCGGTAGAAGGCCATTTGTTCAATATCGCCAAAGCCGGTTATTACCCCGAAGTAGTGCAACACACCGCCTGGGACTACGGACGGAACGGCAAAGGCTTCTACAACGACATCTTTGCCCCTGGATGGACGGTGGCTTCCCTCTGGCAAATGCTGTCGCCAGGCAGGGTAAGCGCTTTTTTCAAACAAAATCAATCATCCTTTTAAAATAATATTTTATGAAAAGAAAAGTAAAACACTTATGTGCAAAGCTCAGCATGCTATGTCTGCTGGCGCTGATGTATACCGCCCCTGTCTTTGCACAGGGAAAAACGGTGAGAGGAACCGTGCTCGACGCTGCCGGTGAACCGGTGCCCGGCGCCAACGTAATCCAGAAAGGAACCGCCAACGGCGTCATAACCGGCATTGATGGCGACTTCTCCCTCGAAGTTCCCCCCGGGGCTACGCTGCAAATATCCTATATCGGTTTTCAGACCGAAGAAGTGGCCGTTGGCGCCAACACAGAGTTTACCGTCATCCTCCGCGACGGCGGCGTAGGCCTGGAAGAGGTAGTTGTAATCGGCTACGGCACGGTGAGGAAAGGAGACCTTACGGGAGCCGTATCCGTTATCAATACAGACGATATGAAGAAAAGCCCGTCGGCTTCGCTAACCAGCCAGCTGCAAGGACTGGCCACGGGGGTGAACGTAAGGAGCACCGGCAAGGCGGGCGAAGATTCGCAGATTGAAATCCGCGGCGTAGGCACATTAAGCAACCGCGACCCGCTCTGGATAATAGACGGCATGATTAGTAACCCCGGAATGAATTTCAACCCGGCCGACATCGAGTCCATACAGGTGCTCAAAGACGCCTCCGCAGCGGCCATCTACGGCTCCCGCTCCGCCAACGGGGTAATCATCGTCACCACCAAAAAAGGCGGCAAAGGCCCCATGAAGATAGGAGTAAACATAAAGGAAACCCTGGAATGGAGCCCGAAGTTCGACCTGATGAATGCCGCCGATTACAGGAAGTACAACGATATGGCCTATACGGAGGGCATACGTAACGGCTCGTGGGGCGGCGGATTGCAGCAACATGCCGCTTACGATACCAACTGGCAGGATGAAGTATTCCGCACCGGCCTGGTGCAGGATTATAACGTATCCCTTTCCGGCGGCGGCGAGTCGGGTGGCTACTTCGTGTCGGGCGGTTACTATAAAAACGAAGGCGTCTCTTACGGGAACGAATTCGACCGTTACAGCTTCCGCGTAAACACCGAAGGCAAAAGGGGCATGTTCGCTTTCGGCGAAAACATCCTGTATACCTATACCGATAAAGACCCTTTGCAGACCAATCCCTATAACGACGTGGTGCGTATGATGCCCACCATCCCCCTCTACGACGCGAACAACCCCGGCGGCTACGGCTATGGCGACGCCAACGCCAATACCTTCGGAACCAATCCTGTTGCACGCGAAGACCTCGAAAGGCAGAACGAAAAGAACAACCGCCTCAACGGATCGGTCTGGGCCACGTTCAAACCCTTCTCCTTCCTTTATTATAAACTGAATGCCGGTATGGATATAGAATTTTGGGATAGGGCCTGGTTTCGCGGAGAAGGCAACTGGACGCGTAACCAGGAATACCGGAGCCCCGAAAGCGCAAAGGAAAAAAGGCATACCTACACCCGCCTGGTAGAGCATACCCTCAACTTTACCGATGATTACGGCAAGCATCACATCGACGCCGTGGCAGGGACTACTTACCAAACGTACGAACAGGAGTTCCTCACCGGTTCGCGCCTCAACTTCCCCATCGTAGGCGATGATTACCTCACCGTGCTGAATGCCGGGCAGGGCAACCAGCAAAACAGCAACGCTATTTATCAAAACGCGATGATTTCGTACCTGGGGCGCGCAAATTACAGCTACGACTATAAATATTACCTCACGGCCACCATCCGCCGCGATGGTACGTCGCGCCTGTCGCAGGAGAACCGTTGGGGCAATTTCCCCTCTTTCTCTGCCGCCTGGCGTATCTCTAACGAAGCCTTCTTCCGCCTCCCCTGGGTAGACGACCTGAAGCTCCGCGCCAACTGGGGACGGCTGGGCAACTCGGCCATCGGCGATTGGGATTACCTGGGAACCATCAACCAAAGCCTCGTTACCGTAATAGGCGGAAGCCTGAAGCCGGGCGCCGCCCAGGTGAAGATGGTAAACAGCGACCTGCGCTGGGAGACTAAGGAGACTACCAATATCGGCCTCGACGCCATGTTCCTCGGCCATCGCCTCGGAGTAAGCGCCGAATACTACATCTCTAACACCAAAGACGTACTGACCGATATGCCGATTGCTATTTCTACCGGCAATCAGGGAGGAGCGCCTAAAGCCAATGCGGCCAGCCTGCGTAATACCGGTTTTGAAGTGTCTCTCAACTGGAGGGATAAAGCCGGCGATTTCAATTATAATGTCATAGCGAACCTCACCACCCTCAAAAACGAAGTGACCGCCCTCGGCTATGGGAAAGACGTCTATTATTCGGGCAAAACCAAATCGGAAACAGGCCGCCCCCTTTCCATGTATTACCTGTATAAAACAGACGGGATTTTCCGCACGCAAGGGGAGATAGACAGTTATGTCACCTCCGCAGGACAGCCCATCATGATTGGCGGCAAACGCCCCGAACTGGGCGACGTGAAATACATTGATACCGACGACAACGGCGATATAACGGCCAACGACCGCCAGATAGTAGGCAATCCATGGCCCGAAGTACAGCTATCGCTCCTGTTCAACGCTTCCTGGAAAAACATAGACCTTTCCATGATGTGGTATGGCCAGTTCGGTAATGATATCTACAACGTACCTTTATGGCAGGGACGGCTCTTTTCCGATAATTCCAACTATATCAATTTCAAGGAAGGGGAAGAGCCTTACCAGGAAAACCCCAACTCCAGTACCGCCCGGATTATCTACGGCGACTTCAGGAACACCTACGACAGCGACCGCTATCTGGAAAACGGTTCGTACCTGCGCCTTAAGAATATACAGTTGGGCTACACCTTCCCCAAAAACCTTATATCCCCCTTGGGAGTTGAAAATCTGCGCCTCTACGTAGCAGGAAACAACCTCATCACGCTCACCGGATACAAAGGCCTCGATCCCGATTTCGTCAACACGGATGTATGGGACAGGGGGACGGATAATTTTGCTTTCCCTAATACCAGTTCGGTTATGTTCGGACTTGATTTAACGTTTTAATTAATTATCATTGAATATTTACAGATATGAAATACCTCTATTTAGCGCTCATCGCCATGTCGCTCGCTTTTACAGGTTGCAGCGGCGACTTATTGGATATCTCAAATCCCAATGAAGGGACTACGGATAAATACTGGACCAAGGAAGCAGATGCCATTGCCGGAATCAACGGGTGTTACAGCGCCTTATATAAAGAAGGAACCTGGATGCGGTGGCTCTCTTTCCGCTACGATTTGGCCTCGGACGAAGGATATAGCCCGTCGCCCTGGATAGAACTGGGAGACTGGGCGCGTTTCAATTACGTGAACTACAATTTTTACGAAGGTAACAACATCCACTGGGAGCATTTCTACATGGCTATTTACCGGTGTAACCAGGTGCTGAAGTATGTACCGGACATAGAGATGGATGCCGGCGTAAAAACGCAGACCCTGGCACAGGCCTCTTTCCTCAGGGCCCTCTGGTATTTCCAGATCAATATCCTCTGGGAGAAAGCGCCCCTGATACTCGAACCCACAGACGCCGGATACACCCCCGTGGAAGCAACCGAAGCTGCCATCTGGCAACAGATTGAAGCAGACCTGAAGACGGCCGTCGACGGCTTGCCCGAAGCATGGGGCGACGCCGATAAGGGCCGGGCTACCAAAGGGGCCGCCAAAGCTTTCCTGGCCAAAGCCTATATGCAACAACGCAAATACGACCTGGCTAAGGCCGAACTGGAGTGGCTGACAGGAAAGGAAGGTTCGCTCTACGGGCTTGTTACCAACTGGATGGACAACTTCACCCATCTTAATGAAAATAACATGGAAGGCGTGTTTGAAATACAGTTTGACGATGCCAACAAAGGAGACACCGGCAACAATGCAAGCATGGCCACAGGCTTCCAGCGGACACAATTCTACGCCCCCGGCAGCATCGGATGGGCAGACGGGAAGGCCCGCAGATGGCTGGTGGATGAGTTTCTGAAGGAAAAGCGCACAGACGGGACGAACGACACCCGCCTTTACAACAGCGTATTCTACCGCGGATACCTGACTGATTTCCCCGACGGCAATCCGCTGTATTACGGCGTAGACGTGGCTGCGCAATGGGACGAAAGAGGCTGGGGAGACGAATGTTATATCCGCAAGTACGGAACCTGGTATTACAGAGACCAGGAAGATTATTTTGCGCCAAACAACTATCGTATCATCCGCTATGCAGACATTCTGCTCAATTATGCCGAGTGTCTTGCAGAGACGGGCGCTTCAATTTCCCAGGCGGCCGTTTATCTTGATAAGGTACGCCAGAGGGCCGGGATGAGTAAACTGGCCGAAAGCGTTTTCAAGAACGCCCTCAACAGCAAGGAGGCTTTCCTGAAACGCCTGCAAATGGAACGTACCCTGGAGCTGTGCTTCGAAGGATGGCGCTGGGCCGACCTTAAGCGTTGGGGATTGCTGGACAGCCAGGCCGGCATAGATGAACTGAAACAGCGTGACGAAGACTTCGGCAACTTCATCGTCGGCAAGCACAACCGCCTGCCTGTCCCGCAGATAGAAATAGACAACAGTATGGGCGGCCTCACACAGAATCCGCTGTATTAACCGTAATGAAGGGAGCCGGGGCGTTTTTCCCTTGAACGCCCTGACTCCTTTGTATACGTTAACTGCTAAAAAATAACAGCTATGTATAAAATCATCCTGAGCGTTTCAATCCTCTTGCTCTGCCTTCTTTCATGCAGGCGGCCTGCGCAGGAGCAGGCCGCGGAAAACATCCCCGGAAGCCTTTTCCTGGCAGACCCGGCAGTCTTTCTTGATAACGGAATCTACTATTTATACGGAACCAACTCTCCCGAAGGTTTCCGGGTATATACTTCCGCCGACCTTATTCATTGGAGCGTGCCTGCACAAGACAGCCTTGCCCTTCGTAAAGGAGAGTCTTATGGAGAGGTGGGTTTCTGGGCGCCCCAGGTATTCCGCTACAACGAACAGTATTATATGGCTTATACGGCCAACGAGCACATTGCGATAGCCGTAAGCAATCATCCCGCCGGGCCTTTCCGGCAGAACACGTTAGCTCCCATTGAAGCCCCCACACGGCAGATTGATCCGTATGTATTCTTCGACGACGACGGCAAAGTCTATCTTTACCATGTACGCCTGGCCAACGGCAATCGCATATTTGTAGCCGAAATGACCGCCGACCTGATGGCCATAAAAGAAGAAACCGTAAAGGAATGTATCGTGGCGACGGGCGGATGGGAAAATACCCAACATACGGACTGGACGGTAGCCGAAGGCCCAACCGTGCTGAAACATAACGGCCTTTATTACCTCTTCTATTCGGCAAACGATTTCCGTAACATCGATTATGCCGTAGGATACGCCGTAGCCCATTCTCCATACGGCCCCTGGGAGAAAGCGCCCGGCAGCCCCATCATCAGCCGCCATCTCATTGGTTACAATGGGACGGGGCACGGCGATTTCTTCCTGGATAAGAACGGAGACAGGAAATACGTCTTCCATATTCATTATTCCGGCACAACCGTATCTCCCCGGCGGACAGCCATCATCTCCGCAGACTTTCTCCCCGCCCGGGGACAGGAGCCGGACGGCATGCAGATAGATACAAAGACATTATTCTTCCCCCAGGCAAATGAAAAGGACTAAACTACTCCGTATCGCTGCCGGCCTTTTGCTCTGCATCGCCACCCTTCCGTGTAAAGGGCAGAATATAAAGAACCCGGTATTACCGGGAGTTGCCGACGCCGGAGTGATTAAATTCAACGGCAGATACTATATCGGCGGGGTCTACACGAACGGCGCTTTTTACGTCTCAGACGATCTGGTGAACTGGAAAGGGCCGGTTCCTGTTTTCTCCATGGAAAACGACTGGATAAAAGGCGGTAATTTCGGCAACGATCAAATCCATGCCAATGATATGAGCTATATCAACGGGACGTTCCATCTTTACTGGTCGGTTAATTACTGGGGCAAAGACAAGCACGCGGTTCATATCGGGCATGCCGTTTCCGACAGCATATCAGGCCCTTACCGCGAACCGGTTAAAGACACATGGTTAGACAACCGGATAGACCCTCATCTGTTTCGTGACGACGACGGTAAGCTCTATCTCTATATGGTGAAATTCACCGATGGGAATACCATTTGGGCGCGACCGATGAAAGACCCCTCCACCTTCGCCGGCGAAGCCATTTACCAGTTTGCATCTCTTCCCGGAACCTGGGAAACAATAGACAACAGGGTGGCCGAAGGCCCGTGGGTAATAAAATACCGGAACCGCTATTATATGATGTACAATGCAAACGACACCGGGCCGTCTATAGGCAACTATCAGCTTGGGGTAGCCGAAGCCGGCAGCCCTGCCGGTTTTAACCACGGAAGCAAATACCCCTACCCGGTAATGGGTTCGAATCAAACCGTGCTGGAAGATACCTGCCCCGATTTGTTACGGAACGCGCCCGGCTACAGGAAATCATTTTCGTATACCTTCTACACTCCCGCGGAGGGTTGGCAATACGATGCCTTCAGCGATGCTTCGTGGAAAAAGGGAGAACCCGGTTTTGCTTCCCATAAAATAGTCAATTCGTCTGCAAGGCCATTTGGCTCCGAATGGAAAGGCCCGCAAATATACCTGAGGGCGCGCTTCCGCGTTGCCGCAAAGCAAACCGGCAATCTGGCGCTCCGAATCACGCACGATGGCGATACGCGGGTATATCTCAATGGCCGCCTTATCTACGACAAGGCCGGGGCCGATTATTGTATCGTAAACCTGGATGCCCGGCAGGCCGCCCTTTCAGACGGTGAAAACCTGCTGGCCGCAGAGAGCAAAAGCGGCAGGCAAAACTACATAGACGTCTCGCTCTTCGACATGAAAGACGGGCAGGCCGGCGATATCCTTTTTACCCCCGGACAGCCCAATCTTCTCCGGGGCCCTAACGGCTTTGAATGGTGGCTGGTATACATGGCCAATAAAAACCGCGAACGCCGCAGCCAATACATCAACCGGGTGCATTTCTTTGATAAAACGCTGTATGCGGAAGGCATCTCGTCGGGCAACACGCCCGGATATTTTCCCCCGCCCACGCGCCCCACTTACCGCGACACGCTGCCCGTATCCGCAACCGGCGCGTCGCAGATTCGCCTGAAAGAATCATGGGATGGAACGGCTTATCTTATCGAAGCCGGCATAAATGCCACAGACGAAGCCGGCCTGATACCTTACGTCCGGGACGATAAAAACTGGATAAAAACGGGGCTTCGCCGCCAGGGAAACGTATGGTATTTCGGGGAATGTATAAATGGAGACTACACGGAAGAGGCCTTTGCCCTGCCTGCCGGCTTCAGGTTTGGCGTTTACCATACAATCCGGATAGAGCGCAACGGCACGGTTTACACAGTCCGGATAGATGAAATACCGGCTCCGGGAAAATCCGTTTTCCAAACCTCCTCCGCCCTTCCCTGTACGCCCGCCCTGTTTTCCGCAAAGGGAGAAAGCCTGTTTGCCGGGATTGCCTATACCCGTGGTTGGGATGAAACAGACGATGCCATCAACGGATGGGGTTCGTCATCCGCCGGCACAGCTTCGCAAGGCGTATATACCGTACGTTCCACAGGCCTTCAGGTGGCCGCCGGCGATTTTGAAGCATTTAAGGGAGACCTGTTGCCGCAGTATGAATTTTCCCTCCAGGTAAGCAACCCGTTCGAGCAGGGCGCCGCCGGCATGTATCCCATTTACATGGATGCGCAGAATTATGTAAAAGCAGGCCTCGATTACGCAAATCGCCGGCTCTGCGTGCAAGTCAGGCAAAAAGGAAAAACGGTGTTTGAAAAAACATATCCGCTGGAACAGAGGAAACCCTTATATGCCGATATGACACAGACGGATTTCATAGAGAAAAGATATACCTTCCCCTCTCCGGCCCGGATCAATGCCCTGTTTCTGAACCGCACGGTGTACGGCAACCCGCAGCAGAGCGTGGAGAACATGTTCAGCAAAGTATCCGTAGAATACCTGTGGGAAAATAAATGGCGCCCAATCACCGGAACCAGCCAGCCAGACCCCAGCCATCCCGGCCTTAGCCGGATGGATTTCCAGCCCGTCCGCGCCGAAGCCTTACGTTTCACAAACAGGCAGCCCGACGATTTGCAGTCATACATTTACCGGATACAGGTAAACCAGCTTTCCCATACTTCATACAACCTGCGGGCCGTTAAAACCAAAGACGCCGTCCGCCTGTTTGTCGACGGAAAAGAAACAGCCACTATCCCCGCCATCCCCGGTAAATCGCAGGTAGGATTATTCTCAACAGGCTGCCGCCCTTCTTTCAATGGCCTCATGCTATACGAAATACCGGAATTAAAATAATCCTCAGCAAATCATGCGTGAACACGGTTTAGACGAGCGGTTGATACGCGCAACGGCAAGCCACGGCTACGGCATAACGGTAGACATTGAACCCCTCCACGAAATGGAAAAAGTCCTGTATGCCGTTGATGAATTGACAGGGCTGATTGGCGCAGTCGCCATCATGCGCCCGTCCAAAAGCGTGATGGACCTGGAGGTTTCGTCGGTGCGGAAAAAATATAAATCGCCCAACTTCGCAGCGGGCTGTTCGCGGGAAGTGATTGAACGCGGCGCCGCCATGCCGGGATGGGATTTGAATACGCTGATAAGTAAAACCATCCTTGCCATGCGTTCGCTGGAAACAGAAGAGGGCGTTGATCAGTAAAGACCGCTCGCTGTAGTCCGTTCCCTCCGCCCGCAGTCCGGGCTTTCCGGTGCAATCCCTTGCGCAGGCGGCGCTTTTTACAATCAGTGCAGCAGGCAGCAGGAGCCTGTAGCCTTAACCCCAAGACTTGGGAACTTCACTGTCAATCCTTGAAAATTGATTGTCTGTCCTTAGGGCTTTATTGTCTATCCTTGGCGCCTGATTGTCAATCCCCCGTGCTTTGCTGTCGACCGGCTGGGTTTTGCTGTCGACCGGCTGGGCTTGCTGTCAGCCCCTGGGGGTATGCAGACAAACAGGGGATGCGCCCAGGCTCTCTCTGGTATGAGGATAAAATATACCATACGTATGGTATTGCGCCGCTCTTCCCGGGGGCCTACCTTTACATGAAAATTTTTGAAGGGGATTGATATGAGTTTACAGCGTTTTTATATGTGTATGATGTGTATCTGCCGGAGACCGGACAGCTGATAATTCGTGTACAGAAAAGAACTGGTAAAATAAACGAACAAAAGGCTACCCATGAAATGAGCGGTCTTTTTAATTACAGAATCATGTTGAAAATGAAATCAGGGATAAAAGCAGGCCTGTTGGCAGGGACGGTATACATCGCATCGGCGTGGAACGTCCGGGCGCAGGATACGCTTCGGAACGTACGTATGGAAGAGGTGGTGGTGTCGTTTCATCGTCAGGGTACGCTTCTGTCATCGCTGTCTTCTTCCAAAACGGAAACCATTACGCAGACCGGGCTCAAAAAGATGGCGTGCTGTAACCTGTCGGAGAGCTTTGAAAACAGCGCCTCCGCCACCGTAGGCTTTACCGACGCCGTGTCGGGAGCAAAACAAATACAACTGCTCGGGCTGTCGGGCATTTATAGCCAGACGCTGGCCGAGAACGTGCCGGCGCTGCGCGGACTTGTTTCTACTTACGGATTGAGTTACATACCCGCATCGTGGCTCGAATCCATTCAGATTTCTAAAGGAACGTCTTCCGTGGTAAACGGCTATGAATCGGTTACGGGGCAGATGAATCTCGAATTTAAAAAGCCCAATAATACCGAGCCGCTGTTTATCAACCTGTATACGGACGACGACCGGCATTACGAGGGTAATATTACCGCCGCCGCGCAAGTAGCCCCTAACCTGTGGACAGGCTTGCTGCTAAGCGGCATGCTGGGAACGGGGGTGCACGACGAAAACGGCGACAATTTCCTCGACATGCCGAACGTGAAATACGTGAACGCCTACAACCGCTGGTTTTACCTGAACGACGAAAAAGGCATACAGTCGCGTACCGGCGTCAGGTTCCTGTACGAAGACCGCATTGCCGGACAAACCGTTGATTGTCACAAAAAGCATGGCGTAGAAATTCCTCCATACGGGCTTTTTGAAAGTAATATCCTGAACAAAAACGTTACGGCGGATAATAAAACCGGCATTGCCGTTGGCGATAAGGAAGGACAGAGCCTCGGCATTATCAGCAGCTTTACGCATCACGGGCAAAATTCTACATTCGGGAATAAGGCGTTCAACGGTACGCAAAATTCCTGTTACCTGAATGTATTGTTTTCATCCTTTATAAACAATACCGCCCACCGCTACGTGGCAGGCGCAAGTTTTGTATATGATGATTACGAAACAGACTTTATTCACACAGAGTTTACGCCGCTCAACCGCACGGAAGCCGTGCCGGGCGTTTTTGCCGAATATGCCAATACGCAATTCAGCGGGCTTACGGTAGTTGCCGGTTTGCGGACGGATTACAACAGCCGTTTCGGATGGTTGGTTACGCCGCGGCTGAATGTCAAGTATGATGCCGGCGAATTTATCATCGTCCGCGCATCGGCGGGGCGGGGCTTCCGTTCGCCAAACATTCTTGCCGAAAATGCCGGACTGATGGCTTCTTCGCGCACATTTAACATTTCTACCGTTAATGATTTGGATATTGAACGGGCATGGAATTTCGGCGGTAACATTGCTTTCAATATTCCGCTATGGAACGGCAGGCAAGCCCGGTTCAGCCTTGATTATTATCATACCAACTTCCAGAATCAAATCGTTGTCGACACGGAGCGCCACCGTAACGCCGTATTTTTCTATAACTCGGGCGGTACGGGCAATTACGCCAATGCGTGGCAAGCCGACCTGTCTGCTGCCCTGTTCAAAGGATTTGACCTGTTTGCTGCTTTTCGCTACAACAACAACCGGATTACGTATGCCGATGGCGCGCAACGGGTAGAAACCGACAAACCGCTGGTTTCGGGTTACAGGGGACTGATTAATCTGTCGTATGCCACGCCTCTGCGCCGCTGGGTATTTGACGCAACGGCGCAATTCAACGGGCCGGCGCGCTTGCCCGGGCTGAACGGCTACGACTCGGAAAAGATATACTCGCCGGCGTTTCCGCTCTGTTTTGCGCAGGTTGCACACAACAGCAAACGTTTAGACGTTTATCTGGGGGCCGAAAACATATTTGGCTACACGCAGAAAGACCCGATTCGCGAATGGACAGACCCGTTCAGCCGTGATTTCGACGCTTCTATGGTTTGGGGGCCGATTTCCGGCGCAAGAATCTATGGCGGGATACGGGTGAGAATAGGCAAATTATACTAAGCATTTACGCAGAGATGAAACGGATTATCTTCATACTGTTTTGCCTGGCGGCAATTTTATCCGCCTGCAGCAAAGACGAAGGGAAACAAACGCAAAGTATCAACTTCGGCGAGATTGCGCCGCAACTGCTGCGCAACGCCTCCATCACGTTACAGGCTACAGCTTCGTCTGGCCTGCCCGTGTTTTTTTCGAGTTGGGATACCGAAACAGCCGCTATTGAAGGCGACAGGCTTGTCTTTAAGCAGGCGGGCAAAGTGGATATCGTTGCTTATCAACCCGGCAACGAACAGTATTATGAAGCGCCTGAGATTACGCGCCAACTGCTTATCCGCGACTGGGACCCGGAGAAAAAGGTACAGACTATCGACTTTGAACTGCCGGATGAATGGAAAATAAGCCGCGATGGGCAAACGATCCGCTTAAACGCCGTGTCGTCGTCTGGCCTGCCGGTTACATATACGTTGGAAAATACCGTTTACGGACGCCTCCTCGATAATGTGCTTTATGTCTATCATGCGGGCGAAAGCAGCGCCCCCGGCGATAAAATATATGACGTTCAAATATCCGTCATTGCCTCGCAGGGCGGAAACAACGAATACAATCCGGCGGATAATATAACAAAAACAGTGCATGTGATTGGCGACGTGTTTCACTGATGAGAATGAACGGTAAACAGGGGATATGAGATTTTATTCGGCAATATTACTCGCGGTCATGGTATTGAACATCGGCAAATACCAACTTCCGTATCTGGAGTATAATCTGCTCAGGGATTATATTGCCGCAAACCTGTGCGTTCAAAGAAACGAAGCCAGCAACAACTGTCAGGGCAAATGTCATCTCGAAAAACAAATCAGGGCAGTAACCGAAACAGAAGAAAACGCAGATAATCCGGCCATACCGAAACAGGAGAATGTACAGACCGATGATTATGTTGTGATAGATAATATTCCGCAGGAAACAAACGGCTCCGCCGCATGGCGGTTTGCAGCGTTTGGCGATGTCCGCATCGCTAAAACAGGCAGAGACGTACCTGTTCCGCCTCCCAAACAATAAAACTGCACACTGTTTATATCTTTTAATTTATCACAAAAACTCAAATTTGAAATTTATGAAACGCATATACAGCATTGTCATATTTGCAGTATTTGTAAGCGTATTGTACGCTCACGACGGACTGCATGAAATTACCCTGCCGGGGGGATTCACTACAAGTACCGGCCACACCTTCCACTTCTATTCGGAAAGCGGAAGTCTGAACATCGGCTATTCCGAGGCGTATATCGCGCTGACAGACCGCAACGGCAACGCCGTAAGTACGGACAACTTCAGCGTCGGTAATTTCTACCCTCTGATGGATATGGGCATGCACAAGCACTCCACGCCCGTCGGAAAGGTTGAAAAAGTAACGATAGACGGCAAACAGTATTACAAAACATGGTTCAGCTTCCTGATGTACACCGGACAGATGGGCGGTACATGGGCGCTGGATTTCGATTACGCCATTGGCGGCGTGAACGGCAAGATTACCGGCGTAGCGCCGCAGATAGACAACTATCCGGAAACGGGCGGCCCTTACCGCTGGCTGGAAAGCGGCGTTTATTATGGCGAAGCCAACAAGAGGCACATTATATCCCTTGTTTCGCCTCAGTCGCTCACGGAAGGTACGCAGACCGTTTATGCCCACATCAATGTAGTGGACGACGTTTTGCAACCCTACCTGCCGCTCGAAGACGGCAGCAATTTCCTGATTAAAGCCACGCCCTTTATGCGGTCGATGGGACACGGCTCGTCGAGCATCGATGCGCCGCTGGCATGGGATGCAGCGGAAGGCCTTTACAAAGGTACGCTTGATTTCGGCATGGAAGGCGACTGGCGCATTAACCTGAAGATATACGATGCGGTAGCCGATACGCTTATTGCAGGAGCGGATTTAGACCCGCAGGGCGATGGCAGTACGGCATGGTGGGACGTTTATATTACCAAAGATGTAACCGGTATTGAAAATGTTACATCCGGTGGAACAGTCGTTTACCCGACCCTTTCCAACGGCGAAATCACCGTTGCCTCGGCAGCGGCAGCAACAGTTAAGATAATCGATTTCAACGGGAGAACGCTTGCGTCGTATCATTCGGACGGGAACATAACTGTCCGCCCGAATGTAGGCAACGGATTATACCTTGTGGCGGTAGAGAGTAACGGCAAATTATCCACGCACAAAATAATCGTACGGAAATGAGAAGATTCTTTTTTTTGACAAGGGGGCACGCTCCCTTGTTATTATTCCTGATAGCCGCCCTGTTCTCCGCCTGCGACAAAGACGGCAACACGGAGCCGGTTATACCCGACCCGACCGAAGGCCTGAAAAAAGTCAGGGATTTTGCCGACGGAAACTATACTGTTACGGCATGGAACGAAACCGGCGAACTGCGTTTGGGATATACCAAAGTGTATTTCACCGTGCAGAACAAAACCGGCGCGTTTATTGAAAACGCCGAATTGAGCGCCTTTCCCGAAATGGATATGGGAATGATGAAGCACAGTACGCCGCGCGCGGAAATCACGAAAGTTGCAGGCAAAGCGTTGTATGAAACTTATTACGCTTTCCTGATGTACAGCGGACAAGGCGACGGCAAATGGTACTACGACCTTGAGTACACGATTAGCGACGCACTGAGCAGTAATTATACTGTTGGTGGCAGCTTCGGGAATGAAGAAATAGACGTGAAGAACGTATTCCGTCCGGACGGCAAAACGGAGCGCAAAGTTATACAGTTGCTCGTGGCGGTAGACGGTAGCGACAAACGTTATGTCGTTACCCTCGTTGAACCGCAGAAACCGACAGTGGGCGTCAACGACGTCACTGCTTACATTCACGAGCGTATCGATGCCAATACGTACAATCCCGTCGAAAACTTCACGCTGAAACTCGACCCGCGCATGCCGTCGATGGAAAACCATTCATCGCCCAACAATGTAGATTTGACTTGGGACGTTGCCGGGAAAATCTATCGCGGCAAAGTCAATTTCAGCATGACCGGCTACTGGACGTTGAATTTGATTTTACAGAACGACAGGGGAGAAACGCTGTACGGCAATGTAATTACCGGCGACACGGCAGCCAGCAGCCTGCTCTTTGAAATAGAATTTTAGGCGATGAAACGAATTGTATTAACCCTGTTAGCAACGATAAAAGGAATATATCCGGCGCCGGCGCAACAACTACCGCCGGATACGATTCCGCTATCCGTAAACATGCAGGAAATAGTTGTTACGGCAAAAACCGGCTTCGACCGTGACCGGCAGGCAAAACCCGGCGCATCGGTTGAGGAATACTTGCAATCGCCCGGGAAAATCGGAATGATAAAGCGCGGCGCCTACGCTTGGGAACCGTCTGTCAACAGCATGACTGCCGAGCGTATTTCGGTTACGATAGACGGCATGAAGATTTTCCACGCCTGCACCGACCGCATGGACCCGGTAACGTCTTACGTCGAAACCGTCAACCTGAGCAAAGTATCGCTCGGCAGCGGCTTTGACGCCAACCCGAATGCCACAAACAGCATCGGCGGAAGCCTCGACCTGAAGCTAAATAAAAGCGGTTTCTGCCAAGACGGTTTTTCGGCAAACGCCAACTCCGGCTACGAGAGCAACGGCAATCTGTGGCTTGGCGGAGCAGACATTGCTTATGCCACTCCGTCCTTTTATCTCAATTCGGGTTACTTCCATCGCAACAGCGACAGCTACAGGGCGGGCGGAGGCGAAACGGTACGCTTTTCGCAGTTCACGAAAAATAACGTCTTTGCCAACATCGGCTATGCACTGAAGGAAGGGCGAGACCTCGAAGTTTCGATTATCTACGACCGCGCCTCCGATGTGGGCTATCCTGCGCTGACAATGGATGTGGCAACAGCGGAAGGGCTGATTACGTCGGTTGCTTATACGGTGGCAAATCCGTTCCGGCATTTTTACAAATGGGAAACAAAAGGATATTACAACAATATCGTCCACATCATGGACGACACGAAACGCCCGCCCGAAGAAATCGCCATGCACATGGACATGCCGGGTAAAAGCCGTACCGGAGGCGCATACTCCACGCTGAGCGGACGGAGCGGGAAACACCGCTATTCGCTGAACTGGGATGCGTACTACAACCAATCATACGCCGAGATGACAATGTACAGCAATAACCCGGGCGAAATACCGATGTTCATGCTCACCTGGGGCGACATTCGCACGGCCAACACCGGCATTTTCGGCGTGGACGAATGGCGTCTCAACGACAACTATTCCGTGCGTCTTTCGGGAAAACTGTCTTTTCAGCGTGCAGGCATGGCAAGCGATTTCGGATACGAAAGTCTGCTGGGGTATTACCCCGGAGTGGAACGGTTTACAAACCGCGCTGTAGGGAATATTGCTGCACGCTACCTGGTTCGCGCCGGCAATTGGGACGGCGGCTTGAGCGTGGGTTACGGCAGCCGTGCGCCGTCAGTATCGGAAGCTTACGGTTTTTTCCTGTTCAATACTTTCGACGCTTACGACTATCTGGGCAATCCGCATCTGAAAAACGAGTCGTCTCTCGAAACGTCCGCCTCCCTGCGCTGGTGGAATCACGTGTTTGAGGCGAAAGCCGAAGTATCGCATTTCTATTTTAACAATTACATCATCGGCAAACCCGACGCCGGTTTTTATCACATGACACTCGGCGCAACGGGTGTAAAGGTGTATCAAAACCTGCCGCACGCAGGGCTGCTAAATACAAGCCTGCTGCTGAAATACCGCTTTTTGGACTTTTTTACACTCAACGGAAAGGCTGCTTATGCACGCGGACGTGATGGAGACGGCAGCAATTTGCCGCTGATTGCTCCTTTTGAATACGGCGTTTCGCTGAGGTTCGGCAAAAACAGGTTCGTGGCCGAAGGCAGCATTGCCGGCGCGGCGCGGCAAACCGCTTTCAGCCCCGGATACGGCGAGGACGAAACGGGAAGATATACCGCTGCCGGTTTCTCGGCAGGCTATTCGTTCAAAGTGCGGAAGCTTGTTTTCAACCTGAAAGCGGGCGTAGAAAATCTGTTCGATACGTATTATTCCACGTATGCCGACTGGAAAAATATTCCCCGCAAGGGAAGGAATATTTTCGTAAACCTGGGAATCAATCTCAATTAAAAATAAATGATTATGAAACGGAAAATACGGTTTGTTTTGATACTGGCTTTCGCCTCCGGACTGACGCTGAACGCACAGGAGGCAAAAGAGAAAGTTAAAAAGAAAAAAAGCGAAGAAGTTACTTTCTCCGTCAATATGTTTTGCGAAAATTGCAAGGCGAAAATAGAGAAAAACATCTCATGGGAGAAAGGCGTGAAGGATTTAACGGTCGATTTGGAGAAGAAGGCCGTGAAAATCGTGTACGATTCAAAGAAAACGACGGAGGAGGAACTGAAAAAGGCAATTGAGAAGTTAGGATATACCTGCGAGGAACCAAATAGTCATTAAGAAAAGAAAAAAGCTATCCCCTCCATGTGAGACAGCTTCTTTCTCTGTTTAGAAAGCAAATTAGAAAGCAGACGATCGTAAATTCTCTTACTTAATAATATCTGATAATTCAGCGCCTGCTTTAAATTTAACAGCTTTGCGTGCGGGAATGTCAATTGGCTCTTTAGTCTTTGGGTTAACGCCTTTACGCGCGGATTTCTCGGCAACCGAGAAAGACCCAAAACCCAAAAGGGCTACTTTACCTCCTTTTTTCAATTCAGTAGAAACAGTTTCTACAAAAGCTTCTATTGCTTTCTTCGCATCAATTTTGCTTAAGCCGGATTTTTCAGCTACAGCACTAATAAATTCAGTTTTGTTCATGATGATTTAATAATTTATATTACACACAGCTAATAATAGCTTAAAGTTGGTTCCAAATGTAGTTCTATTTTAATATACTACAAAGAAAAAGAAGTTTTTTTTGTCGTTTTTCTATGTTTTGTTACTCATTAGACCGAAAATACCAAATAATATATACCTTTGCCACCATAAAAAAGATGATAATATGATGAATTATAACAATTCAGGTTTTCTTAATTCCATACCTGCAGTAACTAAAAACCTGATAATAATTAATGTGATTTTTTGGATAGCGAGTATCGTCTTACCCAGGGTTAATATTGATTTAGCCGATTGGCTTGCCCTGTATTATCCCGGCTCTGAAAACTTTAATCCGATTCAGTTGGTATCTTATATGTTCCTGCATGATACATATTCTATTACACATTTATTCTTTAATATGTTTGCGGTGTATATGTTCGGGCGAACGCTCGAACAGGTTTGGGGGGCGAAACGTTTTCTTCTTTACTATATGATAACAGGGGTAGGAGCGGGGTTGGTTAATATATTGGTGGCGTTCGTACGAATCAAATCTGTGGAGAAAGGCTTATCGCCCGACGTTATCAGCCAGGTGTACAGCGAAGGCTGGCAAGTTTTCAGCGAAGGAATGAACTATACCGGTTTGGCGGGCCAACTGAACTTATTGATCAATATACCTACGGTAGGCGCTTCGGGCGCTGTATTCGGCGTATTGCTGGCGTTTGGTATCTTGTTTCCCAATATACCTTTATATATAATGTTTATACCGGTGCCTGTCAAAGCCAAATACTTTGTTGTTGGATATGGTTTGATAGAACTATTCCTTGGCTTTGCCAATTTCAGAGGAGACAATGTTGCTCATTTCGCCCATTTGGGCGGTATGCTGTTTGGCTATTTTTTAATTCGTTACTGGAAAAAGATTGATGCAAAGAATGGAAAATATTTTTGGTAACTTACAGTATCTCTTCCGTAACGGAAATATTCTTACAAAATTTATATATATAAATGTAGGGGCCTTTATCGTTATTCGCCTTGCAGCCGTGCTTTTTATTCTTTTTAATGTACAGCCTGTTTCTTTCCTTCACTATTTGCAGATGCCTTCTTCTCCCCTGCAACTGTTATACAGCCCCTGGACAATCATTACTTATATGTTTACCCATTATGACTTTCTGCATATTTTATTCAATATGTTATGGTTGTATTGGTTTGGAAAGATATTTCTTCAATTCTTCACGCTGCGCCAGTTAGGAGGCGTTTATATATTGGGCGGGATAGCGGGGGCGGCCCTGTTTATGCTCGCGTATAATGTATTCCCCTATTTCCGGGCAGTGGCGTCGAGCAGTGCATTGATTGGGGCGTCGGCATCGGTAATGGCCATTGTGTTTGCTGTTTCTTTTTACAGGAAAGACTACGAAATAGGTTTATTATTTATCGGAAGAATCAAATTAATATACCTTGCATTAGGTACAATCGTGTTAGATTTCCTGGCAATCGCTTCTACGAATGCAGGAGGGCATATTGCCCATTTGGGAGGAGCCTTTTTGGGTATTTGGTTTGCCTCGGGGATAAAAGCGGGGAAAGACCTTACTGCTCCCATGAACCGTTTGATAGACAAGATTGTTAATACAGGAAAACGAAAACCGAAGATGCGTGTTTCATACAAACGGGCCGAGACGGATTATGATTATAATGCCCGTAAGCACAAGGAAGGTATGGAGCTGGACGCTATTCTGGATAAATTGAAACATTCCGGCTATGAAAGCCTTTCGTCTGAAGAGAAAAAACGATTATTTGACGCCAGTAAGAAGTAACAGGTTGGCATGAGAAAACATATTATCAGGCATCTAATTAAATATATATTTGTGGCAGCCAACGTGCTGACGGCATTGTTAATGATAGCTTCCGCTTTTTCAGACCGCGTCCCTCCTGAAAAAAGCCTGTTGTTTTCTTATCTGGGATTGGTTTTTCCTTTTATCTGTTTGCTGAATGTCTTTTTTATTGTTTACTGGCTGCTCTTTCGTCACTGGAAGTGTATCTGGATAGGGGTCATTACCTTTATTATATGTTGGCAATCGGTACGCAGCTACTTCCCGTTGCATTTTGGAAAAGAACCCGTTGCCGGGGAGAACGTAATCAAAGTGCTTACCTATAATGTAATGGGATTTGCCTATAAAGCCCATACCAGAAAGTCCCCTAATGAAATCATTAACTATATCGCCGGGTCGGATGCCGATATTGTCTGTATGCAGGAATATTATTTCCACAGTTCAGGGAAAGGGCTTACTGCTGCAAAATTAGACAAAGCATTGGATATGTATCCGTACAAATCTGTTGTCTTGATAAATAACAGCAATTGGGGATTGGCTGTTTATTCAAAATATCCAATATCTAATTCGCGGCGGATCGGCTACAAAAGTAAAAACAACGGCTCTTCCATTCACGAAATAGATATCAACGGGAAAAAACTCACCCTGATAAATAATCATCTGGAGTCGTTTAAACTGACAATGGAGGATAAGACCCGCTATTCGGACTTTATAAAAGGGGTAGGCGCCGAAACGTTTGATGGCTTAAAAGGGACGATACAGCAAAAATTGGGCCCCGCTTATTTGATACGCGCCAGGCAGGCAAGGGCAATAGCCAAAGAGGTACAACAGGCGGAGAGCGATTACCTGCTGGTATGCGGCGACTTTAATGATACCCCTGTTTCATACGCCCGCCGTACGATACAGGGCGCGCTATCGGATGCTTTTGCCGAATCGGGGCGGGGATTGGGCGTAACATACAATCAAAACTTTTTTTTGTTCAGGATTGATAATATACTGCATTCATCCAATATGCAGGCCATCAAATGCCAGGTAGGCAAAGTGAAATACTCCGATCATTATCCCCTTTGGTGTTATTTCAAATTAACCGAATAGCTCCCGTACGCCGCCTGCTTGCAGCCTCGTAGTGGAGATGATATTTCGGATTGCAAAATAATATTTTCGCTTGCAGGCGGTATTGTAATTCTACTTTCACAAAGTAAAAAAACGGGAATTTGTCATTTTGCTATTTCGTCATTTTGTTATTTTATCCCCTCCCTGTTTTGCGTATTTGATTTCCCAGGTTTTCATCATTAGCTCATCAAAGGCTATTAACCAGATTGGGGATAAACGTATCCGTCCGGAACAACGTTATGGATACGTACCGGATCATCCTGTTGTTTTATTGCCGGCATAATGAAGAAGTATCCGTTAGTTCCCACCCGTTTAATCTCTCC
>JAIRKZ010000030.1 GCA_031259845.1 Tannerellaceae bacterium | reverse complement strand
CGCTAAAGGTACATAAAGCCCCCTTGCTTTCACTCCAAACAATAAGAAACATCCGCTTTTCAGTCACATCCGCCATAAATCACTCATATACCGCCTGATAAGTCTGAATATAAGAGCCTTATGTGAAATGTGACTGAAAACGGCAAAAAAAATAAAGTTTTTGGAAGAGACTTGTATCTAACCTAAGCCCTTAACCTGACGACTATGAGATGCGCCCACGCCTGTCACCACCCCACCTGTGCAACGTATAATACGGCTGCTACGAACCTTGCAGTTATTGCAGCGTGGAAGCAAAAGACAAGCATTGCCATGCCGAAACCGGTTGTCCGTTGAGTTGAGCGTAAATAAGCCCAAGGGGCAGGGATGTTTGTTTTTTATGTTAACTTTTTCATTCTGATTTTACTTTTTAAGTTCTTATCTTTGCAGCCTCAAACGTAGAGGTGATGTATTTAGATTTGGATAGGGAAGAGATATTGAAGCATCTGTCGGCTGAGGCGTTCCGGGTTGTTTCGGAGGAGGCGGGGCGCTTAGGCCTTGAGGCGTATGTTATAGGAGGATATGTGCGCGATATTTTCCTGCGCCGGGCGTCTAAGGACATTGATATTGTAACCGTTGGCAGCGGTATCGAACTGGCAGAGGCGGTGACCAGGGCGTTAGGCAAGCCGGCGCGCCTGGCTGTGTTCAGGAACTTTGGAACGGCCCAGGTGAAATGCCGGGATGTGGAAATAGAGTTTGTGGGGGCGCGTAAGGAGTCGTACCAGCGCAACAGCCGCAAGCCGGTGGTGGAAGACGGCACGCTGGAAGACGACCAGCGCCGGCGCGATTTTACCATCAACGCCCTGGCGCTTTGCCTCAACAGGGAACGCTACGGCGAATTAACAGACCCTTTCGACGGCTTGCGGGATATGGAGTATCAAACCATCCGTACGCCCCTCGACCCGGATATTACCTTCAGCGACGATCCGCTCCGGATGATGCGCGCCATACGCTTTGCCTCGCAGCTGGGCTTTTATATAGACCCCGATACCTTCGACGCCATTGTGCGTAACAGGGAACGGATAGGTATTATTTCGGAAGAACGGATTGCAGACGAGCTGAATAAGATTATCCTTTCGCCTAAACCCTCCATTGGCTTTGAATTGCTGGATATATCGGGCCTGTTGCCCCTTATCTTCCCCGAGCTGAGCGCGCTTAAAGGCGCCGAAACGCGCGAAGGCATCGGGCATAAAGACAACCTGGCGCATACCTTGATGGTGCTCGACCGCCTGAGCCGCCATACCTCCAGCCTGTGGCTTCGCTGGAGCGCCTTGCTGCACGATATTGCCAAGCCTGCCACCAAGCGGTGGGACAACCGCCTGGGCTGGACGTTCCACAGCCATAACGTGGCGGGGGAGAAAATGATACCGGACATTTTCCGCCGGATGAAGCTCCCCATGAACGAGAAGATGAAGTATGTGCAAAAGATGGTAAACCTGCACATGCGCCCCATCAGCCTTACGGACGAGGATGTGACCGACTCGGCCGTCCGCCGCCTGCTGTTTGACGCGGGCGATGATATTGACGACCTCATGCTGCTGTGCGAAGCCGATATTACCAGTAAGAATCCCGAAAAGGTGCGCCGTTTCCTCAACAACTTCCGCATCGTAAGGGAAAAGCTGGCCGAAATAGAAGAGAAAGACCGCATACGCAACTTTCAGCCCCCCATCAGCGGCGAAGAAATTATGAATACCTTCGGCCTTGCTCCTTCCCAGCCTGTGGGAGCGCTCAAGGAGGCTATCAAGAATGCTATCCTCGACGGGGAAATCCCGAACGAATACGCCGCCGCCCGCCGCTTTATGCTGGAACGGGCAAAGAAGATGGGGCTGAGGCCCGTTTAAGCGTTCAGGCGCGTAACGGCCTTTACGCCCTTCACCGTTTTTATCTTTCCGGTCAATACCCCTAAAGCGTTTGTGTCTTTCACCAGCACGGTGAAATGCCCCTGGAAGAAGCCGTCTACCGAGTCTATCTGGAGCGAACGCAGGGATACGCCGGCTTCTTTACTGATGACCGACGTGATATTGGTTACAATCGCAATATCGTCTTTCCCTACCACCTGCAGGTTCACGATGTATCCATCGTTCCCCTTGCCGCTCCACCGGGCCTGGATAATGCGGTAGCCAAAGCGGTTGAACATGCTTTGTGCATTGGGGCAATTCATTCGGTGTATTTTTATGCCCTGCGAGGAGATGAAGGCAAACACTTCGTCGCCAAAGATGGGGTTGCAGCATTTGGCCAGCTTATAATCAATCCCCGTAAGGTTCTTATCTATCACCAGCACATCCTGCCTGGCCGAAATCTCTTCCGCTTCGGTAGTTGTCGTAAAGTCTTCGGCGCTTCTCACCTCCGCATGGTCGGCTATTTCCCTTTCCTTCCGTTCGGCCTCTACGTATTCTTCTATCACCCGGTTGGCGTCTAAGCGTTCCTCGTTCAGGTCAGTATAGAAGTCGGTCACGGTTTTATAGCCCTTCTTCTTGATGTAGCGCATCAGGATGCCTTCGTCTACGTCTATTTTACGGTTTTTGAAGCGGCGCTGAAGCATCTCTTTGGCAAAGTCGGCCGTCTTGGCCGCCTCTTCCCTCAAAGCCTGCTTAATCTTAACGCGCGCCTTGGCCGTTTGTATAAAGGCAAGCCAGTCTCGCTTGGGCGACTGGCCAGGCGAGGTAAGGATAGACACCGTATCGCCATTCTGCAACACATGCTTGATAGGCACATTCCTGTCGTTCACCCTGGCCGATACGCATCGGCTACCCAGGTTAGTATGTATGGCGAAGGCAAAATCCAGCACGGTAGCGCCAGCCGGCAGCTTTATCAATTCCCCCTTGGGCGTAAAGACGTAGATTTCGTCTTTATACAGGTCCATTTTGAAGTTCTTCATCAAGTCCAGCGGGTCTGTATCGTTCGATTCCAGCGCCATCCGCACGTTGGCAAGGAAAGCGTCCAGGCCGATGTCTTCTTTCACCCCCTTGTATTTCCAGTGTGCGGCGAGGCCTTTCTCGGCAATCTCGTCCATCCTCAGGGTTCGTATCTGCACTTCCACCCATTTGTTTTGCGGCCCCATCACCGTAGCGTGCAGGCTTTCGTACCCGTTGCTTTTGGGGATAGATATCCAGTCTTTCATCCGTTTGGGGTTAGGCTGGTACATATTGGTTACAATGGAATAAGCTCTCCAGCAGGCGGCCTTCTCTTCCTGGCGCGAAGCATCCGGCATATCCAGGATGATACGTATGGCAAACAGGTCATAAATCCCCTCAAACTCTATCTGTTGCTTCTTCAGTTTATTATTAATGGAATGTATAGACTTGGTGCGCCCCTTAATATCGAACGTCAGGCCGGTTTCTTCCAGTTTTGCCTTTACCGGCTCTATAAAGCCGGCAATATAAGCATCGCGCGAGCGCTTCGTCTCATTTAGCTTTTGTTTGATAAAGGCAAACTGTTCCGGGTCTGTAAATTTAAGCGAAAGGTCTTCCAGCTCTCCCTTTATCTTATATAGCCCCAGGCGGTGCGCAAGGGGCGCATATAAATAAGAAGCCTCCATAGCCAGCCGCTTGCGGTCTTCCTCGCTGGCCAGGCGTTTACCGTTCTGCATCAGGTAAAGCCTGTCGGCAATCATCAGGAGGATAACCCGCACATCTTCGGCAAAGGAGAAGAGCAGGTGATGAAAGTTTTCCGAATCAATAGCGGTATTGCGGGCATACAGGTTAGACGTTTTAAGCAAGCGTGAGATAAGTAACGCCACATCCTCGCCGAAGGCCTGCCTTACCTCGTCTGCCGTCATAATCTTCTTCAGCGCCGGCCTGTATAAAAGGAGGGCAATGACGGGCGCCCGCTTCAAGCCGATATTCAGCGTAGCTATCAGGGCGGTATCCATACTGCGTAAAAGCCCGTTTATCCCGTTCCTGTCTCTCCCGTAGCAATCCATCGCGATAACCTTTTGCATGAACGTACGCATCTTGCGGATGTCGTCTTTTTCGAGGAACGGGTACAGGCAAGCTGTTAATTCTTTATATTTGGAGCGGAACAAGACTTTCTCTTCCGGCGTAAAAAATACTGTTTCAGTCATGACATTAATGAATTAAATTCCTTTCTTACAGCTTTCAAGCTGATAATATGTTGTAAAAGTACCTTTTTTTCTTTTAATATGTCTACGGCTCAATGCATATTTTTATACATTTGTTGGTATAAGCATAAACCTAAAAAAAGACATTATATGCTCACAAAAGAAGACGTAAATCAAATCAAGGCCAAAGGCATCCGCAAAGAACAGGTAGAGGAACAATTAGCCTCTTTTGCCAAAGGCTTTCCCTTTCTCGAAATAACAGATTCCGCTTCCGTTGAAAACGGAATCACCGTTATCCCCCAGGATAAACAGCTTATGTACATAGACGCCTGGGAAGAATATGCAGGAAAGAATAAGACAATCGTAAAATTTGTCCCCGCCTCCGGGGCGGCAAGCCGGATGTTTAAAGATTTGTTTGCTTTCCTCGAAGCAGACAGCCCGGCGCCCGGAACATCTTCCGTAAAACAGTTTTTTGACGAAATAGAAAAGTTTGCTTTCTATGGAGAGTTGAACGCCTGCTGCCGCGCTTGCTACGAAAAAGATATTCCCGGACTGATAGAAGAGGGACGATACAGGGATATAGCCTCTGCATTACTGAATGAACCGGGATTAAACTACGGCCAGCTGCCCAAGGGCTTGATACTCTTCCATACCTATCCCGGCAGTATGCGCACGGCAATGGAAGAACATCTGGCCGAAGGGAGCATGTACGCTAAAAACAAGGCAGGAGACGTACGCCTGCACTTCACCGTATCCGCCGGGCACGAAGAGCTGTTCTGGGCGCTGGCAGATAAGAAACAGGCGTTCTATGAAGACAAGTTCTCCGTAAAATACCATATCTCCTTTAGCTGCCAGAAACCCTCTACCGATACCATCGCCGCCGATATGGACAACCATCCCTTCCGCCAGGCCGGCGGGACGTTGCTTTTCCGCCCCGCAGGGCATGGGGCGCTGATAGAAAACCTCAATGACATCGACGCCGATATTATCTTTATAAAAAACATAGACAACGTAGCCCCCGACAGTTTTAAATACGCTACGGTTATCTATAAAAAAGTACTGGGCGGCGTACTGGTGTGCCTGCAGGCAAAGATACATACCTATCTACGGCTGATAGACAGCGGGAAATACACGCATAAGCAGGTAGAAGAAATGATTCATTTCCTGCAGGACGACCTTTGCACGCGCAATCCAGACATGAAATACCTCGAAGATGCAGAGTTGATTCTTTACCTGAAAAGAAAGTTCCAGCGCCCTGTCCGGGTATGCGGCATGGTAAAGAATACAGGCCTGCCGGGAGGAGGCCCCTTCTTCGCCGTAAACCCGGACGGAACCGTTTCCCTGCAAATACTCGAAAGCTCGCAAATTGATTTGAACAACCCGGCAAAGAAGGAATTGTTTGAAAAAGGAACTCATTTCAACCCCGTAGACCTGGTATGCGCCGTGAAAGACCATAACGGAGTAAAATACAGCCTGCCCGGTTATGCCGACAAAGAAACGGGCTTCATATCCGTAAAAAGCAAAGGCGGCAAAGAACTGAAAGCCATGGAACTGCCCGGCCTGTGGAACGGCGCGATGAGCGACTGGAACACGGTGTTCGTAGAAGTTCCGGCAGAAACCTTCAGCCCGGTAAAAGCCGTCAACGACTTGCTCGGGGCGGAGCACCAGTAAGGCCGGGGCAAGGGGGGCGAATCAATCGGGATTTATCTTCCGTATAGCGTATGTCGTTTCAGATTTACAATTGTGCCGTATCGTAAGGTGGCCGTTTTCCCCGGCTTTTATCCTTTCCCTTTTGTTATCAACCGATACGTTGTATTCTTGTCCGGGACATAATCCGGTAATTGTAGCTTCGAATGTACCGGGCGTTGATATTTTCCATGAACATACTCTCTTATTCCAGTTTAAGATGCGTATGTCTGTTGGCTTATCACTCTCTGGGGCGATTACCAATGAGGTTTCTTCCTTGTTGTGCGGATAATAAATGATTTTATTTCCGTCCCTGGCGGCTCCGAAGCTGCTTTTACTCCTGATGCTGAAGCTTCCGGTAGCCATTGCGTAATCATTTACGCTGAGCTTGATGTGATACGTTGTGTCGCGTAATATATACGTAAAAGCTGTGCCGTTTAACTCGTTTGTCAGATTAGGTTCAAGCCCCATCCTGTTCCATTTGGGGCGAATGCCGTATATATCGCGGTAAAGAGCTGTTACGCCTGTACAGATTCCGGCCAGTATATCTGTGCCTTCGCCTTGCTGCGTTATCCTGGAATAGCGCTGTGATGATAAACCGTCTTTTTTGTATTGTTCCAGTAAGTTTCCGATATATTTCAGCGCAATTTTCCTGTCCAGCTTTACATAAGCCCTTACGCCCAGGTAGCCCCATGTGGGGAATATGTCACCGTTTTCATACACAGGAAAAGGCCATTGCCTGTTGCTTACTTCTTCTTCCCTGTACGAATCGAAGCAAAGCGGCCAGTGAAATAAATGCTCGGCAACGGTTCTTTTCTCAATTTCTTCAAGAATCATTTTGATCCGTTCTTTATCGTTACACAATCCAAAGCCTATGACGGCAAAATTTACCGGCGTTACCAGGTTATCGCCATGAACAGAGCCGTCTTTATCGCGCCAATAAACATACTGTTTCTTTTGTGCATGCCAGAAGCCTCCTTCTTCTATGGGTTTATTGAAGCTGTCTTTCAATCTCTCTGCTATATTCCGGTAACGGGCGGCTTTTTCGTCGTCTCCCATAACGAGTTCACATTCGGCCCAAAGATTCAGCGCTTCGTACATCTGGGCATTTACGAAAGCGTTTTCAAAACTCGCCCACACGATATCTAACCAGTCGCTGGCCAAGCCTTCGCCCGTGTAGCTGTTCATCATCTCAAAGATGCCGTTCCTGTTCGAGTCACGTTTGATTAACCATTCTAACGCTTTTTCGCAACTGTTCTTATGAGAGCGCAGCCAGTCGATGTCTCCATTCAGGTTAAAGAGTTCGGCGGTATTAATTACCTGTCCTGTTTGCGAGTCTACAGTATATCCCCATACGGCTTCATAGTAACCGGTTTTGTAATTAAAGGTTCCCGGCATCTGGTCGCCATCGTTGTCATGCCATCTGGATAATACGCGCCCGTCTTCCCTGATGGCATGATCGCGCTCCCGGTCTAACGTTTGCGCTAAGTTTTGCGTATACTGCCGGTCGCCCAACGCCAGTCCTGTCTGTGCGAAAAACGGCTCGTGCAGGCACTTCCAGTTTGTAATCCATCCGTTTGCGCCTACAATCCCATTATCTACAACGCCATATCTTCCCGTTGTATTCAGTAATTCCCGAACAGCCTTTTCATCTATGCCGGGAAGGTTTCCCCTTGAATATTCTTTGTCATAATTAATATATTGTATGGAATAATCCACGCTTACTTTTCCTTTTGAAACGTTAAAAGGCACAAATACGTCCGGTTTTTGACGGACAAAACGGCTCAGGTTGTAGCGTGGCTCCAATTCCATGTCTGTTATGAAGTGGGTGCATGCAAACTCGCCCTTTTCACTGTGCGAATATTTTGCCGCCATATACTTTCCTTCTCCTGCCCGGGGGACGATACGCAAGGCATTCCCCGACTCCGGCTCCCAGAACGTAACGCCTCCCGTATGAACTCCATACGTATCGTTCACTTCCGATAAATATTTGCACCATACCATCCCGCCATTATCCAGTATGCCTCCTTTCCAAACGCCAAGGTCTTTGAAGTTCCATTGCGGAAGCGCCATTTCTTCCAGTTTGGCCAGGTCGCTGTATGCGCGTTCGACGGTCCACAATATCCTGTCGTCTGCAATTTTAAATGTCCATACCTCGTTAACCTTGACAGACAGGTCGCCATACTGTATGTCATTTAATACGATTTCTTCCTCCCCGACCGTTACACGGATGTCCTTATCTGTTTTAAGCGAGCAGAAACTGCCTCCTGCCGTCTTGAAGCCGGTATAAACCCCTTCGGGGGATAGCGTATTCTCTCCCTTGATATGTAATCCCGTAATTTTGCATCCGCCGGCGTAATCTATTTGTATCGCCAAGTCCCGGCGCGAATCCGTGATTTCTATCGTTTTCGATGTGGGGAGATGCTTTATCTGCTGCCCTGGCGAATGGAGAGGGGCCATAAGTAATGATGCCGCCAAGAGGAACGGAAGGCCTGCGCTCTTCCGTTTTCCTGAATAAGTGTTGGTTTGTTTTTTCATTTATATATATATTGAATAACAGATAATTAAAGGAAGAAGAATCAACAATTTTTCAAATTACACATAAATCTAATCCGGTGTATTATTACTGTCATCATCTGCTTGAGATTTCAATTCTTTAATAGCCCTATCGAAATCGCCTCTTTTGACAATTCATCTTCATCTATAATGCTGTTTATGTGAAGACTATGGAACGAACGGGTTGGGTTAAACGGTGCGGATGCCATCTTTTTCCAGCGTTATTAATTGCCGCTTGTATAAGGAGCCGATGGCTTGTTTGAATGTTTTCTTGCTACAACGGAAGAGGGCGTAGATTTCTTCCGGTTCGCTCTTGTCATGAATAGGTAAAAAGCCGTTATGGATGCGTAACGATTCCAGAATTGTAGCGGCCACTCCTTCTACCTTCCCGTATCCCAGGGGCATGAGGCTGACGTCTATTTTTTCGTCGTCTCGTACCTCTTTTATATATCCGGTTAACTGTTCCCCTTTTTCGAGTTGCCTGAATACCTCTTTATGGTAAAGAAGCCCCCAATGCAGGTTGTTGACAATCACTTTATAACCCAGGTCTGTTTCGTCGGCCACCAATAAATCCACCTGTTGATTGAAGTGATAGGCGGGGAACGTATTGTCGAGAAACTTTTCAATACGGGCGGATGCTACGATACGCCCGGAAACCTTGTCGAGATGCACATATACCAGGTATCGCCGGCCTTCCTGCATGGGCGCCTTCTGTTCCCCGAACGGCACGAGCAGGTCTTTCATCAGCCCCCACTCAAGGAAAGCGCCCGTTTCGTTTACCGACTTTACTTCCATAAACTTAAATTCGCCTGCCATGGCAAGCGGACGCGCCGTTGTAGCAATCAGCCGCCCTTCATTATCATGATAGATAAAGACTTCTACCTCATCGCCCGGTTTCACGTTTTTAGGGACATAGCGCGCCGGCAGGAGTATCTCTCTGCCGTTCCCCCCATCTAAATAAACGCCAAAATCAAGGTCTTTAACGATTTTCAATGTATTAAGCCTGCCTGTTTCCATTTTGTACCTGTTTAGAAATGCAAAGGTATGGTATTAAATGAGAATCCCCTTTTCCGTATCCGTCCTTTTCCTTAAAAAATCTGTATTTTTGATTCGGAATGTAGCAATATATGAAATAAAACATCGTTATAGCTGTAACAATTAAGCGTGGAGCATCTGCTTTGTGTTAAATTGGATAAAATAAAAATTATATATTTGCACCCATTTTGAACGATTAATTATGAATAGTAAACTTATATCGACGCTTTGGCTAACATTCTTATTATCTTGTTCCACACCTAAAGACGTACTTTATTTTCAAGGGCTTGATAATCTTTCGCGCGAACAGCTTACACAATTAAACCAAACCTATTCGTCGCAAATAGTTGCCAATGATATTTTAGCCATCTCCGTTTCATTTTGGGATGCAACGGCCGTCCTTCCTTTTAATCCTCCTTCTATAAACAGGCTGATGCCGGGAACAGCCGAAGTGACCCCGGCAGAATACCTGCCTACCTATCTGGTAGATACAGACGGCTCCATCACCTTCCCCGTAGTAGGGAAAGTACAAGCTGCCGGACTGTCCAAACAGGAATTGATAGACAGCCTGAAGGAGAAAATAGCCCGTTATATAGAAGGCGATGTGTCGGTAGCGGTAAGCATCGTAAACTATAAGGTAACTTTAATGGGTGAAGTAGCCCGCCCGGGTGCGCTGAACGTGCGGAACGAAAAACTATCGATTGTTGACGCAATCGGGCAATGCGGCGATCTTACCATCAACGGGAACCGTAAAAACATCCTGGTAATCCGCGATAATAATGGCATAAAAGAGTTTGGAAGGATTGATCTGACCGACCCGGCCATATTTGCCTCTCCCTATTACTATTTAAGACAAAACGATATGGTGTATATAGAACCCAATAGAGCTAAACAAAAAAATGCCCGTTACAGCCAGGCCCAATCATATAATGTAACCGTATTTTCAACAATTCTCAGTACGATATCGGTTGTATCCACAGTAGTCCTGGCAATTATTACGGCAACTAAAAAATAACAGATGATGGATATAAAAAATAACGAAACAATAAGCCTGAAATCTATCCTGGTAAGCTACCTGCTCCACTGGAAATTAATTTTGGTAGTTGGCTTTATCGCTGTGGTATTAGCTGTTTTTTACCTGATATTCTACCCCAAGACATACGAAACGATGGCGCGGGTGCAGATACAAGACGAGAATAATCCGCTTTCTTCCGGCGGCTTGGCCCTTGGCGAAGCCGCAGGGATTATGAAATCGTTCGGTTTGGGAGGAATTTCTGCAGGAAGCATCGTAATTGATGACGAAATTGCAACGTTCACCTCAAACCACCTGCTGAGCGAAATGATCTACAAACTCGGGTTATACGCCGAATATACCAGGCCCTGGTCTTTTTACCGGCTTTATGAAGGAAAACCGCTGACCGTAACGGCTGATTCGGCCACTATCTTCGGGCTGGAATATGAAATAGAATTCAAGGTAGTTTCCTCTGCCAGTAAAATCAGCATCAAAGCAATGGTAGAATCTGACGACGACCGCAAGGAATCCTTCCAATTCACCTCCCTGCCCGCCACAGTAAAGATGAAAGAAGGAGAATTTGTATTCAACTATACCCTTTTGGGAGAGAGCGCCCCCGACTATACATTAAATGTAACTGTCCGTCCACTAACATCCGTCTCCGATGATTTGGTCAACGAATTTACCATTGAAGAAGTATCGAAAACGTCGAACGTAATCGAATTTATCACAACAGACTATGAAAAACGCCGCGCTAAAGACATGTTCAATATGCTTATCGCTTTGTACAATAAGCAGTCGCAAGAATACAAAAACGAATTGGCCATACACTCGATAGCGTTTCTGAACGCACGCATTGATAGCGTGACGAATGAATTATCCGTCATTGAAAAGAAAATAGAAGATTATAAGGCGAAAAACAGGATTACCCTGGTAGAGTCGGACGTTCAATATTATGTTGAATATATGAGAGAGCTGCAAACAAAAATGATAGAAGCCGAAGCGCAGTCGCATACGATTAAACTTATGGACTCATTTGTAAAAGACAAAGCAAACCGGTATAAAATAATTCCTTCCCTGTTATCAACCGGGCAGGAGTCTGAAACAAATCCATTTTCGCTCTATAATCAAACCTTACTCGAACGGGAACGCCTTATCAGAAATTCCGGAGAAGATAATCCGCTACTCCCATCCCTGAACGCACAGATTGATAAATTGCGCGAAGGGGTTTACCAAATGATTGATAATGCCCATCAAAGCATACAATTAGTTATAAACGAATTGAAAGAAAAAGAACAAAGTTTGTTCAATCGAATGGGAGAAATACCTCAGCAAGAACGTATTTATGTCGATTATAAAAGGAGCCAGGAGATACTTCAGGGGATGTATCTTATCCTGCTTCAAAAAAGGGAAGAGATTGTTTTGTCTATTGCACAAACGAAAGAGAAAGCAAAAATTATCGATCCGGCATTTAATATGCCAAGGCCTATAGCGCCCAGAAAGCTATATGCAGCTATCGGGATTGTATTTTTCACGTTATTGATTACTGTGGGGTGGATTTATGGAAAAAAACAACTGACCGACTTAATTGAAGAATTTCAAAAGGCGAATAAATGATATTAGCAAAAGTATCTGATTTGCTGAAAAAACCAATGACCCGGAATTTTGGGGCGTTAGTTCTGTTACAAGGCGTAAATTACCTGTTGCCATTACTATCATTTCCATTCCTTGTCCGCGTATTAGGCGTTGAACGGTGGGGGCTGGTTTCTTTCGGATATACGCTCATACAGTATTTCGTCCTTTTCTCCGATTTCGGTTTCAACTTGTCGGCTACAAAATATATATCCATCCACAGGGATGATGAACAACAGATAAACAGGTATCTGAATAGCGCCTTTATCTGCAGGATATTTTTAGGGCTTCTTAGCTTCATTTTTCTGCTTATACTCATCTCTACTGTCGGCCGTTTCAGGCAAGACGCCGCTTTTTATTTAATGTACTTCGGGATAGTAGCGGGCAATATCATGTTCCCTATGTGGTTTTTCCAGGGAATGGAAAAGATGAAGTATATTACAATATTTAATACTGCAGCAAAACTAATTAGCTTTATCCCTTTCTTTATTTTTATCCGTAAACCCGAAGATTACATTTTAGTACCTCTGTTTTATACGACCGGTTATGTTTTTGCCGGCCTGATCAGTATATATATTATCTATTTCAAAGAAAGGATGAAATGGTTTTTACCTACATTAGCCGAAATCAAATTCGCATTTAGAGATAGTTCAACTTATTTCCTCTCACGCATATCCGTTTCAATATTCACGTATAGCAATGTGTTTGTTTTAAAATTGGTTTGCGGCAACACAGCCGTTGGCTACTATTCTGCGGCAGAGAAATTATATCAGGCGTACAACCAACTATTAACTCCGTTTACCGGCGTATTATTTCCACACATGGCAAAAACCCGGGATATACATTTTTTCAAGAAGATATTCAAACGCATTACATCAATCAATATTTTCTTGCTCACCGGTATATTACTGGCTTCTTACTGGATTATCCAGGTTATATACGGGCAGGCAGCGCAGACGGGTAGCTTAGCTGTATTCCGGATTTTATTGTCCGGTTGTTTCTTTACCATTCCCTCTATACTTCTCGGTTATCCGTTTTTAGCCGCCATAGGCTATCCTTCTTATACGAATTGGACTGTTTTTATTGTTTCATTGTTCCATCTACTCGGATTAACCATATTATTCTTCTCAGGATATCTTACAATAAATACGGTTGCCGCTCTGGTAGTATTAGCCGAACTACTTCTGTTTACATTCAGGGTAAGAGCCGTTGTACATTATAAATTATTTGAACGATGAACAAAGCAGACTATAATAAATTGTTCCCCGACAACCGCCACGAAGGCGAAACCGTCTTGCGTCAGGCCCAACTCGTATTGCTGCGCATGTTTAGAATAATCGATTATATATGCCGCAAGCATGGCATCAACTATTGGATGTGCTCCGGCACCTTATTAGGCGCCGTACGGCATAAAGGTTTTATTCCCTGGGATGACGACCTCGACATTTGCATGCTGCGCGAAGATTACGAGAAGTTTATAGCGATTGCCGTTAAAGAATTCCCCTCCGACATGATTCTGCAAACGAGGGAAGTTGACCCAAGTTATACCTACCTGCCTCTTCCTTGTAAAGTAAGAGATAAAAAAAGCATCGTTCTTTCGCCGGGTTTTGAAGACGACAAAAGTGAAAAAGGGTTGTTTATTGATATTTTTCCTGCCGACCGGTATCATACCGGTAAATGGAATTTCTTTTTCGAACGAACCATCAAAACCTACAATAAATTGATCTGCAAATGCCTGGACGCAGCAAACTACAAGCATTTATCCTCTGAAAAGAAAATACTGGCTTCCTTTCATTCGGTATTTGGATTTTTACTGCAAAGATACCTGAAAGTAGCCCGTAAACTAATTGACAGGAACCGGAATCTGGGAAATGATTGCTATATCGGCCACGGTTTCGACACGTTGTGGAAGCGTTTTTTCAGATATGATGACATGATGCCTCTGATAGAATTAGAATTTGAAGGAAGCTTATTTTTCGCACCTCATTCCCCTGATGTATACCTGACTACATTATATGGTGAAAATTATATGATCCCTCCCTCCGAAGCCAAACGGCAAGCGGCTCAACATGCTCATATAATGAGACCTATCTTGTTTGAGTATAAATTAAACAAATAATCAATCGTATTGTAATGGTAAAATATTTAATAACCGGAGGCTCCGGTTTTATTGGAACAAATTTAATTTCATATTTATTACGAGATGAAAAAGCGGAGATTTTAAATATCGACGCTAAAACGCCGAAAATCTCTTCACACCGTAACTGTTGGAAACAAATAGATATTCGGGATAGACAAACATTGATCGAAACGATTATTGATTTCCAACCCAATATTGTAATTCATTTAGCGGCACGTACCGATTTGTCCGGAAAAACGTTAGATGATTATAACAGCAATATAGAAGGGGTCTCTAATCTTTTAGATGCTTTGGAGCAAGTGAAAAATGTAAGAAAAGTTATTTTCGCCTCGTCTATGTATGTTTGTAAGCCGGGATATACGCCTAAGCATTGCGATGAGTATGCCCCTCATACATTATATGGAGAAAGTAAGGCGGAGACAGAGAAAATTATAAAAAATAGAAATCCCAATTATACATGGTCTATTATCCGACCAACATCTATTTGGGGGCCTTGGTTTGAAGAACCGTATGATACGTTTTTCCGAATCATTTTATCTCGTTTTTATTTTCATTTAGGTAAACGGGCCTGTAAAAAAACGTATGGATATATTGATAATGCTATATATCAGATTATGTCTATAGCGCAAGCAGAGGCAGATAAGATAAATAAAAAGGTGTTTTATATAGGAGATTACGAACCCTATAATATCACTCAGTGGGCAAATGAAATAGCATCTTTTGAAAATATCCGGATACCAACCGTTCCTTTCTTTTTGTTTTCCGTTGCAGCATGGGTAGGAGACTTTTTGAGATTGCTTGGAATAACTTTCCCAATGACCAGTTTTCGTCTGAAAAATATGACTACAGATAATATTCATGATTTGAGCCTGATAAAAGAAATAGCGCCTAATCTTCCTGTCCTCCGTAAGGATGGAATAAAAACCACCTTACAATGGATGAAAAAGAAAAATAATAATTGAACTTTATTTCCGTTATTATGAATGAATTTTGTAATGCAGTACTGACATAAATGAACTCACGCTAAGCGTATAATCAAAAAAAATGATTAACTTAGTCGGATAAAAAAAGATACTAACAAAAAATAAAAAAAAAGATTATCATGAAGAAGAAAATTATTGTTTGTGGTGGAGGTGGTTTTATTGGAGGCCACTTAGTAAAAATATTCCTGGAACAGGGGCATCAGGTACGCGCTGTAGACCGCAAACCGCAAACCGCATGGTATCAGCGTCATGCCGGAGCGGAAAATTTAACGCTCAATTTGCAACATTTGGATTCCTGTATGACAGCGCTTCAAGGAGCTGATGAATGTTATAATCTCGCAGCCGACATGGGCGGTATGGGCTTTATTGAAAACAACAAAGCGCTGTGTATGTTGAGCGTTTTAATCAACACACATTTGCTTGTTGCGGCTCGTGCATTGGGTGTTTCCCGTTTCTTTTATGCCTCTTCGGCTTGTGTATATGCAGCATACAAACAAACCGAAACAGAAAATCCCGGCTTAAAGGAAGAGGATGCTTATCCTGCCATGCCGGAAGACGGATATGGTTGGGAGAAACTGTTCAGCGAACGCATGTGCAGGCATTTCATGGAAGACTTCGGAATTACTACTCGTGTAGCTCGCTTTCACAATGTTTATGGGCCGTTTGGCACGTTCGACGGTGGACGGGAAAAAGCGCCCGCTGCTATTTGTCGAAAAATAATCAATGCAAAACTATCCGGCAACCATACGATTGAAATATGGGGCGACGGACGTCAAACTCGCTCGTTCATGTATATTGATGATTGCACAAAAGGAATACAGGCTATCATGAACAGCGACATTATCGAACCGATAAACTTGGGAAGCGACGAAATGGTTTCTATTAATAAATTAGTAGATATTGTAGAAGACATTGCAAAGATTAAAGTTGTGCGAAACTATAATTTGGACGCGCCCAAAGGCGTTCGCGGACGTTCCAGCGACAATACATTAATCAAGCAATTGCTTGGATGGGCGCCGGACATCTGTTTATACGACGGTATGGAAAAAACATACGCTTGGATATATGATCAAATTAAAAGCGGAACGTCAAAGGATTCAATTTATAATATTGGGTAAGAGAAATTATGTCAGTAATCACACAGCGTATTTTGGGTATTGAATTTTTTGTTGACAATATTGAAAATACAGTTGACAAATCGATGCAAGGCGGACTTATGGTTGTTCCTGCAGCGCCGGCATTAGCTAAAGATTTCATGCAGTCGTCCGGGTATCGCGAAGCGCTCCTTTCGGCCGATTTGGTCATTACCGATTCCGGTTTTATGGTTTTGATGTGGTGGTTGCGAACAGGAAAAAGATTATCTAAAAACTCCGGAGTCGCTTTCCTTCGAGAATTTGTGAAGCGGAGCGAATTTAAAAGTGGAAAAAATCTTTTTTGGGTGATGCCCTCCGTTGAAGAACAACAGCGTACCTGTCAGTGGTTGAAAAATCAAGGAATATCATCTGATGAAGCGAATTTTTATGTGGCTCCGTTTTACGGTAATGGGTCGGTGAACGACGCATCGCTCCGTTCAAAAATTGAAGCACAGAAACCAGATATAGTGATAATAGGACTTGGCGGAGGAATACAAGAACGATTGGGATGGGAGTTGAAACGAAATTTAAACTACCGTCCCTGTATTTTTTGTTTAGGCGCAGCCATTGCATTCCTTACAGGAGGACAAGCTACTATCCCCGTGTGGGCAGATAAATTATTTCTCGGATGGTTATTTAGGATTATCCAATCCCCTAAAAGATTTTGGCGGCGTTACTGGGAGGCCTTTCGGCTTGCACCAATAATATGGAAATATCAAGAACGGTTACCTCCAATGAAAAATGTGTAAGGATTTTTTTATGGCATGAAAGGAACTCATTTTGTCTCTAATCCGTGCTTTTGTTCAGAGAAAACAAGTCCTAACAACATCATAATAAAAAATCCCCGATGCCCCGTAAATGTGGCGTCGGCTATACTTTCGATAAGGATGTAACAAATGATAATGGATGTAATGATCAGGTATTTAGTGTTTTGGCCATATTTAATTATTTTCTGAGACTTCCGGATAAGGTAAATAAAGAAAGTAATAAAAAGGATAACCCCCACTACGCCAAACTGAGCCAGACACGGATAATATGTATCAGCAATATAACTATAATGCGAACTATTCATCCCATAAACCTTTTCTATTCCATATTTTGCATAAATATCCGAATAATACACCCCCGAAGAATAAGAGGCGAAGCTGCCTAAGCCGGAGCCAAGGGGGAAATAGTCCTTGAAAATATCCACGGATGTCATGTAGAGCATAAGCCGGGCCAACAGGCCCGTTTCAACGCCTTCGGCTTCGCTGCTGAGGGCAAAATACAAATCAATTTTCTGCCAGCCAACAATGATTACCGCTGCTAAAACGGCCAATGCTACTATAATGGTTTTGAAATTGAACTTCAACTGTTTTATATGCGAAACAAATAAGACAAGTACAATCGCCAGCAAATAAATTCCATAAAACTTGGAACGGGTAGAAAACAACCCTGCAGAAAGCATGAGAATAAAAACAAACTTATCTTTGGGAGTGTTCTCGCTACAAAAAAACCAGATGAGCGAAAGCGCCAAAACGCAGGCATAATAATAGGATACGTGATACATCGTATCAAAAATAATCCGTTCTTTAAAAAGAGACAAAATCCCTAAAAAAAGAAGGATAAGCCAGCTCGCGACACAGGTAATACGTAATTTAGCTTTTTGATTTTTATCGAACAACGGGCACAACTGGTAAACAATAAAAAAAGCCACGTATGGTTTCAGTTGAATGATGAAATCGGAAACAATCGCTTTTTTTACATTACTGCCGATATAGAAGGAATAACAGAGGTAAAACAGAAAAACACCCAAAGTAACAAGGAATGCTTTGTTCATTGGCCAATCCCGCTGACTGATTACAACATAGCAAAAGAATATAATAAGAGCAAAGGCACAAAGTTCATCTGCTCCGTCAAATCCGATTGTTCCGTACAATAAAAGCCCGAAAACCAATGAAATGACAAAGAATAAGTAATATGTATTATTAATAAATTGTTGCGTCATAATGATTACCGAATAAAAAACGGTTTCTTACATAGATTATTGTATGGTTGTTAGTTGATATCCTTCCGATACAAATCCTGATAAGCTACTTGATATTGATTAGACATTTGTTCTGCCGTATAATGCTCCAAAAATACTTTTTTAATTTCCGCCTCAGCTTCATCCCTTTTTACCGAGCTGGTTAGTTGCTTTATTTTATCTACAATGTCATCTACATCATTTTGATTCGCAATGTATCCCACTACCCGGCTCATTTTAGCCATTACTTCTTTGTGCGAAGGGATATCCGAAAGGAGAAGCGGCAAGCCGATGGTCATACTTTCCAATAACGTATTTGCCAAACCTTCTACTTCTGATGCTGAAATATAATAATCGGAAGCAATCAGGTACTCGTATACATCGGTGGTAAATCCCGGCAACTTCAAGCGTTCCGATTCTTCAGCTTTTAACTGTTCCCACATAGGCCCGTCGCCCAGCATGATAAGCCCTGTCAATGGGTCGTCCAGTTTCCTGAAGGCTTCAACCAGTATATCCGGATTTTTTTCTTTCGAGAAACGCCCTACATATATAAAGTAGTTAATGTTTTCACATAGATGATACTTCTTGCGCAACTGTTTCTTTTGTTCTTCGTTCCGGCTCCAGACAGGCAATGAGCTTCCGTTGGGAATACTCATTATATCCCAGTTTTTATGCTGTTTGTATAAGGCGCTTATGCTTTCGGCGCATCCGACAGGTAAATCTGTACGGCGGGTAAAATAATTATTAAGCAAAACAACCAAATCCCCTTTCCATCTTCCATACAGAATTTTCTGTTGCAAACCGGGGAAAATATGAATCGTATAAATCCGTTTATATCGTTTGGGCAAGAAACACATAAGATATAAAGAGCGGGGACAATGCGAATGAAGTATATGGGGTTCGATTTCCCGCACCTTCTTTTTAAGCCTGAAAAACAACTGCAAAGGATTGAGAAATTCTTGCTTCGCAAGCTGATGAATGGATATCGGTAATTTCTTAAAGCTTTCTATGCGGCTCGTTGTTTTTTCCGGGGTTAATGTAATAACAGACACATCAAATATAGAAAAGTTCATGTGTTTGATAATATTATACATCACATTAACAGGCCCTTCATTGGCTAATGATGAAACAAGAAAACAGACTTTAATCATTTTATTCTTTACTCTCTATTCAAGAAACCAAAGTTACGACTATTTTCTGTTACTCCGAATTATTTTCCCTTTTAACTACCGTTTATTCACTAAAAATCCTTTCGTGCTACGCTACTGCAAAGATTAACTGCATTTCTTTCAGAATCGTAGTCATTTAACAGATTAGCAGAAGCTTTTGCAATATAGTTGTATTGTTCATTGAAGAACTTGCTTTGGAGCAATTCGTTTGATTGTGAGATTAATATGGAGTATTTCTTTAGTGAGTCAATCCACTTCTTATGTGATGTAGGCACAAAATTATTATTTGTATGGATGGGACTTATGCCAAATACCCAGAAGGAAGATTCTATATTATCGTCTATTTTATAATAGCAGGAATTTGATTCGATGCTTAGCTTTGATAGGTAGATGGCATAGTTCGAACCATAGTTGTTGGTTCCTAAAGACACAACAACCTCTAACTGTTTAATATACGCCAGCAACTCGTCTTTAAGCTGGATATATTCTCCGCTTGTAAGAAGTTCTTTCTGATAGTAATACGTTATTTCATTAAATATATTTTTAAAAATAAGTTCATTCAGGATTATCGTTGTATTCCCTACGCTCCGTACATATTCCCACACTTTTTTGGATAAGGCAAGTATCTCTGGCGGAAGAATCATCTCGGAATACCGGAAATTCAGCGGTATGTGATGTCCCTGATATATCCACATATAATAAAGGAACTTGAAAAGATGCGTTGTGTTTAAAGCATATATAAGCAATATACGATTCATCGTAAAAACGCCTTCATAAGATTTCGCCTGCGCTGCTTTTTTATAGAACTCTAAATATTTATCCAACATAGAAATAAATGTCTCTTTCTGATCGAACAGGGTATCCGCCTTATGAGTGAATATCGCTTGATTTTCATTATCTATAGCAATCAATTCATCAATTGAAAAATCAAGTTCTTTAGATAATATGACTATTTCGTCAAAGCTAAATGGCAATTCTCCCTTTTTCCTGCGATAAATCGATTTTCTGGAAATGTGTAACACGTTCATTAAATAATCGACAGGATTGACGTCCGAAGGTAATTTCTCGAAAATTTTATCAATTAATAATTTGTCTAAATTATCATTCATATTCTTGTTAATTAGTTAAGTTAATTGGTGTATTGTTTATCCCGAAATAAGTTTGACGCTGTTTTCCAAATACTTGTATTGTTCATTGTAAAATTTGGCCTGAAGTATTTCATTCGAATGCGTTATTAAGGATGAGCATCTTCTCATCGAATCAAGCCATTTCTTATGAGTAGCGCACATGTACTTATCATTTGTGTTTATAGGGTTTACATGATAAAGCCACAAAAATGATTCTACCATACCATCGTATTTGGCATAAATCGTATTTGATTCTATATTCAAGGAAGAAAGATAAAATTGATAGGTTCCCCCAAAATCGTTTACCCCCCTTTGCACCAACGATTCCGTATGTTTTAACAAGCTCTGGAAGCTGTCTTTTAAGATAAGCAGTTCCTCCTTTGTTATCAGGCTCCTTTCATAATAATATAAAATCTCATCGAATGTATTTTTATAGGTCAGCGGGTCAATAATGAATGTATAGTTACTTAGTTGATTTATATATGAAATCAACCTGTCTTTCAATGCAAGTATTTCCGCCGGGACTACCACGTCTGCATAATAAAAGTTCAGGGGAACCTGATATCCCTGATGCATCCATTTGTAATAAAAGAATTTGAATAAATACCTGGAATTAAGCGCATAGATAGGTATTACACGGTTTTGGGTTATTATCATTTCCGTCTGGCGAGCTTCAAAGTTTTTCCTCACGAAGTTCAGATATTCCCTGAGCATCGCCATAAAGGTTTCTTCAGGATTATATAACGCATTGTTACGAATATTGAATATAACTTTGTCTTTACTGTCTTTTTCTATGACTTCATCAATTGAGAAATTCAGTTCCTTAGACAGTTTTACAATCTCTTTAAAGCTGAAAGATAATTCCCCTCTTTTTCTTCTATATACAGATTCCCTGGCCAGGCCAAGCGTCCCCATCAAATACTCTACCGGTTTTATGTTCGAAGGTATTTTCTCTAAAATACGCTCCGCCAACATCTTGTTTAAATTCTTTTCCATCTGTTTTTATATAATCTACATATACAACAAAATTGGTATACGCTCGGTTTAAATTATTGAAAACCTATTATTCCCCAAATATATAGATTGACTCTTCCCGTTAGGGCTGGAAGCATCTTGTCTTTATCAATATCTATAAATAGGAATCGGGCGTATATCGGTGGTTATGTTTTATAAATTATTATGTTATCATTGCTCATTCAAGTAACCGCATCTATCTTTTTTGTGTTTTATGTTAATTGTTGTTTAACTATTCGCTATAATATTGCTATAAAATCCCCTTTTATCTCAAGGTGCAAATAAAAGAATTTAAAATAGTACTTGTTGTTTTAAGTATTAGCCAGATTTACCAAAACACATCTATATTCTTACACAAAAGGACTATGTATTGTCGGTATTTATTTTGTTTGCCCTCTTTTAGTGTCACAAATGATATAGAAATGAGAAATATATTAAATGTATGTCTCGCGATAGATTTATAGAAATGGATTTCCCATAAAGAAAAGGGCATCCTGCCGGATACTTTCTTTAACATTTTAAAATAATCAGGAAAACCAAAAATGTCATAATGACGTAGCGTTAAATTCTGTCAAAGAAACGGAACTCTCAATTATTATGCCGTTATTTGTGTATAATACATTAACAGTAACACATTTAATATGAAGTTTAAATTATCGCTGACGTTATCATTATGCGTATTATTGATAACCGGATGTATTCAAGACGAACCCCTTTCCCCCTATGCAGATATTGATGCTTTTTCTTTACCTGACCAGGTGGCGCTGGGCGCGGCTTCGTTCAATCAGACCAATATCTCCATCTATGTGAGAAAAGGAGCGGACCTCTCTTCCATCGTCCCGGAAATCAGTATTTCGGAAGGAGCCACCATTATGCCGGACAGGTTCAGCCCACAAGATTTCAGCAAAGAAGTTACATATACGGTAACGGCTGCCGACGGGAAACATCAACGCGAATATAGTATTCAGGCTATTTCTGTTTCACAATACAAATACGATTTTGAATATTGGGAAGAACTGGATATGTATGGAAAATATGAAACACCCGTTGAATACGACCTGGCCGGTAAAAGAACAACCCCTTGGGACTCGAGCAACCGGGGGATTAATTATTATGTGAGTTTTACAGACCCCGCCCAGTTTCCTATCCATAAAACAACGGCCTCTGCCGGGGGCCAATATGCAGCAGAAATGATAACGATAAAAGGACCCGAAAATATTATGGGAATTATGTATATCCCTGTTGCCGCCGGCTCTCTTTTTATCGGTGCGATGAATCCGCTCTATGCGCTGAAAGACCCGTTGCTGGCTACCCAATTCGGGCAACCTTTCCATGACAAGCCGCTTCGTTTAACCGGGAAATATAAATACCGCGCAAGTACGGGCAATTATATCGACCCTAAAGGGAATGTACGCCCGGATGTAAAAGACTCATGCGCCATATACAGTGTATTCTACCGTATAGACAGCGCATCCATGATGCTGGACGGAACCAATATACTGACGCATCCGAATATTGTTTCCGTTGCGATGCTTCCCCCCGGTATGAGGGCTGCCAGCCCGGGAACTGATTTCGCGGTATTTGATATTCCTTTTGAAAAGAGATCAAACCATGTGATTGATTTTGAAAAAAACAAGTATAAATTGATGATTGTTTTTAGTTCCAGTTTCTATGGCGACCGTTATGAAGGGGCTATCGGAAGCCGGTTGGTAGTGGATGATGTGGAAGTAGTAATTGAAGAATAAACATATACCCATGAAATCATTTTATATAAAAATATATGGCGCCTTACTGCTGATGATTGCCATAAATGGCGCGGGCTTTGCCCAGGAAAGTTTCAAACACTGGGAATATAAAGCATTTGCCGGTTATAATATGGGAGGCGCTACTCCCCTGCCATTGCCTGCCGAGATACGAAAAATCAATTCCTGGAGTCCGGGATTCGCCGCTGCATTAGCCTTTCATGCCACTCGCTGGATTACGCCCTCCTGGGGCGTTACATCCGGATTAGCAATTGATTTAAAAGGCATGAATATCCGGGCCGACGTAAAATATATGACGACAAACCTGGTTATAGGCGAAGGGGATAATACCGGAACATTTACCGGCATGTTTACCGGAAAGAATCGAACAATTACCCGCAACGGCTACCTTGTACTGCCTGTATTGGCAGCTTACAAGCCTTATGAAAAATGGACATTTCGCTTAGGAGGCTATTTGGCCTCTCTGCAAGACGCCAATTTTGCGGGAGATGCTTCCGATGGATACATTCGCAATGGAGGCGCGGCGGGAGACAGAATCAATATAGAAAAGGCAACGTTCGACTTTTCGGATGAAGTACGCAAAATAGATGCCGGGCTAATGGCGTCGGCTGACTGGTTCTTTACAAACAAAATGGCTGTAACCGGCCAGCTATCCTGGGGATTAGTCCCTATATTCCCGTCTGATTTTAATGGAATACCCTATAAAATGTATAATGTGTATTTTATGACAGGTATTGCATACAAGCTATAACTTTATAACAATTAAAACACCATGACAACACGAAGAGACTTCCTCCGGCAGGCCGGACTGCTGGGAGCCGGGCTTACACTCAGCCCGTTTATTATTCAGGCCGGCAAGGGCGCTATCAGCGCAAGTGATAAAATCCGCGTAGGATTGATAGGATGTAACGGTATGGGATTTGGCGACCTGGAGGCATTCCTGCGTAATCCCGAGGTAGAATGTGTAGCCTTGTCTGATATAGACGACGACGTACTGCAAAGGCGGGCTGCCGATGTTGAAAAGGCAACCGGTAAAAAACTCAAACATCTTTACAAAGACTGGCGGAAGCTGATAGACCATAAGGATATTGACGTAGTGATTATAGGTACGCCAGACCACTGGCATTGCCTGCAAATGGTGGCGGCCTGCCAAACCGGCAAAGACGTCTATTGTGAAAAACCTATCGGCAACAGCATTGAAGAATGTAATATAATGGTGCGCGCCGCCGAGAAATACAACCGGGTGGTACAGGTAGGTCAATGGCAACGCTCCGACCCTCACTGGCAAGACGCCATGGCCTTTGTACACAGCGGAAAACTTGGTAAGATACGCACCGTACGCGTCTTCTCCTATCAAGGTTGGTGTCCTTCTATTCCGGTACGTCCCGACGAAGCCGTTCCGCCCGGCGTTGATTACGATATGTGGTTAGGCCCGGCGCCCAAGCGTCCGTTCAACCGTAACCGTTACCATTTTACGTTCCGGTGGTTCTGGGATTATGCCGGCGGCTTAATGACCGACTGGGGCGTCCACCTTTTAGATTACGCCCTTTACGGGATGAATGTTACGGCTCCCGAATCCGTTATGGCTTCAGGAGGCAAGTTTGGTTACCCTGACGATGCCTGCGAAACGCCCGACCTTTTGCAAACAATCTATACATTCAAGGATTTTACCGTTATGTGGGACCATGCTATCGGCATCGACGACGGAGCTTACGGGCGTAATCACGGGCTTGGGTTCGTAGGCGAAAACGGTACGCTCGTTATCGACCGCAGCGGCTGGGAAGTCATTCCCGAAAAAGTAAACGGCACAGCCCGCATGGAAGCCGTTGCGCTACAAAAACAATACGGCGAAGGCGGGTTAAACCTGCACGTAAAGAATCATCTCGAATGCATTAAAACCCGCAACAGGAATTGCCATGCAAGCGCAGAGACCGGCGCGCATATCGCCAAATTCTCTCAATTGGGAAATATTGCTTACCGCACCGGAAAGAAATTATCCTGGGACGGCAAAACATTCAACGATGCGGCAGCCGACGCCTACCTCGTCAAGCCATACCGGGCTCCCTGGCAATTACCTGTGATTTAATCCGTACGTATTAAAAAAAAATCATTACAATCTCTTCAGCAAACCATTATAATGGTTTGCTGAAGGCATTATGATGGTTTTTTCTTGAAAAAAACACCTCTCCACCTGTGGGCTGGGATGCTATCTCCCATTCTCCCGTTCTCCCGTTCTCCTTCTTCAAAAAAAAATTGCGTTCCGTTTAGGCATATTCCCACTTTGCGTGTTCTTTACTTATAAAAGACAACTTTAATTTAGACACGATCCCTGTTTTTTGGAGAAATCTTACAATCGAGGCATTTATGAAATCCAGGGAAGAGTATTTCGCAAGAAAGGACTCATTATGATATGCAGAGAAACAAGTGTGACTGAGCATGTGACGAACGGCGTGTGTTGCTTATCCAAAACTCAGGTTATTGCCCTCAATAAAACAAATTAAAACCAAATCAAATGAAAAATATCGAATTGCAAAGCGCCTTCAAAAAACTCATTTCAGGCATTTTTACCGTAAGTTGCCTGTCGGTCTCCCTTTCATGCGAATCGCAGAAATTTGCGGATAAAGATACGGGCCAACTGTATGAATTCAGTATAAAGAACGACCGGATATTACTTAAACAAGACTTGGTGCGCGGCGGTACGATTAGCTGGCTTTCGGAAGCGAAACACCCACGCAATCTGGTCAATATCGCCGATGAAGGACGTTATATCCAGCAATCCTATTATGCCGGAAAGGCAGTAAACCGGCAGGCCGGAGGACAGTCGCCCGCATGGTCGCCCTGGTCGTGGAACCCCATTCAGGCTGGCGATTATGCCGGTAACCGCGCCCGGATACTTGACAAATGGCAAACGCCCGACAGTACCTATATAAAGTGCATCCCCATGCTATGGGATATGGACAACAAACCCGCGCAAGCCTGTATGGAGCAATGGACTACCCTCCAGGGCAATACAGTAATGGTACGCTGCCGCCTGACGTGCCATCGCACAGATGATATATACGGTGAAGGAATAGCTAACGATCAGGAAATCCCTGCCGTATACCTGATTTCCGCACTCGGCAACCTGTATTCTTATTTCGGAAATACTCCCTTTGCCGGCGAGCCGGTTGAGAATACGGAAGTGGTTCATCTCGAAGACGGCTTTTGGGGTATTTATGACTCGACAACCCGCAAAGTATGTTCGGAAAAATGGATGGCATTTGTAGATGAGTCCGGTTGGGGAGTTGGCGTTTATTCACCGATGGCAACCAAATTCCTAGCCGGCATGTTCGGTCAACCGGACAAAGAATGTAACGATATATCTACCGGCTATATCGCTCCTGTCTATGTAGAAAAATTAATGAAAAATTCCGTCTTTGATTATCATTATTACCTGATTGTAGGAACCTTAGACGAAATAAGGTCAAGCATCTACCGCCTTCATTTATTTTAGGACAGCGCCAATAGCCCGCATTGCTTTTGCTGTCTTTATCAGAATGGCAGAGAAGCTCCGGGGATTGCCCGTATCCTATCTATACGTTACGCGGCATAGCGCATACAAAAACTTTATTTTTTTCGTCGTTTTCAGTCACATTTCACATAAGGCCCTTATATTCCAACAGATAGCTGTGACTGAACAGGTGACTGAGCGTGACTGGACGTGATTGGACGTGACTGAGCTTCAACTTGTATATGCGAAGATACATTTATACGGGTGAGTTTAGAAAAAAAATCATTACAATGTCTTCAGTAAACCATTATAATGGTTTGATAAAGAGATCATAATGGTTTTCTGAAAGCATTATAATGGTTTGCCGGAGTCATCGTAATGATTTTTTTTGCTTCGCAATTGGTGGCTTTTCCCGGAACAGGTTTACAGTTTTGGGGTTACTAACGATACTAACTTTACACAAAAACAGGATAATCATCCGTTCAGTCACCTCCGGTCACG
>JAIRKZ010000199.1 GCA_031259845.1 Tannerellaceae bacterium | reverse complement strand
TGGTAGTTGACTGCCGGGGCCTGGTTGAAATAATATCCAGAGCCGGATGTATCTCTATCTCCAATGCAGACAAACAGGAAAGGCTTGAGCGCAGCCCGCAATAGCCTGCGCAATGGATTGCAGCGCAGGGCGACCGACAACGACCGCAGGGGCGACCGACGACGACTGCAGGGGAGGAGGAGCAAGGGCGCCGGAAAGCCTGCCTCCTGCTCCGCCGGGGGATGCGCCTTCATGGCCTTCCGGATGAGAAAAAGGAATGACCTCCGGGGCATGGAGCCCGGCTCCGGCGGAGCTGTTTTTAATCAATTGATTGTAAATTATTGGCGGGTTATTGGCGTAATTGTTTTCTGCTTCAAGCGTATTGGGGAATAGGTGAATTATATTTTAACGGGCTGTTATAAGCGTATGTTTGCCGCATTCAAAATAACTCTTAAATTATATTTTATGAGAAATCTGTTAGCTGTTTTAATTTTGTTATGTGTCACCTTCCCTGTCTTTGCCCAGCAGGCAGAGATAAAAGGCGTAGTGGTATCGGGAACCGATAAATTCCCGTTACCCGGGGTAAATGTTGTAGTGAAAGGTACAACCAATGGAACAATGACCGACGTCGACGGGCAGTTTGTTCTCAGCGCTCCGGAGGGGAGTATCCTGTCCGTTTCCTATATCGGATTCAAATCCCAGGAAGTAGCAGCCAGCGCGTCGGGGCTGACGAATATCGTGTTATACGAAGATTCGGAATTGCTCGACGAAGTAGTGGTTGTAGGTTATGGCGTGCAGAAAAAGAGTGTAGTAACGGCGGCTATCAGCCGGGTTACCGCTGACGACCTGAACACGGCCAAACCTTCGCGTGTAGAAGATGTATTAAAAGGAAAAGTATCCGGCGTACAGATTACGCAGAGTTCCGGCCAGCCCGGCGCCGACTCTAAAGTGCGCATCCGCGGGATTGGTACGGTAAACGACAGTAATCCTTTATACATCGTAGACGGTATGCCGGTAGGCGGAGGTATTAATTACCTGAACCCCTCGGACATACAGTCTGTGGAAATATTGAAAGACGCCGCCTCCGCCGCTATCTATGGCACGCGCGGCGCCAACGGCGTTATCCTCGTCACCACCAAAAGCGGGAATAAGGGGAAAGCCACCGTAAGTTACGACGTAAGTTACGGCTGGCAAAACCCCTGGAAGAAAAAAGCCGTACTCGACGCCAGGGAGTATATGGTTATTATGAACGAAAGCCAGATAAACGACGGCAATGCCCCCCGTTATTCGCCCGAAGAGATAGCAACCGCCGGAAGCGGAACCAACTGGCAAGACGAAACGTTCAATTATAACGCGCCCGTCCAGAACCATCAGGTAAGCATCAACGGCGGAAACGAAAAGGCGCAATATTTCCTCTCTATGGGTTATTACAACCAGGAAGGTATTATCGGCGGCAACTATGGCAAATCGAATTACGACCGCTGGAGCATCCGTTCCAATTCTACCTGTGAAGTGTTTGAAGATATAAGCCGCTCTTTCCTCAACAGGCTGAAAGTGGGCGTCAACGCAGGATATGCCAGAGGCAAAACAACAGGCATCGAGACCAACTCTGAATACGGTTCGATATTGGGAAGCGCCCTTACATTCAATCCCCTGGTGTCTGTTTATGCCGATGAGGCAACGGCTGCTTCCATCCTGGCGCAATATCCGTATGCCGTAACCGGCGAAGCGGGGCGCGTATTTTCTATTCCGCCTGTCGGGTTTCAGGAAATAGCCAATCCGGTAGGGATGCTGAACCAGCCGCGTGAGGAAAAAAACAACGACGACAAACTGGTAGGTTCCTTTTGGGCCGAATTAGACGTGCTCCCTAAATTGAAATTCAAGTCCAGCTATGGTTTCGACCTGGCTTTCTGGGGAAAAGACGGATATGAGTTTCCCCACTTCCTTGCCTCGCAGGGTAAAAACATTACGCAAAGCTCCGTATGGAGTGAAATGAACCGCGGATACACCTGGCTGGTAGAAAATGTATTGACCTACAATGATACGTTTGCCGGCAAGCATAACCTCACCATCGTGGCCGGGCAATCGTCTCAAAAATATACAACGCGGCAGTTGGGCGGCAGCGATTACAGTTTGCTGGAAACAGACCCTTCCAAAGCCAATATTAACTCCGCCATCGCCGACCGCGACGAAGAACGCGTTTACGGAGGTACAGGCGGATTCACTTTTGAATCGCTGGCTTCTTACTTCGGGCGTGCAGACTATAACTTCGACGAACGGTATATGCTTCAGGCAACCGTTCGCCGCGACGGTTCTTCCAAATTCGGAGCCAATAACAAATGGGCCATCTTCCCGGCCGTTTCCATGGGCTGGAATGTATTGAACGAACCGTTTGCAGCAGACCTTAAACCTGGCTGGTTTGACAGTTTCAAGTTTCGCTTCAGTTGGGGTAAGAACGGAAACCAGAATATCGGGAACTTTCGCTATACCTCGTTGATGGACGGCGGGCAAAACTACTATTTCGGAGGCGGCTATCTGGTATCTTCCGCTTCAAAAGACGGCGTGATGCAGTATGGAACCTCTCCGGCTGCAATCCCTAACCCGAATGTAAAATGGGAAGAGTCCGAACAGATAGACCTCGGTTTTGACACCCGTTTATTCGGCAGCGCCCTGAGCATTGGCTTTGATTACTTCAAAAAGCAAACAAACGGTATGCTGATGGACCAGCCTATTCCCGACTATGTGGGACAAAGCGCTCCGATTGCCAACGTAGGCGATATGGAAAACTGGGGGCTTGAGTTTGAAGCAGGCTGGAAACAAACCATCGGCGATTTCAGCTATAACGTGTCGGCCAATGCCACCTATATGAAGAATAAGCTGGTTAAACTGGGAAATGCTTCCGGCGAGGCTACATACGAAAGCGCCGGCGCTTCCGGCGTAGGCAGCTATGTGAAAGGCGAAAACGGCGAAGTATGGCCTTATTTCTATGGATTCAAAACGAACGGCCTGTTCCAGAGCCAGGCCGAAGTAGATGCGTATGTAAACGGTAATGGGGAAAAGCTTCAGCCAAATGCGCAACCGGGCGATGTCCGCTTTATAGACTTCAACGGCGATGGCTCTATTGACGACCAGGATAAAACAAAAACAGGGAAAGGCATGCCGGATTGGACATACGGCCTAAGCATTGGCGCAGACTGGAAAGACTTCAACCTGAATTTATTCTTCCAGGGAACAGTGGGCAATGATATTTTCGACTTCTCCCAGCGGGGGGATATCCCGGCCATGAACCGCCCCACATGGATATTAGACCGGTGGATTGGCGAAGGCTCCTCAAACACAATTCCCCGTATGACGACGGCCAACCCTAACAGTAACTGGCGCTCGTCCGACCTGTATGTGAAAGACGGTTCTTATCTGCGCCTGAAGTCAGCGCAGTTTGGCTATACATTGCCGGCTTATCTTACAACGAAAGTTTCCGTTCAGCGTTTACGCCTGTTTGTTTCGGCCGAAAACTTGCTTACACTCACCGGATACGACGGCTTCGACCCCGAAGTAGCTTCCGGCGGATATACTACGATTGGCGTTGATAAAGGTATTTACCCGCAATCACGTACCATTTCTTTAGGCGCTAACATCACCTTTTAAAAAATAATACACACATGAAACGATATAGATTATTCATAACAACAGCTGTTCTTGCAGCGCTTCTTCTTACTGCGGTTTCCTGCGGCGACGATTTCCTTACCGCTTCTTCTACCGAGAAGCAGGAAGCAGGGGCTGCCGCTACCGAAGGGGCCATCCTGTCCAATCTGGCGTCTGCTTATCAGATACTTTTATTTGACAGTTATGCCAATAACAATTACAATGGGGTATTGCTGATGTCAGACTTGCGTTCGGACGATATCTTTAAAGGCGGAGGCGATGCCGGCGACCAAAGGCAATTATACCTCCTGTCACTGTTCACCTCTACGGCAGCCGAAACCACCGGAGGTTTGTGGGGCATCTATTACAAAGGGCTGGCTCGCTGCAACAACGTTATCATAGCCTGTGAGAATGCGGTAGATGTAAATGAAAGCAAACTGAAACAATATAAGGCCGAAGCTCATTTCCTCCGCGCCTATTACGTGCATCTTCTATGGAAGTTCTGGGGAAATATTCCTTACTTTGAAGAACCGCTAAGCGAATCGCCCTATATGACGCGCCAATATACGGCCGATGAAATATACAATGAGATTTTGGAAGACCTGGAGATTGCCTGCGAAGACGGAGCCATGCCGATGCGCCTGTATGGTGCAGACTTGGGCCGCGCATCCAGGGCGGCGGCATTGATGCTGAAAGCGCGTGTAGTGATGTATCAGAAAGACCAAAGCCGCTATGCCGGGATTACCAGTGATATGGCTACCATTATCAGCAGCGGCGCGTATGACCTCTTCAGCAATTTCGATGCGATGTGGGAAGACGGGAACGAATTTTGTATCGAATCTATTTTCGAAAGTAATCAATTACCGGAAGGGAAAACATGGTCGGACGGTAATCAGGGATACGGAACCAATCTCCCGGCATTTATTTCGCCGAACGAACTGAAAGACCCCGATGGCGTATTTAAAGGCGGTTGGGGATTTGCGCCGGTACGCCCCGGGGCGTATGCAATCTTTGAGAATGGCGATCTTCGCCGCAACGGCTCCATTAATGTTTGGCCGGAAGGTTCGTATGGAGCACGTTTTCAGGACACCGGGATGTTCCAGCGCAAGTATGCTGCCCGCGAAGGCTATAATCCTCCTCCGGGCGATACCGATTTGAACTATACCAACAACCTCCGCATTTTCCGTTTTGCCGAAACGTTGCTCAACTATGTTGAATTAGTACGTATGCACGGGCAAGGCGAATCGCAGGGGGTAAGCGCCCAGGCTTGCCTGGATCGTATCCGTACGCGCGCTTTCGGTTCGGCAAACACGATAGACGCAACCCCGGCCAATATCAAGCTGGAACGTCGCCGCGAATTTTTAGGCGAAGGTATGCGCTTCTGGGATTTGATACGTTGGGGGGAAGCCACAAGCGTATTGACGGAAAACCTGCCTGCTTACAACTCGGCACGTACATTTGAAGAGTGGATGAAATACCTGCCTATACCGCAAGGGGAATTGGAAAAAACAAAAGGTACCGAATTTGAACTCAAACAAAATGGTAACTGGAATTAGTCAGTCTTACAAACAAAAGAACATACAATCATGAAAAAGATACTAAAATCAGGCTTACTCGCCTTAATGACATTCTTTGCAATGCTCTCGTGCAGCCCGCAGGAGAGTGATGACCATTCCCTGGGGGTTACGCCGCAGGAAAGCCAGTTGGCCTTTTCGGCAACTCCCGTATCGGGACAACCGAATATAATTGAGTTGAAAGACGAATCGTCTCTTCCGGGCGTCGCCACATGGGACTTGGGGAACGGTGCATCGATAAAAGGGTCTCAGGTAAGAGCGGAATATCCGTTTGCCGGTTCGTACACTGTTACGATGACGCTATACGCCACAGGCGGTTCGGCAGCTATATCCAAGACGCTGACGGTAGAAAAGGACGACATGTCTTTATTGAACACGCCCATGTATAATGCATTGACAGGCGGCGCCGCTAACCTGGCCGGTAAGACATGGGTATTCGACCAGTACCACGACGGACACTTCGGCGTAGGGCCGGCGGATGATTCCTCCCCAAGCTGGTGGTCGTGCCCGGCAGAAGGCAAAAACGGTTCAAGCCTGTATACGCAGGAATTTACCTTTATACAGGTAGGCGTAAAACTGGAATGGAAAAATAACGGTTATATCTATTCCAACGAACCGGGTAAAAACGAACTGGGCGGCGACTTTGTAGACAACCCCGGCGGCGCCGGAGACTTTGATGTGAAATATCAACCGGCAGGCGGCGGCTATACATTTACATTAAACGAACCGGAAAAAACAATTACGTTAAGCAGCGGCGCTTTCTTCGGTTTCTATACCGGTTCGTCTACCTATGAAATTCTTTCCTTAACGGAAGATGAATTATACGTTAAGAATAAGAGCGCCGTAGAATCGGGAAATGGATGGTGGTTCCGCTTCATCCCGAAAGAAAAGAACCAGAAACCATCGGTGGAAATACCGAATAAAGCGGTGGTATTGACAGAAGATTTTGAAAATGAAACGCCTTCCGTTGTGTTTGACAATGAAGATATAGGCCCCCTGTTTTCCCAGTACTATCAAAATCCGCTGCCCTTACCCATCAATACATCCGGAAGAGTGTGCCTGTATGAAAAGACAGACGCTTTCTATTCCAACCTGTTCTTTACGGCCGACGGATACAAATTCGATTTGACCGAAGTGAATAAAGTACGCGTAAAGGTATGGATTCCTTCGGCCAATGATTACAAGACGGAATTTCCGGTAGCCGGCGACTGGATTGCCAACAAACAGTTGAAGCCTCAATTGGCCGTGAAGTTACAAGATAGCAGCAAAGGCGGTAATGCGTGGGAAACACAGGTGGAAATAGTGAAAGAAAACCTGGAAACGGACAAATGGATTGAATTGGCGTTTGATTTCAGTCAGGCCGGCGACCGGAAAGACTTCGATAAAATCGTGATTCAGTTTGGGGCCGAAGGGCATGCCGGCCCCGGTATATTCTACTTTGATGATTTCTCGTTTAATAAATAAATAGGTATTAGCAGGAAAGAGGGGATACCAAGCAAGGGTGTCCCTCTCTTTTTTTTACGTAAAAAAAACTTGATAAAAATGAAAGATAAAATATTCGTCGCTCTGCTGCTTCTTTCACTCTTGTTGCAGGGATGCGCTAACAACACAACGCCGGCATCTACTGCCGGCAATGAGATAGAGCGAAAGATAGATTCGCTGCTGAAACAAATGACGCTGGAAGAGAAGATAGGGCAAATGAACCAGGTTAGCTTTTCCGGTGAAAACGCGGAGGCCAGGGAATTGGTATACAAAGGCAGGGCAGGTTCTATTATAAACATAACCAATCCGGAACTGATCAATTCGCTCCAGCAAGTAGCTATGGAAGAAAGCCGTTTAAAGATACCGTTGATTATCGGAAGGGATGTTATCCACGGGTTCAAAACGATTTTCCCGGTTCCATTAGGACAGGCGGCCTCGTTCGATCCGCAATTGGTTGAAGACGGCGCCCGTGTGGCGGCTATTGAAGCGGCGTCAACAGGTATTAACTGGACGTTTGCCCCAATGATTGATATTGCCCGCGACCCACGCTGGGGGCGCATTACCGAAAGCCTCGGCGAAGACCCGTACCTTACGTCGGTATTGGGAGCTGCCATGATAAAAGGCTTTCAAACAGACAATTTAAGCGATTCTACCGCAATCGCCGCATGCCCCAAGCACTTCGCAGGGTACGGAGCAGCGGAAGCCGGCAAAGATTACAATTCAACCTTTATCCCCGAACGATTACTGAGGAACGTTTATTTACCCTCGTTTGAAACGGCCGTAAAAGCCGGGGCGGCCACCTTTATGACCTCTTTTAATGATAACGACGGCATTCCTTCTTCGGGCAATAAATTCATCCTCAAGCAGGTGCTACGGAAGGAATGGGGCTTCGACGGGTTTGTTGTTTCAGACTGGACGTCTATCGCCGAAATGGTTTCCCACGGTTTTTGCAAAGATGGGAAAGAAGCCGCAGAAAAGGCCGTTAACGCAGGAGTGGATATGGACATGGTGAGCGAACTTTATCAAAAGCGCCTCCAGGAACTCTTACAGGAAGGAAAAGTAAAACAAGCCGTGATAGATGAGGCCGTCCGCAACATATTACGGGTTAAGTTCAGGCTGGGATTGTTTGCTAAGCCTTATGTCAATACAGGGGCGGAAGGCGTTTTATACGCAGAAGCGCATCTGCTGAAAGCAAAAGAGGCAGCGATCAAATCGGCCATCCTGCTGAAAAACGAGGCAAACGTCCTCCCGTTAGGAGAGCATATCAAAACGATTGCCGTAACAGGCCCCATGGCAGACGCGCCCCACGATCAGTTGGGAACCTGGGTGTTCGACGGCGATAAAAACCATACCATAACGCCGCTGAAAGCCTTGCAACAACAGTATGGCGACAAGATACGTATCTTGTATGCCCAGGGAACAGCCTATAGCCGGGATATAAAGACCAATGGTATCCCGGCTGCTGTTTCCATAGCCCGTAGCGCCGATGTTGTATTGGCTTTCGTGGGTGAAGAGTCTATTCTCTCAGGCGAAGCGCATAGCCTGTCTGGGCTGAACCTGCAAGGCGCGCAGAGCGAATTGATTGAAGCCGTTGCGAAAACAGGCACGCCGGTGGTAACGATTGTTATGGCCGGGCGTCCGCTCACCATCGAACGAGACGCCGCACTGTCTAAAGCCGTCGTATTTAATTTCCACCCGGGAACGATGGGAGGCCCGGCTATTGCAGATCTCTTATTCGGGAAAGCCGTGCCTGGCGGGAAATTGCCGGTTACATTCCCTAAAACAGCCGGACAAATCCCTCTTTACTACGCCCACAACAACACCGGGCGCCCCTGGCAGGGGGGAGAAATCCTGCTGAATGATATTCCGCAGGAGGCCGGGCAAACCTCGCTTGGCAATACCTCTTTCCACCTGGATACAGGCGTTGAACCCTTATATCCGTTTGGCTACGGCCTGTCGTACACCACTTTTGAATACAGCAACCTCCGCCTGTCTGGTACGCAAATGACGGCGTCGGACGTATTAACCGTGTCGGTGGATATAGCCAATACTGGCAGCTACGACGCCACCGAGATAGCCCAACTGTATGTGCAAGACTGTTTTGCCTCGGTAACGCGCCCGGTGAAAGAATTAAAACGCTTCGACCGCATACCGCTGAAAGCCGGCGAGAAGAAGAATGTAACCTTTACGCTACCCATAGCAGAACTGGCCTTTTACAATATAGAGATGAAAAAGGTAGTAGAACCAGGGGATTTCAACCTCTGGGTAGGCCCCGACAGCCGGGACGGATTAACATCTTCTTTCACGGTGGTAAACTGAGCGCCGGCTCTGTAAATGCGCTTTCCCGAAAAAAAATGTGCACAGGTATTTGTGTATTTAGAATTTAGTTTTACCTTTGCACCCGCGTTCACCGTTAAACGCACCGGCAGATTTGCTAGCTCAGCAGGTAGAGCACATCCCTTTTAAGGATGGGGTCCTGGGTTCGAGCCCCAGGCAGATCACTCGAAGGTAGATATACCTGAGTACGAGCAAGAAGAAAACAATGAAAGAAGACAAGAAAAAGCCTCCTGAGCCATCAGTTCAAGAGGCTTTTTTTATGATCGTTTGATACGTCCGTCGATGTGGAAGATTTGCCCGGTCCGGCCGCCACTACATTCCGGCAAATAAGGCTAACAGGGTAATAAGTATTATTACGGAAATTACAGCCAATGTTATTTTTATAACGCTATACGGACGGTCGCCGGTTACCCGCCCCGTCCTTCCATTTACAAAGAAGTGGTATCGTTTGCCGGCGTATGTATAGGATGACATGTATACGGGTAATAATATCAGTTTAAACTTGATATTATGGAACGACGTCTTTGCCGAGTTTATCCGTTGACGGTCTCCGCCAATAGCTTGCCTGATGGCATACCGGATATCCTCCTCCATCTTGCTTTTGGCAATATTATAGCCCGTTGTCATATTCAGCACATATTTCTCCGTTATAAATCCACTGAGGAAACGGTTGTCTGCCTCCACCATATTCATGGTATCCCAGTTATTAATCTTGTCCATTATTCCAGGATTGATAATCCTGGATGCAGGAACCATTACGTCGTCGAAAAACAAAGAAATGTGTCCGGCGGCATAACTCCAGCGCACCCTTGTCTCTGTTCTTCTGTTTTTGCCGCTTCCCGTGACAACGGTATATGTATCGCCCCGCTCTCCCTTATAATCGGTTTCTGTTTGTGCATCATACGTCCAGCAGGGAATGTATACGCCCTGGAAGCTGTTAGCATACAAGGCCCTTGACTTGAGTTTATCCGGGGCAAACCAGCGTTTCTCCAACCAGCTGCTCATATAGGCAGGCAACTCGTTATCCCTGATTTTAAAGGGCAGGAGATAAGATGGCTGTATGAGCCGTTCTTCGTGTGCATCCGGCTCTGTCAACGGCGTACAGCAATAAGGGCATGCTACGGATTTAAGACTTTCGTCAAAGGTAGATTCTGCGCCGCATTTACGGCAAGTGATAACTTTGGTTGCATGGAGATTTAGCTTTTCGAATGACTGTACATATTGCTGAAAGTCTGACTCTCTGACTTCATCTGCCACCTTTGTGTCAATAGGCGTGTCCGTTCCGCAATAGTCGCAATGCAGACAAGTTGTTCCGGGCTTGTATTTCAGGGCAGCGCCGCAATTCATACATGGGTATGAGTCGCTGTCTAAGGGCTTGCTCTCCATAATGGCAGACATGGTTTACTTACACATTGGGAAGGGGGGGAGGGGCTGCTGTCCATAAGTCTTGCAGGTCAGGTTGTTCGCCGGCAGGCGCCCAAGCAGCTAATCCTTGTTTCCATACAAGCGTCTCTTTCGTCAGCGCTTGTTTTTCTACCAGTTGAAGTAAGCCTTCCATAGGGAATGGGCCTGCCTGCTGTCCATCTACAGCCACATAATACGCCACTCCCGGTAGCGGCGGAGGGGTGGTTTGCGCATGCTGCGGGTTAGCCATTTGCTGCGTCATCTGATTGGCCATAGCCATCCCTGCTCCAAGCCCCACGCCTATTCCCGCCGTGCCCGAAGGGTTTCCGGCGGCCACTTCCAGCGCTTTGGCCGCTTTCAGTTTTGCCAGTTTATCCAAATCTATCTTATCTAACCGGCTTAGTTCAAAGATTTCTTTCTTCACTTCGTCCGGCATGGAAATATTTTCAATCAGGAACTTTGTAACATCTATTCCATACGCGGCAAAGTCGTCTTTCATATATCCGAAGATGGATTCTGATAATTCATTCAGGTTGGCAGCATATCTTTCTACCGGCAGGTTAGACTCGCCCGTAGCGTCTGAAAAGCGGGTAAGAATCATACTCTTAAGCTGCTCCTGTATCTGCTGTGTGGAGAATAGCTGGTTTGTCCCGGCTATTTCCCTGATAAAGACCGGCGGATCCGTTACTTTGAATGAATACGTGCCGAACGCCCTGATTTCTACCATGCCGAAGCGGTCGTCACTGAGTATGATTGCATGCTTGGTTCCCCATTTCCGGTCGATAAAATTGCGGGTGCTTACAAAATATACTTCTGCTTTGAATGGACTGTTGAATCCATACTTCCAGCCCTTCAAGGTTGTCAGCACAGGAAGGTTTTGGGTGTTTAACGTATAAGTGCCCGGGGTAAACGTGTCGGCTATTTCGCCCTCGTTGACAAATACCGCCGCCTGGCCTTCGCGAACAATTAACCTGGCATTGTTTTTTATCTCGTTATTATGCCTTTCAAAGCGGTATACTATCGTATCTTGCGTATTATCCAGAAACTCGATAATGTCAATTAATTCGCCCCTTAGTTTATCAAAAAGTCCCATAACTACTATTTTTTGTGTGTTACTCTAATTATCCCCCAAATATATGCGTTTATTTTGTGCGGGCGGTGTTATTTACCAGTGGCCTTGCAGGCAAGGGCATACATGCGCATCTGTTTTATCATAGACATCAGGCCGTTGGAGCGGGTGGGGGTGATGTGTTGCCTCAGCCCTGTCCGGTCGATGAAGTAAAGCTCGGCATCCAGTATCTCCTGCGGCGTATGGCCAGACAATACCTCTGCCAGGAGGGCCACAATCCCTTTCACTATCACCGCATCGCTTTCCCCTTTAAAGAAGATACGTCCCTCTTTATACTCTGCATGGAGCCATACACGGCTTTGGCAACCTTCTATCAGGTTGCTCTCCGTTTTGTGTTTTTCGTCCAGCGGCGGAAGAGCGTTTCCCTTGTCTATCAGCAGGCCGTACTTGTCCATCCAGTCGGAAAACAGGTTGAACTCTTCTATTATATTATCCTGTAATTCGTTGATTGACGGTATCATAAGGCTTGTTCTTTATAGATAACTTCCAAGACGGTTTGCCCAACGCCCTTCAGGGTTTCCTTGTCGATATTGTCTATCGTATCCTTATGCGTGTGCCAGTAACCGGCAAAGCCGTGGGCGTTTTCCGGGTCGTAATTAATGATATCTATGGAAGGGATGCCCCGGCCTTCGATTACGGATTGATGATCGTCGAGGATGCTGCCCCCGCCGGCATTGATAAAGAACTTGCCGTAGCCCAAATCGCGCGCCGTGCTCCATACCTTCTCCACGATACGGGGGGCGTAGCGCATGGAGGTTTGTTCTTTGTAGAACGTGGCGTGGCGGGCGCCTACCATATCGAGCAGGATACCGTATTCGGCCCGGTAGCCGGGCGTATGCGGGTTTTTTGCCCAGAATTGAGAACCGAGGCACCATGAACCGGGCGTATAGGCGGTGGCCTTTTCAAACTCGGGGACGCCGTAGTCTTCTGCATCGAAGAAGATGATATCTACGCCTGCTGCGGGCGCCTGCCTGCCGAGTTGGCGGGCGATTTCGAGCAGCGCCCCTACTCCGCTGGCCCCGTCGTCTGCCCCGTCAATGGGGATGTGATGTTTGGCGGGGTCAGTCTCCTGGTCGGCATACGGGCGGGTGTCCCAATGAGCGAAAAGGAGGATGCGCTTCTTCGCGTCCGGGTTGTACGAGCCGATGATGTTGCGGCACGCAAGTTTGGCGCCGTTGTAGGCGGTGAGGGTTACTTCCTGCACGTATACTTCGGCGGCGAAACGCTTTAGTTCGCCTATCAGGTAGTCTCCGCAACGTTGGTGCGCTGTGGTGTTAGGCACGCGCGGGCCGAAAGCAAGCTGTTTTTCTACGTACGCGTAGGCGCTGTCTGCGTTGAAACCGGGCGCTGTTCCGGACTGGTTATTTGTGCCGGCCGGCGGGTCGCCCACGCCTTTATTCGCGCAGGAGAGCAGGATACAGGCCAATATAACGGGAAATACTTTTGCTTTTTTCATACTGTAATCTTAATAAACGATACAAACGTACGCAAAATACTTCGTATCGCTTAAGGGTTGCCCGGATTTTATTTCCGGTTACGTTTGCGCCCGGTTGTTAATTAAATATAATAATTCGGGGAATATATTCCTTGTACGATGTGCCATACAGAGGGCGATATGGGCTGCGGAGGGGTATTTTGCCGGCGTTGTTATTGTCCCCGGCTCAGGGGGGGGAGGAAGGGATTACGTTTTGGTACGGCCCCCTTGTGGATAGGGAATGGACTGGCATTGGGATGCGTATGAGGCCGCAGGGACATAGGTGACGGCGGTTCGGTTATGCTCCCCGGCAGCCGGGCAAGAGGCAGGCAAGCGCTTACCCGCCTGCCTGCCTCTTTGCAACATAATCAACGGATTTGTATCCCACAAAAGTAAGAAAGGGTGTACGACAAAATTCCTAATCAGCTTTCATTTACATCACAGCAACCTCCTTGCTTTCACCCCAAACAATAAAAAAATATCCGCTTTTCAGTCACATCCATCATAAATCACTCAGATACCGCCTGATAAGGGTGACCGGAGGTGACTGAACGGGTGATTGTCCTGTTTTTGTGTAAAGTTATTTTAGTTAGTAAACCCAAAACTGTAAACCTATTTCAGGAATAGTCACCAATTCCGAAGCAACAAAAAAATCATCATGATGACTCCGGCAAACCACTACGATGCTTTCAGAAAACCACTATGATCTCTTTATCAAACCATTATATTGGTTTACTGAAGACATTATAATGATTTTTTTCTAAACTCACCCGTATGAATTTATCTGGGTGTACGACAAAATTCCCCGCCGATTCAATCCCGGCCGTTTTTACCCGGCAAACCGGCCGCTCCGGGGGTAAAGGAGAGAGCTTTGGGCGCATCCCCCTCCTCCCTGCGGTCATCGTCCGGGCTTTACGCTGCAATCCCTTACGCAGTCTATTGCGGGCTGCGCCCAAGCCTTCCCCCTTTGCCGGCATAGTTGCGAACAGGGATACAGGTATTATTTCACCAAAGCCCCAAGAGTCGAAAATAAAGCCCCAAGTACTGCAAATAAGGTTCCAAGTACAGGATTTAAACCTTAGGGGATTGACAGCAAAGGCTGCTGAGTTGACCCCAAAGGCCGGTGGGTTGACCTCAAAGCCCGGCGGCTGCCACACCCCGGGCGGGCGGTTTGCCGGATAAAAACCGCCTGGATTGGGTCTATAAGGAATTTTGTCGTACACCCCCCGGCTCGCCGGGAATCCGGTTGATCAGGCCTCGCAAGTCGATAACGGATATTTTACTCTTTTTGCCGTCGGGGGCCGTCATGGGCAGCTCTGTGACGGTACGGAAGAAAGCATCTTCGTAGAAAGACTCCAACAGCTTCCGGATAAAGGATAACTGAGCCGCATCTCCCCCGCCGCTTTTAAGGAACTCGGCAACGTATAATACCTGGGCAAACAGACCGCGCTCACGCAGATTGTCATTCTCGTATCCGGATTGGTTGGGGCGGAAGGTCATGGATGCAATCTGCCATAACGGGTCTATCCGCGATGGATTGGCCTTCCATAGCTGGTAATAGAGGGCGATGGCTTCCTGCAAACGTGCATCCCTTTGGAACGTCTCCGCCCGGAAAAGGGTAAGCTGGTTGAGGAGGAACGGGTCGGGCTGCATCCCTTCCCCGGCTTTATCGAGCAGGCGGTACGCCCTCGTCCGGTCGTACGTCTTTCCCAATGCCGAACCCAGCAGCAGGCATACTTCCACGGATGCGGTATCCTTTTGGTAAGCAGCTTCCAGCGGTTCGATGGAGCGCATGTACTGGCCGGCGTAGTAACGGGATGCGCCTCCATATTTGAGGGTAAGGTACGATGAATCACCTTTGGCCATTAAAGCGGCGTATAGCGTATCGGCTTCCGCATATTTCTTGTTGAAGTAGAGAGCCATTCCTTTGTTTTGCTCCAGCAGGCGGTTACCTGGATTATAAGACAGGGCCGTGTCGCAGACAGCCAGCGCTCCGGCAGCCCAATCGCCTCCCATACGGAGCATCGCGTTAATAAGCGTACCGGCCAGCCCGGCGTTCTCCCGGTTTAAACGATAGGCCTCGAAATAAGAGGAGATAGCGGCGGGCGGATTCTCCAGGCGCATGTAGCAATCGCCCCGGTTGCGGAGCAGCGTAGGGTTCTCTTCATGTTGTTCGAGCAGGTAATCGTACTTTTCCAACGCCCCCTCGTAGTCGCCCAACTGGAAATAAAGCCGCGCAAGCTGGTAATTGGCGTAGAAGTTCGTACTGTCGGCCGCCAATACTTTTTGAAAATAATATTCGGCCTCCGGCGCTTTCCCCAGGTTCGTGGCAGTACGGGCCAAGGCAGTTAAGATGCCGGCATCTGTTGTATCCATTTGCAGGCAATGCAGGTAATACCCGAAGGCTTCGCGATAGTCGAGCAGGCCTTCACAGGCTTGGGCTATCGCATTCATCGTGGCATAGCTGGCAGAATCGGCTGCCGACAGGTTGGCGGCATACCGGATAACGTCCGCATATTGCTTTTGATTGACCCATGTTTGCAAATCTACCTCCTGCGCTTTCCCTGCGGGCGAAAAGCACAGGAGGATAGAAAGTATGGCCGGGAGTTGTCTCATCTGTATATGGCTCCCTTATTTATTGAAGCCGGAACGTGATGGGCACCGTATACCTTACGCTGACCGGTTTTCCTTTCTCTTTGCCTGGCTCCCAGACGGGCATTTGCTTCAAAACCCTTATCGCCTCTGCATTCAATGAGGGCGAGAGGCTCCGGAGTATCTCATAATCATCCATCTTACCATCCGCCCCGACAGTGAAGGCTACCACCACGCGGCCTTCTTTCTTCTCTTTTTTCGCATCTTCGGGATAGTTGATGTTATGGTTGATAAACTTTAATAACGCTTCATCGCCTCCGGGGAATTGCGGCATTACGTCTACCACCCGGTAGACTGGGTTTTTAGGGTCGGAATCATCATAAATGGGATTTGCCGGAAGCTTTGTAGACTTCCGTCCCATCTGGCTTAACTTGAATGTGATGGGAACCGTATACTTAACGGCTACCACCTTGCCTTTATCTCTGCCGGGCGTCCATTTGGGCATCGTGCCGATAACGCGTATGGCTTCTGCGTCAAGCAAAGGGTCAGTGCCCCTCAGCGCTTCTATATCGCTGATGGAACCGTCTTCGTTTACAATGAAAGTGCAAATCACGCGGCCTTGCAGTCCCTTCGCTTGCGCTTCTACCGGGTACTTTACATTTTCGGAAAGAAACGTCAGTAATTCATTGTCTCCACCCGGGAATTGCGGCATTACGTCTACCACCGTCAGCGCCGTCTTGGGTTTCTGCTGGGTTGTTTGCGCCTTTTCCGGCGTTACCGGCAAGGCCAGCCCTTTGCTTATACGCGCCACGGCGTCTATATTGCTAAGGAGTATAAGCATTGCTACGAGCGGGAAGAACAGCAGGTATTTTGTCCTTCCGATGGAACGGGTACGTTTTTTATTCATCATACGGATTCTGTTTTTTAAGTGTAATACATTAAAGTTGTTATATAAGTTTGCTGCAGCCTGATTGGTTTGATGGGCAAGCCCTAACAGATGGTATTGATAACTCTTGCTGTCGTAACCGGATTTTAAAACCGTATTGTCGGCCAAATATTCAAGGTTATACCTTACTTCCCGTTTTAAAAGCCAGACAAAGGGGTTCATCCAGCACAGGATACAAATAATTTCACTCAGGATAACGTCTATGGAATGCCATTGGGATACATGCGTATATTCGTGCGCCAGGATTTCTTTCAGCTCATGTTCCGTATGACTCTCCCGGTGGATAAATATCAAACGGAAAAAAGAAAAAGGCTCGGACGGTTTATCCAGCAGGTAAACAGGTACATGGTGGATAGCGCTTTTCTTACTTTTGGCCATCAGCCGGATAATACTTCCCAACTGCACGATGAACCGGATGCACAAAAGCGCAATCACCACCCGGAACGCCCCGGCGCAAAACGCGGTAAAGACCTCTTGCCTGTTCCATAGCATAGCCGTTTTACTTTCAACAATTGTTTCGGGCAATACGGTGGAGTATAAATAAACAATTCCCGTAACCGGCCCCCTATCTTTCATCCACTCCTCGAGGCTCATACACGGATAAAGAAAGGCTAATCCAAAGAAAGCCAACAGGATTACCCGGCGTAACTTAAAGAAGGTATCTTTATAAAAGAACAACCGGTAAAAGGCATAAAAGAGCGCAAGGGCTACATTTACCTTTATACAATAGGCAAATTCCGGCGACATGGCATTCTCTCTGTTTAATTATTCTTTACCTTTTTCAATCATGTGGATGATATCTTTCAGGTCGTCGGCCGATATCTTTTGGTCTTTGGCAAAGAAAGAAACCATTTCCTTATACGAATTTTCAAAATAATTACGCACCACCCCGCTCATAAACGTACGCTTATATTCATTCTCAGGAATCAGCGGCGCATACTGATACGTATTACCGAGTCGTTTGGGCTTTACATACTTCTTCCGTTCCAGATTTTTCACGATAGAAGCAATCGTAGTATACGGCGGTTTAGGTTCAGGATAAGCGCCCAAAATATCTTTCACAAAGCAAGATTTCAATTGCCATATTAAAATCATCACTTCTTCTTCCTGTATAGTCAATTTTTCCATGATTATTATTTATTTACGATACTTCCACAAATCTACGATAATTTCGTAGGCGCACAATCCATTTCGTATTAATTAGTGTTAATTTCTATTGTATAATCCCAGAAAGTCCATTAGGACGATTCGTCGATTGCCTACCATAATTTCTTAATCCATGCCCTTCGGTGCATTTGTAATGCCATTTATATGATTGAAATGATGACCATTAGAATTTTTCAGTAATTAAGAGTATGACGGATTTCTAATGGACATTTTGGGTTTATCACTGATGGTGGCTGCCCCCGGAAAATAGCCCGTCGTGTGTTTGTAAGTCCGTTTGGCATCGTATTTCTCATGTTCGATGATTTGATTGTCGTAATCGAAATCGTAATATTCACCTTCCTCCAGCTGCCCGGTCAAAAGCAAGGACTTCATATTCAAATCATTCATCCCATGACTGATATTCCTTCCCGCTTGTCGATTTAACGGTCTCACTCCCGGTGGCCAATTCTTTTATCCCGCGCAAGAGTGCATCCGCACTTGGCACGCAGTTGCCGGGGATGCACACCAACGAATTGTGCAGGTGGCAATTAATGTCTTCGGCGACATTGCCGCCGGAAAAGAAAACGGAAAACCAGCCGCGGATTATATCACTTACTGATAGGCGGACAAATTCCTTATACCCAAAGTATTGTCGATTAGTCCGGAGAGACCGCAATTGTTAAATTCTTCGATGACGAAAGAAATTCCCGCAAAAGGAGTGATCGTTTGTAATTGTTTTTGT
>JAIRKZ010000192.1 GCA_031259845.1 Tannerellaceae bacterium | reverse complement strand
TAGGCGAAACTGCAATCCCAGCCTTCTTTTAATGCCTCTATCGTTATGATGTAGCGCGTCGGCTCATGGGGGTTGAATAGGTCAATGCTGTCCAATTCTTTCTGGTCGCCCGTGGCAATTTTTATGTGGCTCTCCGGCAAGCCCGCCGTGTTTATAAGATAATTTTTCAATACCTCAACGGTAACTTCTTTGTCCTTGCTTTGCGCCTGAAACAGCACGATGGGCCTGATATATTTGTCTTCTTTTTCCGCTTCCTTCTCCAGTTCCGCCCGGCGGCTAATGGCTTCGTCCACAGCGGGCTCCCAGCCGGAATGTTCCACCAGGGCTATCGGAAGTTTTATCATTTCTTCTTCTTTCAATTCGGACGCGTATACGTTGTAAAGGATATTATTTTTCTCGTGCGGGGTGGCGGTAAACTCAATAACCGCAGACGGATTTATGCGCCGGAGCGTCTCCTGTGATAAATCGGTAACAACCTTGTGCGCTTCGTCAACTATCATCAGCGGGCAGTGATAGTACAATATGTTGGCAAATGAATACTTGGGGCGGCCGTTTTCTTTTCGCTGTTCCATACCGGCAAGGCGGGAAGCGGGCATTGCCGCGAAGTGCGGCACAAGATTTTCGTTGTCCCGGTAAACGTTGTATTTGCTCGTGTCCTCTTTAACGAATGATTGCATGGTGGAAACGATGATACAGGTGTTATCCGCTATGTCGTCGGGGGTGATGTTAAACTTTTCGTCCAGGTCGAACACTTGCACCTTTCCGGCAAACTGATCATCAAGAGTTTCGCGGTAAGGGTGGCGGTGATTTTTCAGAGCTTCAACGGTCTGCTTTCGTATCGTATCCGACGGGACAAACCAGAGGACGAGAGAATATTCTTTTTCGCATACTGTTTCGCCTGCGATTTTTATGGCGTGCGCGGCGAGAATGGTTTTGCCGCCTCCGGTGGGGACTTTGAGGCACACGCGGGGCGTGTCGGGGATTTTATCCCATGCGGTATAAGCGTTATTAAGACCTTTAAGCCGCGCGGCAATGTCCGGTTTCGTCGTGATGTTCTTAAAGGCTTCCTCGTTGTCGCTAATGCGGCATTGTTCAAAAAACGATTTGAGTATGTTCAATGCCGTGCGCTGGTAGTTTTTAAGTTCCATAATTACCACACCTTTATATCGTAGGGCGTCTGCTTAAAGATAATGTCGTTGAACGCAAGGCTCACATGGGTTAGCCGCGTGGCCTCGCCATAAACAACTATTTGATTGTATTCAAACTCCCCGCCCTGCTTCTTTTCGGCGGCTTCTATTTCGCTTTTGATGTAATTAAGGGTATGGTGGGTTAAGACGTTCCCGCCTGAAACGCTTTTGTCGCCCAAAATGCCGTTGTAGAGAAGCGCGTAAGCCGTGCCGTTGTGTATGCCAAGAAACGGTGATTTTCTTTTGCACCGCGTTATGGTATGCCGGTTTATGGGCGTTTTGGTTTCGGTAAAGTAGATATGGGCAGCCAGGTTTTCAAAGGAGATGTCCGGCTTTACGCGCCGCTCGCTGTCGAATATCGCCTCTCCCAATGAGAAAAAGCGGAAGCCGCCGCCGCCCTTCCAGCCCACGGCTTCGGAAATACCGCCCTGTTCGCCGTCTACGACTTTTTTAAGCCGCACGGCGCAGTGGGTTTTTGCCTGTTCACCGATTTCGATACCGATGTACCGCCTTCCCATCTTGTGGGCAACTGCGGCGGTGGTGCCGGAACCGAGGAAACTGTCAAGGACGTAATCGCCGGGGTTGGTGGAGATGTGGATTATACGTTGGATAAGGCGTTCTGGTTTGGGGGTTGAGAAAATTGACGCGCCGAAAAACAAAGATGATATTTCATTCGTTGCTTCTCGTGTTGTTCCGACCTCTTCACCAAACCAAATACTTTCAGGAACTCTGCCTTCTTGATCGGATAAATAAATTTTCCTAATAATACGAGTCTCGTCATTAACAAAGATAATTTCACCTGTTCTGACTTTTTCTTCAAATAATTCTTTGGACCAGCGCCATCCTTTCTCCGGCGGTTTGATTTTTTTACCACTCGGCGTAGCTACCGTATATTTTAAATTTTCTCTTACATTAGGGCTGCGGAAATCTCCGCTTCGCCAGAAACCTCTTGGATCATTATCAGGGTTTTTATAATTTATATTATGTTTATCAGTCCGTTTAATTAAATTGCGAGTAAAATTGCCGGATTTTTGATAAACGAGTAGATAATTATGATGCAATGAAATAGTTTTAGCATCATTTTTTCCTTGGATACTATGTTGCCAGATAATATCAGCATAAAAATTATCCCGTCCAAAGATTTCATCACAGATCACTTTCAGATAATGCCCCTCTCTATCATCTATACTAATCCATATAGCGCCGTCTTGCCGCAAAAACTGCTTCAGCAACTTCAACCTAGGGTACATCATGGAAAGCCAGATTGTATGCTCCATATTGTCATCATAATGCTCAAAAGCGCTTCCGGTATTATACGGCGGGTCTATGTAGATGCACTTCACCTGTCCGGCATAGAAGGGAAGCAGGGCTTTCAGGGCTTCAAGGTTGTCTCCCTGGACTATGAGGTTGCCGGTGTCCGGGTCGCCGTAGCTGTATTTTTCTTCTTCTGCCAACAGGCGGTATTCGGCGTTGGCGGCGGCTTTGAGGTCTTGTTCACGGGTGAGCCAGTGGAGGGTGGGCATTAGCTGTTTCTCTTTGAGCAATAGAGTACATGTGCATAACCGCCACAATACGGAAAAGCTTTTTTCTTTTGAAAATTGATAAAGATTATAAACCGTCCAGCAGCTTCTTCGACAAATATCTTATAGATTTTCCGGTGGCCTTTTAATACAGGCATTTCCGTACAATCAACGATTGAATACTTAGGGAAAATTCTGCTTTCTCTATCTTCAAATATATCACACTTGCGGCCTTCCACAGGTTTGTAGTTACGAAAATGATAAAAGATACTTTCATAGGTTTCCAATGAGCATAAAGGGAATAATTCTTTAAGGTTTGATGGTGCATAATTAAGATAGGCAACCTTGTGGGTTTCTTTTCCTCTATAATATCTTTGCATTAGGGCAACAACATCGGCCTCCGGCTGGGAAGGGATAGAGGTATCACCATATAATATTTGTTGATAAATCATAACCTATTATCCTCCTTATGCTTTATGATAACAAGTTGCTGCCCGACTCATAATCCTGATACTGTCTAATTCATCACTAGAAAATGGGCGGGCAACTGGGTTTATTGAATGAGATGCCCATAATTTCTCTCCTGCACACAAAAAAACATCCATTTTTTATACTCTGTTTTGTCTTCTCATGTTTTCTACCGATTTAGCAAAATCAGGAGTATCAGCAGCTTTATTCCATTCATCCCAAAAGGCAATAGTAGAGCTCAACGGTTTTTCGGTAGGCGGTAACAGACGTATTCTATTCGGTAACAAGACTGCGTCACCAACAACCAATGCCTCGCCAATATCCAAAATTGGCAAAGTATCCATTAGACCTGCAAGACTTTCAGGCAAGAGCTTTTTGACTGTCGATTGATCTTCTCCATTTGTAAGACGAAGGGCAATAACGTTATTGCACTGACTAAGTATTGTAGTACTTACATCTGAAGGACGTTGACTAACGATAATCAAGGCGACACCATATTTACATCCCTCTTTAGCAATTTTTTCAAAATTTTCAACGGCACGCTGTTCAACAGGATTTTTCCCTTCTTTCTTGGGCAAATAGAGATGGGCTTCATCACAAACAAATGCCATTGGCCGTCGCTTTTCATGATCAGTCCAAAATTGAACCTGATAAATTATTCGAGCAACAAGACCAACAATAACAGGCAAAATATCAGATGGAACTTCAGAAAAGTCTATAACTTTTATTTGTGCTCCTGCTGTTGAATAGTCCATGAGCCGTGTCATCATTTTAGCCATGGATTCATACTGGTTTTCAGGCTCAGGAGATTGGAACAAGAAACCATAGCGTTTATCAGTGATTTTACTATTTAGCCGAACAAGCAATCGACTGAATTGACCGAAAAAATCACCATTTCTATCCCTGCCACTCGATCCAGAAACTCGTTCAGTATTAAGGCGTTCAAGTTCCGCCAACACGCTATTTATCTGGAAGGGAATAGGGCTATCAAGGGTAAAAGCATTTAAAATTTCTGTTTTCTTTAATGCTTCTAGATGTTTTCTTTTTTCAGAAACAACCGCATCTTGAAAAACAGTAACTTGATTATGTGCGCTAAATTCGCTTTTATCAATAAACATGGCTTGCAGTTCTTCGGTATTAAGCAACCAATATGGAAGATACAATAAGGAACTATCACTCTTCCCAAGCTCTTCCGGACCAGGAATGTGTAAATGTCTTGCATAAGATAGTTTTCGGTATTCGCCATGTAAATCAAAAACAATCAAATTTGCTGAGGAAAGTTTTGATGCTTGCTCCAAGATTGATGCCACAGTCCATGATTTGCCGGATCCAGTGCTTCCTAAAATAGAAGCATGGCGTTGGAACAGCCTGTTTCCATCAAGATACGCCTTTGCATTTTCATCTATGGTGTATTTTCCTATTTCCAAAGCATGTC
>JAIRKZ010000179.1 GCA_031259845.1 Tannerellaceae bacterium | reverse complement strand
AGTTGGCCTTTTCCCACATGTGTGAAAACCCCAGTCCAGGCAAGTTGGCCTTTTCCCACATGTGGGAAAGCCCCAGTCAGGGCAAGTTGGCCTTTTCCCACATGTAGGAAAACCCCAATCCAGGCAAGTTGGCCTTTTCCCACATGTGTGAAAGCCCCGCGCAAGGGATTGCAGCGTAACCATGTTGCCAGGATAAAAGAATGCTGACCGGGAATTTTTTCGTACATCCTAAAATAGTTATCTTTGCCGCATTATGAAAGATTTTATATTGTCTGAGGCACAGACGGAAAAGGCTGTACTGATAGGGTTGATAACCCCTGAACAAAATGAACAGAAAGCGAAAGAGTATCTCGACGAACTGGCGTTTCTTGCCGATACCGCCGGCGCCGAACCGGTGAAGAAGTTTCTCCAGCGGTTGGATTATCCGCATCCGGTAACGTTTGTAGGCTCCGGTAAATTGCGCGAGATTAAAGAGTATGTGGTTGAGCATGAAATAGGGTTGGCCATATTCGATGATGAATTGTCTGCCAAACAAATCAGGAATATTGAGAACGAATTGCAGGTGAAAATCGTAGACCGGACAAACCTGATCCTCGATATTTTTGCACGCAGGGCGCAGACGGCTCATGCCAAAACGCAGGTTGAACTGGCTCAATATAAATATATGTTACCCCGCCTTACCCGTTTATGGACGCACCTGGAACGCCAGCGGGGAGGTATTGGCATGCGTGGCCCGGGCGAAACGCAGATAGAAACAGACCGCCGTATTATTTTAGATAAAATAGCCAGGTTAAAACAGGAGTTGCTGGATATTGACAAGCAAAAAAGCCTCCAGCGGAAAAACAGGGGCAAGATGGTGCGCGTAGCTTTAGCGGGCTATACGAATGTAGGGAAATCTACCTTGATGAATCTTTTGAGTAAAAGCGATGTATTTGCCGAAGATAAACTTTTCGCCACACTGGATACGACCGTAAGGAAAGTGATTATTGAAAACCTGCCCTTCCTGTTGTCCGATACGGTTGGCTTTATCCGTAAGCTTCCTACGGAATTGATCGAGTCTTTTAAATCTACCCTGGATGAAGTGCGTGAAGCGGATTTGTTGCTGCATGTAGTAGATATTTCACACCCTGGCTTTGAAGAACAAATAGAGGTGGTAAATAAAACATTATCGGAGATAGACAAGTCTGAAAAACCGGTGATAATGGTTTTTAATAAAATAGATGCGTTCACTTTTATGCCTAAAGAGGAAGACGACCTTACGCCGCGAACGCGTGAGAATATTGGCCTGGACGAACTTAAACGTACCTGGATGAGTAAGATGGGGGATAATTGTATCTTTATTTCAGCAAAGAGCCGTACGAACATTGAGGCGCTGAAAACACTTATGTATGAGCGGGTGAAGGAAATTCATATTACCCGGTTTCCTTACAACGATTTCCTGTTTCAGCAATATGATGAAGAGTAGACGGTAAACCAGTGGATGATATTAAACAACTGATATACGATGGAAGGCTGGATGAGGCGATTCGCTTGCTGGATACTCACGTTACAAAGTATCCCGCCGACGATAACGCCTGGTTCCTGAGGGGGAATGCTTACCGTAAGAAAGCAGACTTCCGGCAGGCGTTGAATAACTATCTTAAAGCGATAGCATTAAATCCGGACAGCCCCGCCGTACAGGCGCATGCCCTGCTGATGCAGATACTTGATTATAATAATAATGACGTTTATAATCCTTAGGCAAACGCGTACCTGCTTCCGGGAATAGCTTTTATGATACCATCCATCTCCATTACAACCAGGAGGGAAGATAATTTGAATACAGGCATATCCAGTTCGCGGGTTAGTTCGTTAATATGTAATTGGCCTTTCTCTTTCAATATCGCACATATCCGGTTTACGTCATCGTTTTCGTTTTCGTGAGTGAAAAGTTCTGTTTGTACCGGGGGAAGCGCTTTCTTCCCGGGCAAATCCCAACTCATGGCTTCTATTAAATCATTGGCGCAGGTGATAAGCCCGGCTTTATTTTGGCGGATGATACGGTTGCATCCTTCCGAAAGGGAATCTGTGGCCCTCCCCGGAAAAGCAAAAACGTCCCTGTCGTAAGAGAAGGCGATATCGGCTGTGATTAATGAGCCTCCTTTATTGGCCGATTCAACAACCAGGGTTGCATCCGCCAGCCCGGCGATAATCCGGTTTCGTTTTACGAAATTGGGTTTGTCGGGGTTGGTGTTGCTTGGGAAGTCTGTAAGGAGCCCCCCGTTTTCGAGCATCTCGATAGCCGTTTGGCGATGCGCCTGGGGATATATCCGGTCTAATCCATGCGCCAGTACGGCTACGGTTGATAGTTGGTTTTTAAGTGCGCTCCGGTGGGCGATAATATCTATCCCGTAAGCCAGTCCGCTAACGATAAGTATATCGGGGAGAGCGTTGGCTAAATGGGTTATCAGCTTTTCCGTTTGCTCTTTTCCGTAAGCGCTGGCTTTCCTTGTACCTACGATGTTGATAACGTGCTTTGCCTGCAAATGGATATTCCCTTTACAATAGAGGAGCAATGGGGCGTCCGGGCATTGCTGGAGCCTTTTGGGGTAATCGTTATCTGTGAAGAAAAAGCATTTAATTTTATTCTTTTCAATGAATACGAGTTCTTCTTCCGCCTTTTTTAAAACGCCGGGTTGCTTAATCTCTTTGGCAAGTAATTGGCCGATGCCGGGAATCTGTTCCAAATCCTGGCGTTTTGTAGCGAAAACGGCTTCGGCGCTTCCCAACGATTCTAACAATTGACGGCCTGTGATGTTGCCTATTCCATTAATCATCGTTAAGGCTACCTGGTAGAGGTTTGGTTTTGTCATGTTTATTTGTTTAATCTTTCCAGTATGTTATCAAAGTATTCGCCCCAGGTTAATACCCCGTTTTCCACGACTACTGTCTCTACTTTTCCTTTGGCGGCAAGGACATTGTCCGAAGCCCGGTATATATCCTGGTAAAAAACCAATTTAGGCCCTTCTTTCAATACATTCAGGCAAGAGATGCATGAATCCCCGCTGCGGAGGGCGACCTTAAACCGGATATCCACGCGCGACACAAAAGCGTCGATACCTTTATCGTGCATGGCGCCGAAGTTTTCGCCTAATGATTCGAGAAACTCGTGGCGCGTATGCTCCATGTAGCGCTGGTAGTTGGAATTGTTTACTACTCCTTGTAAGTCGCATTCGTAGTCGCGCACTTTGAGGGTTAGTTTATAGATATACTCTTTCATGTGTCTTGCGGGGCTAATTTATACATTCTGTCTGAAGGGCGGATTTTCTCTTTTACTTTGAAAGAAAAACGTTGCCCTTTGATGGTTTCGCCTACCGGCGTTAAGTCTACCCTGATTTCGTCGATCGTTTGCATTATTGCGCCGGTCGTAGGGCCTGTGATTAATATCTCATCCCCTGTTTTCAGGTTTTGCGATTCCATTTCAAATTCGGCAATTTCCAGTTGGCTGAAGTATTTGATGGCTTTGGCTACATATATTTTTTTCTTCGTGGCGCCGGAACCATACCGGCTGCTCCACTCGCCCAATCGTTGCCCCAAATAATAACCGTTCCAGAAACCTCTGTTAAAAACGCTTTGCAGGCGTTTGTCCCAATCGGCTATTTTGTCTCCGGAATAACTGCCTTCGCAGTAAGCCCTGATAGCTTCTTTATAACATTCGGTTACGATACGGACGTATTCCGGGCCGCGGGCCCTGCCTTCTATTTTAAATACGCGAACGCCGGCGTCTATCATCTTATCCATAAAATGAATGGTCTTTAAGTCTTTAGGCGACATGATATATTGATTATCAACAGATAGTTCGATGTCGCTGTCTTTGTCTTTCACCGTATATCCCCGCCGGCAGATTTGCATACAAGCCCCCCGGTTGGCAGAAGCATTCATTTCATGCAGGCTCAGGTAGCATTTACCCGATACCGCCATGCACAAAGCTCCGTGGCAAAACATCTCGATACGTATCAATTCGCCCTTCGGCCCTTTTATCTGCTCTTCGTTTATTTGTTTATATATATGCCGTACCTGCCCAAGGTTTAATTCGCGGGCCAATACCGCCACATCGGCAAAACGCGCATAAAATTTCAGCGCATCCGCATTGCTTATATTCAGTTGGGTAGATAAGTGAACCTCCTGCCCGGCGCCGGCGGCATAGCTCATCGCCGCTACGTCGGCCGCGATAATCGCAGATACCCCGGCCTCTTTCGCAGCGTCGATAATTTCATGCATCAAAGCAATATCCTCATCATATATAATTGTATTGACAGTAAGATAACTTTTGATTTGATGTTCTTGGCAAACAGAAACGATTTTCCGCAAATCATCCGTAGTAAAATTGTTCGAAGAGCGCGAACGCATATTCAGCCCTTCAATACCAAAGTAAACAGAGCCGGCCCCCCCTTGTATAGCCGCCATAAGCGATTCGTACGAACCTGCCGGCGACATAATTTCAAAATCTTTCTCGTCCAAAGTAACCATACGTTATAATAAGTCCGGCAAAGATACGCTTTTTGGGCTCATGCGCAATAGTCCGTGGATTGTATAGAGGCATCGACTAACCAAATATCCGACAGCAACGATACAAGTTGTGCAGTTTCTTCCTGGCTTGCTCTTTCGTTATGTTCTTATCCTCCTCCATTTATGAGTCTCTGGCAAGTCTGATACTTCCGGAAGGCATCCTTGATTTGTTCGAAGTTAGTAAAGTCGAAGAAGAGCATCGTGGTGTTCTTGATGAGACAGGCAGTGAAGTTCG
>JAIRKZ010000143.1 GCA_031259845.1 Tannerellaceae bacterium | reverse complement strand
TGCCGGTTTGGGTCGGGCTTTACGGATTCGGGCTGCCCATCGCGCCCGCTGCGCTGCTCGTCGCGCCCGCTGCGCTGCCCATCGCGCCCGCTTTGCCCATCGCGCCCGCTGCGCTGCTCGTCGCGCCCGCTTTGCCCATCGCGCCCGCTTTGCTGTTCATCGCGTCCGCTTTGCTGTTCATTGCGTCCGCTTTGCTGTTCATTGCGCCCGCTGTGTTCATTTGCTGCCGGCTCTGCATTTACGGCTACTGTGGCTTCAACGGCTACCGGCCTTGGGGCGCCTCCGCCCCTTGGATTCAGCAGGCCGCCTGTCTGTATACCTATTGCATGGATAAATAAGGCGGCATACAATACGTAGGCCCATCGCTGGAGTTTCCGCCATTTTACGTTGCTCATCCGCCTGCGTACCCAGTCGAACGACGTAACCCAGAGGGGTATGAATAGCAGCAGCATGATAACGCCCAGCAGAAAGCTGAAACTGCTTATGCCGGCGCCCCACGGGCTTGCCACTTTTGTTTGCGCCATATACCCGGCATGGTCTGCAAAGAATCTGAAAGAGCCGGGAACGCTCGAAGTAATGCGGATAAGCGAATGTGCAAGAACAGGAAAGCCTGATATAATGGAAAGTTCCTTGCGTATGGACAGTAGCTTTTTAACGCCGGGAATCTTAGGGTCGAGCGCTCCCATGTACATGATAATAATCAGTAAGGGATGCCCGAATGCGCCCATGTGTATATAGTCTCTTACAAGCTCTCCGAGTACCGGGATACCGGTGAGGCCGGCTATTTCTATCCCCAGCATCCGGCACGTAAAAGGTATGGCCACCAATGCGAAAGGTATGGCCAATACCCAATAATATACCGTAGCGTGCTTCCTTATTGATTTGGCCAGCAAGATGCACAGCATGGCAAGTATGGCCAGGGAAGTGACGAGGGGTGCGCACAGCCTCAGAAACTCCAGTAAGTCTATTAGTATCTTAACCATTGTATGCTTTATATTACTTATTCGTAATACGTCAGCTTGCCGGCGGCGCCAATCGACTCGGATTCAACGGTAATCCCTTTCTTTGCTACGGCCGTTGCCGGGTCGATGCAGTAAAAGGCAGGCTGGCCGTTCGTAGTTGTTACAGGCATATAGGCAATGCCGTTTTCAAAGAAAGGAGCGCTTCCGAACGTGGAAATATCGTCTGGCATACCTGTTACGTAGGTAAACTTCTTGTCTTCTCCCTTGTATACGGCCAGTTTGGAAGCCGTATAGCCCGTTTCCGTAAAAGGCTTATCGTACATCACAAAGAGGAAATAGTCTTCCGAGATATGCCAGCAACGCAGGAATGAAGCGCCTCCGGTCTGCTCTTCGAGGTTACAGTAATAACCGGGGTCAAATTCTTCGGCGCCAGCCTTTATGCGTACAACGCCGGCCGGCAAGGTGGCTTTCTGCACGTCTGCCGTCATTGTTTTGGCATAGCTTGGCGAGAATACATAGACGTCGCCGTTGTCGGCAGCCCAGGTAGTCTGGTAATACTGTGAGCGGAAGCGTCCGCAGGCATAGCTTATCTTATCCGTCTTTATCAGCTTCGGGTTTTTGAGCGTTTCATCATTATAGATAGCCACCCATGCTTCATCCGGGTATTGCGTATTGGGTAACTGCCCTGCCGTGTATGCGCCGGAGCCTCCTCCACCCGATTCGGTGGTTACCAGTTCGGGATATTTAACATATTTCCCTCCCTCTGCCTTTACGCCGTAGTGGCTCAGGCCCATGGATATGGGGGCGGAGTATATCTTGCCATTGGCTTCGAGGATACCTGCCAGCGTTACATATTCGCCATTGCCGAAGTAGTTCTCGGCCGATATCACCTCGCTGTTGTCTTTGAATGTTTCCTGGGCTACATCCAGGTACGACAGCTGGAAGCCAAACGGCTCATTGCCGTATGCATCCGCATAGCTTTCGCCCAGCGTGCCGGTAGAAGTGGTGATGATAAAGCCCTTGTAGATGCCGTAAGAGGTGAACCTCCTTATTTCGTATTGCATATCGCGGTCTGTCACTTCGCCTTTTTCATTGAGGATGTAGGAAGAACTGATCCCTGCGTTTCCCTGATTGTATACCAGGCGGTATAGATATTTATCCTGATAGAAAATCCAGTAAGTTCCGGTTTCCGTTTCAAGCCCGTTATTCCTGGCCGATACGCTTCCTTCGCCCAGCGTGTCGGCAGTAAGCAGGTAACTGGCGCTGCCTACCGTGGCAGCTATCACATAGTTAGACACAACTTCTTTCGGCTCTTCTTTCGGCTCGTCCGGGTCTTCTACTGCCGGCTTATCGTTCGGTGTTACGGGATCGTCGTCGCCTCCGCAAGAGGTAAACATACAGCCGGCTGCAAGAATGGCAACAAGCGCGTTCATTAACTGATTTTTTCTCATGTCGTTTAATTTATTTATAGTTGAAACTTATTGTTTGTAAAAAAGATAATACTGTTAATTACCGAAGTAAACCCTTACTTTCCCATAGAAAGCCCTGCCCGCTTTCTGCAGGCTGAAATTGTCGTAGAGCTTCTCGTTCGTGAAGTTGCGGCATTCGAACGACACGTTGTAGCGTCCGTGCTGTATGCCGTATGAGAGGGTAAGATTGTGCGAAAACTGCGTGGGAACCATAAAGCCCGTTCCGCTGCCTACTGCTTCCGAATAGAGCGGAAAGCTGTGCATGTATAAATTGTCGTAGGTAAGGGTGAGCAAATTGCCTTTCCGCCCCAGGTTGCGCCAGTAGAACGATGCGTCTGAATTGGCAAACCGGTAGGGCAGGTTCGGCATGCGTGCGCCGTAGGTGAGGCTCTCCTGGTTTGTGCCGCTGGTAACGGTCTTTACATTATCGCGCACATCCATCCGGGTAAAGTTTCCCCCCACGCTTACCCAGTGCGCAAAGCCATAACGGAGGGAAAGGGTATATCCTTTTGTTTCTACACGGCCGTGGTTTACAAAGGCTGCCCCGTACTTGCCGCCGCCCAGGGTTGTGATATTACGCTGGATGTAATCTTTTGTATTCCGGTATATCACGCCGCCCTCTACGTAGATGGAATGTTTGCCGAACAGTTCGTTATAACTTATATTGAAGTTCAGGTTGTCGCTGTTTTCGGGTTTCAGGGCAATATCCCCCGTTTCAAGGTCTTCGTCGCCGAACATTTCATCGTTGGTAGGCAGGCGGTAGGCTTTTTCATAAGAAAATTTAGCCTGCATGCTCTTTAGGATGAAATAAGTGCCTGCCGCCCCGTATCCCAGGGCGTTAATGGAATTGGTTATCCGCTTGTAGTCGTCCTGGGCGGTAGAGGTGGCGATGGGGCCGGCGATAGACTGGTGATAGTTTTTGCCAAATACCGATACGTTCCAGTATTCCGAAGGCATCAGGCGGTAAGAAAGGCCGCTAATGTTCTTGCCGGTTTCTTTGGGTATGGCGTTTGCCTCGGTATTTTTGTTCAGGAGGGAGGTGTTAGAACGTTTGAAAGAGTTCAATACATGGTTGAACGTAAACGTATGGGCTATACCCAGGCGGTAATTGGCGGTAAAAGCGCCGTTCCAGTTATTATTGTCCGACCGTGTGTTTTGATAAGACTGCTCGCCGGGCGTCCGGAGGATACGCTGCTCGCCCCGCCAGTTAAACTCGTAAGCAGACGTATCCACATTCTGGGCAACATTCTTGTTGTAGTTGGCCGTCAGCGCCACATCCAAGCCCTTCAACAACAAGTCTTGCTTGCGATACTCCAGCGAAGGCATAAGCGAATGGTCTTTGCGGTATTTGCCTCCGAAAACGATTTCCTGGCGTACGCCGTTCTGTATATCCTTATACATGCGCGAGTAGGTAATCCCCAGCATCAAGCGGTCTGCCCACTTCTTGTTTACGATACCCGCTTTGCCTGCGATGGCTTCGTTATGGTAAGTATCATGGAAACGCCTTACGTGCTCTATCTTCTTCTTGTTGATTGCCCCTGTTTCAAAATCCTTTACCGGCGTGTCTACATAATAATTATTGTCGGAATAGTTCTGGAAAGCATTAACTTCGTAAGTCAGGCCGCTCCTGAAGGTTTGCCCGAAATGTACATACGATCTGTGCGTATTAAACGAACCATACGAATAGGAAGCATCCAGAAACCATTTGTTAAGGTTCTTCCGGGTGACGATATTGATTACTCCCCCGATGGCGTCTGTTCCGAAACCAACCGGCACTACGCCTTTATATATCTCAATCCGTTCGGCATAATTAACCGGTATATTGTTCAGCCCGAACGAGCTGCCTACCCCTTCCTGCGGCACGCCGTCAATAAATATCTTGATATGCTTGCCGCTGAACCCGTCCATCATCAACTGCATGTCCGAGCCTACGCCCCCCGATTCGCGGAGCTTCATCCCCGGCGCCTGCACCAATACCTGGCTTAGGTTCTGGGTAGTGTTTTGCAGCGATTTGGCGTCGATGGCCACGGCGTTGAACGCCGAGCGTTTAAGCCGGCTGACACCGTTCGACACCACTACCACCTCGTCCAGCGCGGTGGCTTGCGGGGTAATGGTAACGTTTCGTTTCACCCTTTCGCCGGCTACGAGTTTTACCCGCTGTTCTACCGTTTTGTAACCGATGGCAGACACCACCAGCGTATAGCTTCCGGCCGGCGCCCGCAAGTGGTAAATACCCTCCGCGTTGGTTGTCCCGCCATAATTAGTGCCTTTCAGGTAGACCGTTGCAAAGTCTACCGTTTCTCTTTCCGTAGATATAATCTTACCCGAAATCATAGCGCCCCCTTCCTGCCCCCAAACCGTGACAGAAAAAAAGAATAAAATAAACGCCGGGAATATGCTGCGTGATATCGCTTTCAATGTAGTGATGTGTTTGTAGTGTTCTATTATTACCGCAAAAGTAATTACAAACAAAATATCAGTCAATCACCACAATTAGGTAAAACCTCCCTGCTTCCGGCATACAAAATAACTATTTTTAGGTAACTACGGGAGGCAGGGAACGCCTATTTTCCTGATTTGTTCTTCGATGTCTTTCAGTTCATCCAGGCTGTTGCGCTTCATCTTGCTGCGGTAATTGTAAACGGTTTGAAGCGAGCAGCGAAGGAAGGAGGCGATTTTGGCCGAATCGGTAATGCCCAGCCTGATTAGGGCAAATATCCGGAGCTCGGTGTTCAGCAAGTCGCCTTTTTTGATGTCGAAACGGGCTTCTTTTACCAGCAGCTTGTTGATAGAAGGTATAAATTCGGGGTAAATATTGAGGAAAGCCCTGTCGAAATTAGCGTATAAGTCCTTTATTTCGCTTGCTTTGTCTGAAGAAGCGCCGGACGACCTTAACAGTTCGTCGAAGCGTTTGGCGGCAATCTTGTTGAACACCGTTTTCCTGTAATCCTCCAGATTACCGATATATTCGGAACACAGGTCGATAAAATACCCGATATATTCTTCCTTAATATGGTTTGCCTCGCTCAATTCGCGATTCAGGCGATTCAGGTTATTATTCAGTTCTTCAAAGTTCTCATTCGTCTCTTTAATCTTCTTCTTTGTCTTCTCCTGCGCCGCCTTATAGATAAGGGCCGCCAGCAGCAGCATTACGAGAAATAAGGCGCTAAAGATGTACAGCCTGCTCTTCAGCTTACGATTATGTTCGGCATTTACCTGCTGATAGGCGGAAGTTATAATAGGGAGGGCTTTTGATATTTCAAAATACCGGAAACGCGCATTATAGAAATTAGCATCGTTCAGGGCATATTGTATATAAGCGAAAGCCCTGTCTATATTTCCCTGATTATATAGCCGGATAGACAAATCCAGCAAAGCCCTGTTTTCCTTAACGGCGTCTTTTACATCCGACATGACGGCTAAAATAAGGCTTTTTATTTGCTGTTCCGTATCGCCCGTTTTTTCGTATAACATGGAAAGGCTATACATTTTTTTTGCATGTTCATGCGTCCCGGGGTATAATGTGGCCAGGTAAGATTTCAAATAAGCCAGAGCAGTGTCGGATTTATTGTCCGAATCGGCCAGTAAGAATTGGTAGAACAACCGTTCGGGCGCATTATCCGGCAGGAAATACAAGACGGAATCGCGGTATTCCCTGATTGATTCCTTATAATTAGTCAGCGTTATTTGTTTCCCTTCCTGATATATACTAATATTAATGTATAGCAGTTCCAGTCCCTTATAGTAGTCTGCAAGCATTTCCCTGTCCATTGAGTCTCTGGGGATACTTTTCAGAATAGATTCGGCTTCAATAAATAACCCCGACGAGGACAAAACAAATGCATACTGAAGCTTTGCACGGATTAGCCATGCCATATTGTTCTGCAGGCCGGCAAGCTGGATATTTTTGTTTACATACACCAGTGCAGAGTCGCTCATATAGCTCTTGTATTCATCAATAATCCTGTAAGTGATATCATATTGTTTATCGGGCGACAGCTCCTGTTCCAATTGAATTTTCAGCCTGTTCAAACGATGCTCTTTCTGTTCCATATAAAGATGCCCGTTCAAAAGGGTTTTGTCTAATTCAATCAGTAAAGAGTCTGTAACATTGGCAGCCGACAATTCAAACATCCCGGTCAACACAGTAAGAATTAACCAATATATTTTCATACGATGGAATTTCATGTAAAGATATACAAAAAAGTAACACGGCAAAGATAAACATTCCCACTCTAAATAAATTAAGAGGATTTACTAAAAGAAAGAATAAGTATACATTCAAATACCAAATAACCAAATGATAACAAAATTTACTTATTACTAATAATTTACTGTTCACTTACTTTTAAAACATACATTAACAATTGCATTTGTTCACATAATATATTTGCAAGGATGAAATATTGTTAAACTTTAAATTTTTCAACAATTTATGGAACAAATAAAAAAAGTTCTTTACTCGTTTAGCTCTCTTCGAAAGATAGGTATCCTGTCTTTGATGATGAGTTTCTGCTCAACGGCCGCCTTTGCTCAATTTACGGTAAAAGGTAAAATCCTGGACGAATTTGGCGAAGGCATTATTGGAGCCAACATTCTTGAAAAAGGTACTACCAATGGTACGGTTACCGATCTTGACGGTAACTACTCATTAAGTATCAGTAATTCACAGGGAACAATCCTTCAGTTTTCCTTTATCGGATACAATACGAAAGAAGAAACCGTAAACGGACGTAACACCATCAATGTTACCTTAGACCCTTCGGTAGTTAACCTGGGCGAAGTTGTAGCAATCGGTTACGGTACGCAAACCCGCCGCGAGATTACCGGTTCGGTAGCAAACATTTCCGAAGAAAACTTCAACAAAGGCGTCACCCGCGACGCCGCCGACCTGCTGCAAGGCAAAGTAGCCGGGCTGGTTATCAATATGGGTACCGGCGATGTGGGAGGTAATCCAACGATTCGTTTGAGAGGTACGTCTACGATTCAGAAAGATAATGGGCCTTTCATTGTAATAGACGGCGTGCCGGGAGGTGATATGTCTACCGTTTCTCCACAGGATATCGAATCTATATCCGTATTGAAAGATGCTTCTTCCGCCGCTATTTATGGTTCCCGTTCGGCTGGCGGGGTAATTTTGATTACCACCAAAAGAGGTTCCGGCTCGAAAACGCTTGTATCGTATGACGGATATGTAGCCATGTCGAATATCGCTAAAAAACCGGACTTATTTACGGCTTCCGAATGGCGGCAGTATGTAAAAGATAACGCCCTGGATGGTTCGGTATACGACCAGTATGGCGCTGATACGGATTGGGTGGATGAAATTACCCGCACGGCCATTTCGCACAACCATGCTATTTCTATGTCGGGCGGCGGTTCAAAGAATAATTATCGCGCCTCTTTCACTTACCTGAACAGAGAAGGCGTTTTGCGTGATAATGGGATGGAACGTTACAGTTTCCGTTTTCAGTTTCAGCAACGCGCTATTAATGACCGTTTGCGTATTGGTTTAACTGGTTCAAATACGATCACCGACCGTGACAACTTCCGTGGCGGGAACTTTGTATTGGCCTATAATATGCTTCCTGTTTACCCGGTGAAATTATCGGATGGTTCCTATTTCGACACACTTGAGTACGACCAGGGTAATCCGGTAAGAAACCAGGATTTGAATACGGATAAGTATAAAAATCAGTACTTTTTTGGGAATGGGGATATTTCGTTCACCATTATTGACGGCTTAGACATAAAATCTAATCTTTATAAAAGCCGCCGGACGGAAAACAGAAGCCAGTATAATAATTCCGAAACTCAGGCCGGACGGGATAATAATGGTTGGGCGCAAAAGGAAGACAAGGTTTGGGACAAACAATTAATGGAATGGACAGCCAATTATAATACAGCAATTGGCGAGTTACATAAATTAGACGTTATGGCTGGATATTCGTGGGAAAGAAATGATTATTCATTTGCCCGGGTAGCGAACCGTGATTTTGTAACAGATATGTTAGGATCCGACAATTTGCAGGCAGGGCAGGGATTACGCCCTACAGACGTTGAATCTCAAAGAAACATGAATAAACTGATCTCTTTCTTCGGACGCGCGCACTATAGCTATGCTGAAAAATATATGGTAACAGCTACCATACGCCGCGACGGTTCATCCAAATTCGGAGCCAACCATAAATGGGGTATTTTCCCTTCGGCGTCTGCTGCCTGGGGTATTTCGCAGGAGTCGTTTATGAAAGACGTTTCCTGGGTAAACGACCTGAAACTGCGTGTTGGTTATGGCGTAACCGGTAATCAGGATGGTTTAGACCCCTATAAGTCATTAGAATTATATGGCTCGAACGGAACATATTATGATAATGGTTCATGGTTGACAGCCTACAAAATTAATCAGAATGCGAATCCGAATTTAAAATGGGAAGAAACTGCCATGTTGAATGTCGGAGTAGATTTCACCTTATTCAACGGGCGTTTAAACGGTACGGTTGAATGGTACGAAAAAAACACGAAAGACATGTTGTATAAATATAATGTACCAACACCTCCCTATTTACATAATGAAATGATGGCGAATGTAGGTGATATGAAGAACACAGGGGTTGAAATGGCATTTACGGTAGACGCCGTACGTACGAAAGATTTCAACTGGACAACTTCGTTGAATCTGGCATATAATAAGAATGAAATAACCCGTCTTTCCAACGATATTTATACGGCAGACCGCATTCTTATCGGAGATGCATGGATTCGCGGCGGCTCATCCAATACTACACACGTGCTGGAAACCGGCTACCCGGTCGGACAGTTCTACGGATGGAAGTGTTTAGGTATCGGCGAGGATGGCCATTATATTATGCAGGATACAAATGATGACGGACAGATTTCGGAAGAAGACCGTACGTATATAGGAGCTGCTTACCCCGACTGGACATTCGGATGGAACAATACATTCTCTTATAAGAAATGGGATATGTCTGTCTTTATTCGTGGAAGCATAGGCAATGACGTATTAAACCACATGCGCATGGCTTACGCCCAATCGGGTTATCTGATTGGCGCCAACGCTTTGAACGATCCGTTAACCTTCCAGTTGAAACAAGTGCCGGAATATTCTTCTTATTATGTGGAAGATGCTTCTTATGCAAGATTGGATAATATGTCTATTGGGTATACTTTCGATACAAAGAAATTGGGTTGGATAGATCGTGCGAGAGTTTATGTAACAGGACAAAACTTGTTTGTAATAACCGGTTATAAAGGATTAGACCCGGAAGTAGACTTTACAAGAAATGAGGGCGCAGCTCCGGGAGTTCAAGACCGTGAGTTTTATCCAAAGAACAGAACATTCTCGGTAGGCGTAAGTTTAAGTTTCTAACATTAATAATTAAAACGAATATGAAAAGAATACATATATTATCATTAATTGCAGGATGTGCTTTACTGTGGAGTATGCCGGCTTGTACGAACTTGGATGAAGACGTATATGACACCATTCCGGCTGACCAATTCGGAAAAACATCCGCTCAGATTAATTCAATTATCGCTCCGGTTTATAAATCATTGAAGAGTCTTTGGCCGGGGGATTTCTTCTGTATGATAGAGGAAACATCCGATATGGCAATCAGCCCTACCCGTCGCGGTGGCGACTGGTGGGATGGCGGTGCCCATATGGAAATGAAACTGCATACTTGGACTGCACGTAATAATCTCGTGAAAAATTCATGGAATGCGTGTACGGAAGGTATTTCTACCTGTAATCAGGTATACAGTATCATTGAAAAAACAGAAATGGATGCTGATTTGAAAGCAAGAACATTATGTGAAATACGCGGAATTCGTGCGTTCTGGTATTATATGCTGATTGATAATTATGGAAATGCTCCTTTGGCTATTGATTTCAACGACACGGAACTTCCGGGTATCACACAAAGAAAGGATTTATTTGATTTTGTAATTAAAGAGCTGAATGAGATTAAAGACCAATTGCGTGATGACGTATCGAACGCAAGTTATGGTAAGTTTACAAAAGGCGCAGCCTATACATTGCTTGCTAAAATGTATCTGAATGCAGAAGTATGGACAGGCTCTCCAAACTGGCAAGGCGTCATTGATGCTTGCAACGTGGTAATGGGATTACCTTATATTATTGAAGCAGACTGGAAAGCAAGCTTTGCTGTTCAAAATCAAAATTCAAAAGAAATTATCTTTCCAATATGTTTTGGTAAAGCCGATGGTGGAAATCACTTAAATTACAGGACGCTGCATTATCTTGCTCCTCCTGCATTAGGAATGAGTTTTGGAACCTGGAATGGGATTTGCGCTCAGCCGGATTACGTGAAACAATTTGATGATGAAGATTTGCGTAAAACAGGTTCTTTCCTGATAGGCCCGTTGTATGATCCGAATACGGGTGAAGTGATTATTACGGCTCATACTCGTCCGCTTATTCATACCATTGATCTTACAATGATTGACGGATCCTTGAAAGAAGGAACCCAATGGGGAGAAGTAAACCAGGAAGATGGCGCCCGTGTAAATAAATGGGTGTGGGAAGTTGGTTTGTCAAGTTCCGAAATGGAAAATGATTTTGCAATCTTCCGTCTGGTGGATGTATATTTGATGAAAGCTGAAGCTTTACTGCGTTTGGGTAGTAATACTGCCGAAGCTACCCGCCTGATCAACATTATCCGTGAAAGAGGATTTGGCAATGCCGATCATAATTATGTAACAGCTACATTGGATAATTTATATTTGGAAAGGCGTTTGGAATTGGCTTGGGAAAATGTCAGCCGCCAGGATATGATTCGTTTCGGAAAATTCCTTGAACCGGCTTATTTGAAACCGGACAGGTCTCCTGATTATCGTTTATTATTCCCGATTCCTCAGACAGCTTGGGAAAGAAATCCGAATTTGACACAGAATCCCGGATACCCTGTATTTAGTAGTAGCAATTGATACGTACACAATAGACCAGAATTCTTCATAAGATAATTAATTATTAATATTATTAGGTTAATTATGATAGCTATAGTCTTCCTCCCAGTACGGGAGTATAGGAAGGAAGAGCAGGTTATCCGTATCTATCAGATGGTGAAATAGAAACTTTTTAAAACGAACTATTATGTCAGGAATATCAAGAAGATCATTTTTGCAGCGTGGGGCAACTGCTGCGGCTGCATTAACTATTGTTCCCGGTTCCATACTGGGTAAAAGTCATGGCTATACGGCCCCTACGGATAAATTAAATATAGCGGGTATCGGTATAGGCGGACGTGGCGCTTCCGTATTACGAGGTTTGGAAACGGAAAACTTTGCAGCGCTTTGCGATGTAGACTGGGCGTATTCAAAACCTGTATTCGACAAATACAGCCAGGCAAAGAAATATTGGGACTATCGCAAGCTGTTTGATGAAATGGGTAAAGACATTGACGCCGTGATGGTTGCCACGGCCGACCATACCCATGCAATTATTGCTTCCGAAGCCATAACAATGGGTAAACATGTATATTGCGAGAAACCATTAACCCATTCGGTTTACGAATCGCGCCTGCTCACGAAATTAGCTGATAAATATAAGGTGGCTACCCAGATGGGTAATCAAGGGTCGTCGGCCGAAGGCGTAAATCTTATCTGCGAATGGATTTGGAATGGCGAAATAGGTGAAGTAACCAAAGTGGAAGCTTTTACTGACCGTCCTATCTGGCCGCAAGGATTGATGACGCCCGAAAAAGCCGATAAAGTTCCTTCCACATTAAACTGGGACTTATTTACCGGCCCGGCCGAATTAAGACCTTACAACAGCCTTTATCATCCCTGGAACTGGCGTGGCTGGTGGAGTTATGGCACAGGCGCGTTAGGCGATATGGCTTGCCATATCCTTCATCCTGTATTTAAAGGGCTGAAACTGGGATATCCTGTCAAAGTTCAAGGTTCTTCTACTTTATTATTAAAAGACTGCGCTCCGCAGGCACAACACGTAAAACTTATCTTCCCGGCTCGTGATAATATGCCGAAGGTAACGCTGCCGGAAGTGGAAGTACATTGGTATGATGGCGGTTTAAAACCGGATATTCCATGCGGCTGGCCGGCAGGTAAAAATATGAATGTACAGGGTGGCGCTGTTATTTTCCACGGAACCAAAGATACATTGATTTGTGGTTGCTATGGTGCAGAACCCTGGCTGCTTTCAGGCCGTACGCCTGAGGTTACAAAAACGGAACGCCGCATAGAAGGGCGTAGCGGACACCAACAAGACTGGGTGCGCGCCTGTAAAGAGAGTGCAAGCAATCGAGTATTGACCAAGTCGGACTTTTCCGAAGCCGGCCCTTTCAATGAAATGGTTGTGATGGGCGTATTGGCCGTTCGCTTGCAAACATTGAATAAAGAACTTCTATGGGATGGGCCGAATATGAAGTTTACGAATATCAGTGACGACGAGGAACTCAAAATAGTTATTAAGGATGGTTTCACGATTAAAGACGGGCATCCGTCATTTAATAAAACCTGGACAGATCCGGTTAATGCAAAGAAATTTGCCGAAGAATTGATCAAACACAATTATCGCGCCGGCTGGAAATTAGTGGATATGCCTTGATGCTTGTTGAATCTTCTCTAAATAATGGATGATATGAGAAAATCAATATTATTTACAGCTACAACTGCCATATTATTATACAGTATGGCAGCTTGTACCAGGGGGAAGAAATCCAATGATGTTCCAGTTGAAAATACGCAAGCCGGAATAGCGGCTCCCGACTATAAATTGCTAAACCTGCCGACAATTGATTTGACATCCTTTGCAAAAGATGTTGATGGCTGGATTACAATTTTCGACGGTGAATCCTTCGATGGCTGGAGAGGTTATAATAAAACGGTAGTACCCGCTCTGTGGACAATAGAAGATGATGCTGTTAAATTCAACGGGACAGGCAGTGGCGTACAGGATTCGGAGGGAGGCGATATTCTGTTTGCCCATACGTTTAAAAACTTTGAATTTGAATTTGAGTGGAAAGTAGCCAAAGGTTCAAGCGCGAGCGTATTTTTCTACATTCAGGAAGTAGAAGATCAACCGGCTTGTTTTTCTGCTCCCAAATATCAGATTCTGGATAATGAGAACCATCCCGACGCCAAATCAGGGAAAAACGGCAACCGCATGTCGGCTTCCTTATATGATATGATGCCGGCCAAACCTCAAAATGCCAAACCATCCGGCGAATGGAATAAAGGGAAGATACACTGTTTCAAAGGAACAGTAGCCCATTACCAGAATGATGAACCGGTTGTGGAATACCATCTGTGGACCAGCCAATGGAGAGAAATGCTGAGCAATAGCAAATTCAGTAAAGACAAATGCCCATTGGCATACGAACTACTGACAAATTGCGGGGGAAACAATCAGGAAGGTTTTATCGGGCTTCAGGGGCAAGGAGGTAATGTTTGGTTCCGTAACATGAAAGTTAAGACGTTATATTAAACGGAAGTTTTTTTCAAGAAAACTGCTTTTTACGACAAGGATACTCCTCTTACTTTGCATAATGATACGCCGTGCTTCCGAAAAAAAACGTCCGCACGTCCGTGAGACCTCCCGTGGTAAGGTTATAACCTTCATCCCATATATCCGCATCATTTACTCTGTCGCATCCGGATAGCTTTCGGGCTTTGTTTTGTGTTGTAAACTCACCCTGCAACTTGAGCCTTGTATGATGTTTGTGTTCCTCAGACCGGGACTTTGCATACGGCTTCCTTCTGATTCCACATCGCTATGGACACCATTGCCTTCTGCTAATGGTTGGTCGCTACCTACCTCCATAGTGGACTTGCACCACCGAGTTATGAACCATGCACGGTACACAATAAAGCAGGAGGAAAACTACTTTATTTTTCTCCTACTTTATTCTTCTTTTTTATATAACTGTTTATATCAAATAGCAAAACCCGGTTTGCGGTGTATCCATTGTCCGCGCGTGAAATCGGGAAAATCAACAACTGCTCCGCCGCGGGCGACAGACATCTCGGACAATCCTGAAATTGCGCTCCAGGCAGCGGCGTCGTAACAATCCATAGGCGCCGGTTTCTTATTATGAATCGCATCAATCAAATCATACATCATGATGTAGTCCATACCGCCGTGGCCCGCTTCTCTGGCTGTGGCTTCTAATGTGCTCCAAAGTTTATGGTCGTATTTTTTGAACCATTCTTCCGATTCATCCCAACGGTGGGGCTTGGATTGCCCTTCTACATATACATGTTCTCCGTCGTTCATCCATAAACCTTCTGTTCCCTGAATACGAAAACCGAGTGAATACGGGCGGGGCGAGTTTGTGTCGTGCGTAACAATAACCGTTTGCCCGTTCGCACATTTAATCATAGAAGTAACAATATCGCCTAAATTAAAATGAATCTTAGCATACGGATGATTCGCTCCTCCATTATCGACAACGAATTTGTGTAAGCCGCGAGACTGTGTAGCCATAGCCGTTAACGATAAGAAACGGTTTCCGTGGTTAATATCCAAACAATTGGAAACCGGCCCGATACCATGTGTCGGATAAATATCGCCATTACGAGTGACAGAATGTTGGGTGCGCCATTGCGCTTCGGAATAAGCGGTTGGCCCCATACGTAAATCACCGCCTTTTTGATAGCCGTAATGTACGCCGTCATTGAACTTTATATCACGCAGATCATGCTGGTATCCGCAAGTTCCATGCAATAATTCACCAAACAACCCTTGGCGAACCATATTCAAAGCAGCCATAACGTCCCGGCGGTAACATACGTTTTCCATAATATTCAAATGGCTTCCCGTAGCTTCGGATACATTAACCAAATCCCAACATTCCTCAAGCGTATTAGCCGCAGATACTTCTACGCCTACATAAGGAACGCCTGCCTTCATCGCGGCAACCGACATCGGTACATGCCATTCCCACGGGCTTGCAATAATTACGCAATCGAACGCTTCGTTGCTCAGCATCTGTTCGAATGAGCGTTCGCTTCCGGTATATACTTTCGGTTCCGGCACATTAAATTTGGCAATATGCTTTAAAGTACTATCCAATGGGCCTTTTTGGGTATCGCATATAGCTACGATTTTATTGCCGGGAATCGCTAATACATTATTAATATGTTCCTGGCATCTGGAACCTGTGCCGATAAAACCAAATCTGAGTTTATCGTCATCTTTGCCGCCTGTTTTCTTCTTTTGAGGTTCGGAGGCTACGTTGTTTGTTGCAGCAGCGGTATTACCGGCTAATGCAATACCGGCAGTTCCTATACCGGCAGCTGTCATTTTCTTAATAAAAGAACGACGAGTGTTTTCCATGTCTTATATCTTTAACTAATTTATTATTCACCAACAAAAATAAACATAAATATCTTAGCATCTAAACAATTATACACAAAAATTAGCCGGCAAGTTCCGATTACCGGCTAATTTTATTTGATTGCTTACTATGGATTCTGCGTTAATATTCCCGGATAAGTGTTGATTTCATCTGCCGGAATAAATTGTATCACACGATCATCAGTTGCTTTTACTTCCAACATTTGATTATGAATACCCGGATACTTTCTGGTCAGTGTCTGGCCTAAGCGATAAATATCCGGCGTACGACGCGCTTCCCACGCAAATTCCAAGCCTTACGCACGCCCTCACGCAGTCGGCAGATAAGTGGAACAGCGAAATGGAAGAAACAATTGGGCGGTTTTTCAACTGTTACGAAGAACTGAAAAAAGCATATCAAATCTGTCAGCTATTAACGCTAAATCTGAATGTCTTAACGGGAAAATTCAACGATTCATAACAAACAATTACGGACTCAGAGACAAAGACTTCTTCATGAAACTTATTCGTCTACGCCTGCCAATTCCGGGTCGATCATAATACGGCCACAGTATTCGCATACGATAATCTTTTTACGGAGTTTGATATCCATTTGTTTCTGGGGGGGGATTTTATTGAAGCAACCGCCGCAGGCGTCACGCTGAATGTAAACTACGGCCAAACCATTACGCGCGCCCTTACGGATACGTTTGAAAGCGGTAAGCAAACGGGGTTCGATGTTCGATTCGAGCTTCTTTGCCTTTTCACGAAGCTTTTCTTCCTCCTGTTTTGTTTCGGATACGATTTCTTCCAGTTCGTTACGCTTCTGGGATAAGTCGGCTTTCCGTCCTTCCAATGTATCGTTCAGGCCGGAGATTTCGGCTTTCTTCGTTGCTATCAGTTCGGTAAATTCACGAATCTTCTTTTCGGAAAACTCGATTTCCAATCCTTGAAACTCAATTTCTTTGGTAAGGTTGTCAAATTCGCGGTTGTTACGCACGTTTTCCAACTGGAGCCTGTATTTCTCAATCAATGCCGTAGAGTCAACGATTTTATTTTTTTGTTCTACAACGGAAACCTCATATTCTTTTATTTCGGATTGATAGTTGTGAAGGCGTGTTTCTAAGCCTGCAATCTCGTCTTCGAGGTCTTGAACTTCTAAAGGGAGCTCGCCGCGAAGTGTTTTAATTTTATCTATTTCAGTCACCAAAGTCTGAAGTTCATACAGTGCAGATAACTTTTCTTCAACTGTATATTCTTTTTCAGCCGATGTTTTCTTTGCCATTCTATAAATATTTTACCGGGTTCAAATTAACGTTTGAAAAATGCAACGCAAAGGTAGGGAATTTTTTCGATATAATAGTATAAAAGATATTTTTTGTACATACTTCAGACTCATAATGGCCGATTACAGCCAGGAGGATATTATTCTCAACATCATAGAAATCATTGTATTTTGCTTCGCCCGTAATAAATACATCGGCGCCGGAGGCTATGGCTTCGGGTATCAGGAAAGCGCCGCTGCCGCCGCAGACAGCTACTTTGCGGACAGGCTTGCCGGTAAAGGCCGAATGTTTTACGCACGCTACGTTAAATATCTCTTTTATCCGCAGGAGGAAGCTATATGCATTTTCGCTTTCCGGGAGTTCGCCTGCAATCCCCGAACCGGCCATATTCCACACATTGTCTAATGGATAGAAATCAAAAGCAGGCTCTTCGTATGGATGGACAGACAACAATGCCCGGGTGACAGAGCTTTTGCGGTATGCGGGAATGATCGTTTCGATACGTTCTTCCCGTTCGGTATGCAATTCGCCCGCTTTACCAACAAATGGTTTACTGTTCGCGCCGGCGCGGAAAGTACCTTCCCCTTTCAGGTTGAAACTACACGAATCGTAATGGCCTATATGCCCGGCGCCGGCATTGAACAATGCGTTTCTCACCGTCCCGGCACAGGCTTCCGGCACGAAAGTAACCATTTTCAGCAATGTATTCTTCTGCGGGCTGAGGATACGGATGTTATGCAAACCAATCAATTCGGCTATACGAAAGTTTACGCCTCCTGCTACATTATCCAAGTTCGTATGCGCAGCATAAATAACAAGATTGTGCTTGCAGGCTTTCATAATGCAGCGTTCCACATAGCTGCGCCCCGTCAGCGACTTAAAAGGTTTGAAAGCCAGCGGGTGGTGGGAAATAATCAGGTTGCAATCCATCTGTATGGCTTCGTGGATGACCGCCTCGGTAACGTCGAGGCACAACAGGGCGCCTGTGGCAAGCTGATTAATATCTCCCGCCTGAACGCCCGCATTGTCGAACCCTTCCTGAAGCGAAAGCGGCGCATACGTTTCTATTTCACTGATTATATCCTTAACTTTCAGCATACAGGCGGTATGTTTACGGCAATCCGGAGTTCATCCAACTGCGCCTGGGCTATTGCCGAAGGAGCGTCGAGCATGACGTCGCGGCCTGAGTTGTTTTTCGGGAAAGCAATACAGTCGCGGATGGAGTCGAGGCCGGCGAAAAGGGATACCCAACGGTCGAGCCCGTAGGCGATTCCTCCATGGGGGGGAGCTCCGTACTTGAAAGCATTCATCAGGAACCCGAATTGGGCTTCGGCTTGTTCGGCGGTGAAGCCTAACAGCCTGAACATTTTTTGCTGGAGTTCGTTGTCGTGGATACGGATAGAGCCTCCGCCCACTTCCACGCCGTTGACAACCATATCATAGGCATTGGCGCGAACGTCTCCCGGATTAGTGTCTAACAGATGAATATCTTCCGGTTTGGGAGAGGTAAACGGGTGGTGCATGGCATAATAACGCCGGTCTTCCTCGCTCCATTCGAGTAACGGGAAGTCTACTACCCAGAGGCAGGCGAATTTATTCTTATCGCGAAGTCCTAACTGGCTACCCATCTCCAAGCGTAATTCACAGAGTTGTTTGCGTGTTTTCATCACGTCGTCGCCCGAAAGAATCAGTATCAAATCGCCTGGTTCGGCGCCAAAGGCTTTCTTCATTTCCTGCAGGGTGTCTTGCGTATAGAATTTATCTACGCTTGACTTTATTCCGTCTTCTTCCACACGGGCGTACACCATCCCTTTGGCGCCGATTTGAGGGCGTTTAACGAAGTCGGTCAAAGCATCCAGCTGTTTGCGGGTGTAAGAGGCGGCGCCTTTTGCACAAATACCGCCTACGTAAGCGGCATTGTCGAAGACGGAGAAACCATGTCCTTTCAACACATCGCCTAATTCTACGAAGCGCATGCCGAAACGAAGGTCTGGCTTGTCCGAACCATAGTATTTCATGGCGTCGTGCCATGAGATGCGCCGGAAAGGCTCGTTTATTTCCACGCCGCGAATCGTTTTAAACAGATGCCTGGACAGGCCTTCGAACATAGTAAGGATATCATCCTGCTCTACGAAGCTCATTTCGCAGTCTATCTGGGTAAACTCGGGTTGCCGGTCGGCGCGAAGGTCTTCGTCGCGGAAGCATTTTACAATCTGGAAATAGCGGTCGAAGCCCGATACCATCAGTAATTGTTTAAGTGTTTGCGGAGACTGAGGCAAGGCATAAAACTGTCCCGGATTCATACGCGAAGGAACTACAAAGTCTCTCGCCCCTTCGGGTGTAGAGCTTACAAGCACAGGCGTTTCTACTTCTATAAACTGCTGGCTGTCCATATAACGGCGCACTTCGATTGTCATTTTATGGCGCAACTCCAGGTTATGCCGTACCACATTGCGCCGGAGGTCCAGGTAACGGTATTTCATGCGGAGGTCATCGCCGCCATCGGTCTCGTCTTCAATGGTAAACGGAGGAGTGACGGCGGCATTCAGTATCGTCAGTTCTGATACAATCAGTTCTATTTCGCCGGTTGGGATGTGCAGGTTTTTGTTGGAGCGTTCTTTTACTACGCCTGTTGCCTGCACTACGTATTCGCGCCCCAGCTTATTCGCCTTTTCACACAAAGAGGCGTCTACATCCTGATTGAATACCAATTGGGTGACGCCATAGCGGTCGCGAAGGTCTACAAATGTCATCCCCCCCATTTTACGGTTTTTCTGCACCCAGCCGGCCAACGTTACCTGTTGATTTACGTTGGAGGCGCGCAGTTCGCCACAAGTCTTCGTTCTATACATATTATATTGAATAAATAAGTTTATATTCCATGAAATTTACCGCTGCGAATTTACGTAAAAAATATGACACCTTACTATTACTGAAATATTACTCGCACAATAAAAGAAGCTTCTGTACATTGTAAATTCATGCAGTCCGTTATCTTTGCAGGGAAGAAAAAAAAAACAAACAAAGGCGGGATGGAAAGGCGCTCCAGGCAGCCGAAAAGGAGTATGCAATCCGTAAGGCTACCCGGAAAGCCTCCTATACATATATTGTTCAGCAGAATACAGTGTATTCGAGAGAGGAGGAGGATGATTCGATTGAACAAAATATGTTGTTCTCTCTCGTTAAGCATAAGGATGAAGGAAATAAGGATTTACCGGAAGACTCTGTTGATTTTCGTTTGTTTATGAATACAAT
>JAIRKZ010000022.1 GCA_031259845.1 Tannerellaceae bacterium | reverse complement strand
TATCAGCTGATTCATCCATTTTCCATTAGATCAGTTCGTATTTGTTTATTTTTGATTAATATTCTAAAATACGGACATTTCCCATTTACTGACAGATCTTTACCATCATTTCCTTTCCTAAATTTAATTATTTCAAATTGACGGGGATTGAACTTATGTAAAAAAGTTATGGGTACACCCATAAATCCCTTGTAGTCTACTGGTATATCCTGTGTTTTATCGACATTAATTCCATCATAGTTGTCATATTTTTGATATTCAGCTTCGTTTCCAAAATATCTTTTTGTGAGTACAATATCTTCGTAACGTTTAGAAGTCTCTAAGTTAGTTAACCACAGACAATTGTTTGGAGAAACAATTCTGTTCCCCAAGCTATCAATACGAGTCTCTGTACCATAAAGTTCATAGTGTTCGGGAACAATGAAACCAGAAATACCTCTACCAAGATTTATTCCTAACCACGCTTTGTTTTCTTTAATTAGTTTGAAAATTTCCTTATAGGTTATTGCATTAATATTACCAATTATCAAAAACTTTTTATCGTATTTAACTAATTGAGCTACATACTCTCTGAATAATGAAAATGGGGGATTAGTAACAATAATATCAGACTGCTTTAACAGCTCAATACTTTCGGAACTGCGAAAATCCCCATTGCCATTAAAGTAAACAATATCCGCTGAACTTGGCTTGGTTTTTTCACCCTCTGCACCTGTATATTCAAAGAAAAAGCCTTTTTCATCTTCCTCCGTATTAAATAAATCTTTTACTTGTTCTCTATAACAGGCTGTTATCAATTTTTTGAGACCTAATTCTTTGAAATTTGAAGCAAAATAATCAAAGAAATTACTATTCCGAGGGTCATCGCAATTGCAATAAACCACTTTATTTTTAAAATGACTTTTATAATGTTGCAATTCGCTAATTATATCTAAAAGCTGTGTGTAAAACTCGTCACTCTTAGACTTTTTAGCTTTTTGCAATAATTCATTTGTTGCATTTCTTGCCATTTCCAATTAATGTCTATTTGATGTTTTTACTTATTTGCTTTTGGTTATCTGATTAAATATTTCACTACCTAATACTTGAAGCGAAGTTTTAGAAATTTCAAGCATTATATCAAACATTTTTTTGATATCCCATTTTTCTCCACTCCCTTGTGTGTATATGGAAGTTGCTTGAAGCATGATTGTTTTTTCTTTATGCTTGACAAACTTGTTTTTGCACAAATTAGAATTAATAGGCATTCCGTAATTTGCAGAAGTTAATCTATCCAATCTATTTAACATTCCTGAATTGTATTCCAGCGTTACGACCCTTCCGTCAGGTCTTTCTATTGAAATAGTTTCTGTTAAAAAATTTGAACCTTCGAGAAATAAGACATAAGGAAAATGAGATTCAGATAGCATCAAATTAGCTATTTCAGATATGTTTTTATGCGACCTCTCTATTGCATTGCCAGCAGCCATCAAGTCTTGATTGCTATCCTTACCTACTAATACCCCATTTTTGATATTTTCGATGTCTTTCCCTTGGTGTTTAGCTTCCGATACTAATACGATTCTCCAATTATCGTTATCGTCTTTTACTTCTATTATTCCACCATCAGGTATAATACTTGAATTTGACACAAAAAGAGTTTGCCCTAATTCCGGATCAACTTTCCTTAATGCTTCGTTTATTTCTTCTTTTTTTATGCTTGTTCTGTATTGAAAAGATAATTGTGGAAACTCCTTTTCAAGTTGTTCAATCACAAAATGTGAAATTTTCCCGACTGTTATGTCATGCGATTTTGCTTCTCCCCCAAATATACCAACAACACCTTTAGACTCTTTATGTTGATTCGTTAATCTTTTCGATTGATTCTTTTTAGCCATATTTTTTCTTTCTCTATTTTTTTGCAATAAGTATAATAATCCCAATACCTTGCAATAGTCTAAACAGGCATATTTTGATACACCTTACCATTGATTAACTTGCCATTAGCCTTTTTGTTTCTTTTTATGCCATCGCTGCCCCATGTTCCCCATTGCTTAAAGAAAAACGCAGCGCCTTGCTCTTCTGTCTGTCTTTTTATGGATTGTACCCATTCTTCCTTCATAGGGCGTGCCCTTACACCGCTTTCACCTCCCACGATAACCCAATCTATTCCATCGAAGTTTAACGTGCCTAAATCCTCTAATAAAGGCTCACAAGACAGAAACTTAATAGGAGCATCAAGATTACGAAGATAATCAATACGCTCTTTAGATTCCGAAATATCGACCGTAACACCTAACCAAGCATTTTTAGGAATAGGCTTTTGAGAGAAATATTCATTCATCCGTTGTGCCCGCTTAGTAAGTATCTGATAATTATGTTGCGGGGTCGCAATAATTGTATGGATTACTTTGTCAATAAATTCAACCGGTACTTTTTCATGAAATAAATCGCTCATTGAGCATACAAATATAGTATGAGGCTTTTTCCATCGATAAGGTTCCGTCAAAGCCTCTTCGTGTAAGGTAAGAGTAAATCCATTCTTATATTTGTCTTGACTCATTGCACACAGTCGCTTTGCCATTACTTCTGCATAACAATTTGCGCATCCAGCGGATATTTTCGTACAGCCTGTTATCGGGTTCCACGTTTTATCAGTCCATTCTATTTTTGTTGTTTTCATATCATAATATATTTATGTGGTATTCCGACACATTATGTATTCCCGTAACTTGTCTATTGAATTTGCCATCAATAGATATTTTCCTTTCGGCTATAAGTTCATTAACAACACCCACAAACAAATTAGGGAGACAACCTTTGCTTAAGATATATTTCATACCTGCTTTGTTGTTATCGATTGTTTTCAAAAGGATTAGTTCTTTTACTTCTTGTTTAGTTTGTTCGATTTTATTGGTGTTGTCAGGGTTATGAAATAATGTGCCCTGTTCAAAGTCATCATTGATATTACAATTGGATTCTCCTGCAAGTTTATCATATTTCCAACAGACTTTCAAAAACTTCTCCATACCAAAGGAGTGATTGGAACCAAATATCAGTCCATAATAATTTGACTTCGACTGATTTTGGATTGTGAAATGATGCAGATAATATTCTTTAGTTAAAGGGATAAGCTGACGAAAGTAGTTAGCAATAACTCTATGACATTCTTTAGGTTTGGTTTCATCAAACGTGATTTTATGATCTTTTAGGTATTTAGCTACTACATCGGACTCTTGAAAGCGTTTTATTGTAGAAGATGATATGAAAAATATAAAATCGGTCTTGGGAGAATTCGTGAGCTTTATGAATACATTATCATCAACGTGTTTGAATCCATATTGGTCTAATAGAATAAATTTACCACATTTCGGATTATCAAGATTACTCAATAATGTTTGATTCTGAAATAGTTGTTGAAAATCTTCTTGCTTAACAATATAATTACCCTCATATGGACAAGAGTTATGAGTACATTTGAGCTTGCAATCTGCAAAGAAAGCTTTTATGTTTGATTCAAGAGTTTTTGCTTTTCTCTTTTGAAATTCATTGTAACCAAATACAATGCGTTTATTATTTCTAATAACATGAGTGCAATGAACTCCATTTTCCCCACGCGCTTCTTCAAGTAATGTAAGAGGGGAGCCATAATTACCAGCCACATCAGTTCCACTTCCAGCAAATAGATCGTATATAAAAATAGTAGGTATATATTGATTATGAAGAAAAACAGGAAACCATTCCCGGAAACACTCTCGGAAAATGTCAAGTTTTAATTGAGTCTGCTCTGTAAACACCTGTTTGTTAATGTTTTTTGCCATATATCTTTATTAAAGGAACAAAGTTACAAAAAATTATTCAGGCTATATACTTGATTCTTAAAAAACAAACCGTCAAGAGGTTACATTCCCCTGCCATTCTTTTGTTTGGGTAATACGGGCTTGATGTGGAGCCTTGCTGCCTGTTTCAGTTTGTTGAACTGCTCCTTAAACCAGTCTATGATATTTTGTCCGTTGAGTGAAAGGCGTAGCTTACCGGGATTATCCGGCTCTTTCTCTATTTTGAGTTGCATGTCTTTGGCTTAGAAATGCTGTTTGTGTTCGGGAGAGTAAAGCTTGACGGAATCGCCCGCAAGGGTTTTGCCGAATAACAGAGAGCGGATAGTATCGAATGTCAGTCCGATTTGTTCGCATAAGCCCACTATCCGCATATGCTCCGGCATCATCGGAAAGTATTTGTTAATGGCGTTCAGTTCCTCCTGCGCCTTGTACGGTTCATAATCCTGTCGAAGTTGATTCAGGCGGTTCTCCATTGTTTCCAACTCCTTTTCTTTCTTTTGTACGTATTCGTCCATATCAAGGAACTTCTCCCTCGCTTCGTCTTTTCCGGTCGTACATATCTCGCATACTGTGGTAAGCCTCTTCCTTTCGCTCCTGCAATACCTCTATATCCTCTTTCAGGTCCTCGTTCTTTACATACAAATCCCTGTAATACTGGGGTGTGGATATATGCCGGGCATCCGAGCCTTTGATACCACGCTGTAAGCCGTATTTCTCCATAGCCTCGGCGTAGCTGTCCTGAAAGTATTTCAGGTTCTCACGGGTCATCACATCGTCCGCACAAAGCCGGACGGTGTCGGCGGATTTCTTGCGGTATTTCTTTTTGCCCGGCTCGTCCTGTTCCGGCTCCGTTCGCTTCTTTTTCTCCCGCTCTTTTCTTCTTTCACCGGTAACTATCGGCACTACGGTAGCATGGATATGAGGTGTTTTCTCGTCCAGATGAACGACAACGGAAACGAGGTTATCTGTTATGAACGTATCCCGCAACCACTTGACATTATCATCACACCATTCATCGAGCCGACCCTCTGCTACTATGCGCTGCATATCTTCGGGTGTACCGGACAGCATAATCTGCAACGCCCGGACTTGGTTGTGGCTTATCTTGCGTTTGATGCCAGCATTTTCGATGCGGTGTTCTATTGCCTGTGTTCGGGTTTCAACCCCGTCGGGAAACTTGATAAGTTCCCTGTTCAGGTGCTTTCGTTCCGGGTCGGCATTAGCCGGATTGACCGTCCTTTCGATATGGGCGGTCGTTCCCGAATCGTTGCCTTTCGGCTTCTGAATATGTAAGACTGCAAAGCCCATGTTCTTTAACCTTAAAAATTGATACTGATTTTTGAAATAGTCGCCTTAGCGACTGCGGTCGTTCCGACCGCTAAGGGGAGTCAAGAGGGGTAAACCCCGCTTGCTTATTGGGGCATTTTTAGTGGGAGTGAAACGGGAGCGTGAAAAAAATGCCCTAATAAGCTATGGCTTTTCTTGAAAAGCCCTTTTGGGTAGCTGCGGTTAAACTCTGATAGCAGCGTTAATACTTCCTTTGGTGACAACACCCGCTACACTAAATATAGCGGGTGATGTGTACAGACAAGCTTAGATAGCTTCACAAATATTCTTCTCCATGACCTCCAACTTATGAGAGAGGGATTCCATATCCCGGCTTATCTTCTGGTTAGTTATCCGGGCGTATATCTGCGTGGTTTTTATGTTCGTGTGTCCGAGAATACGGCTCACGGTTTCGATAGGTACGCCATGCGATAAAAGGATAGTCGTAGCCGCGCTATGTCTCGCAACATGATAGGTCAGCCGTGTCCTGATACCGCATTGTTCGCCTATCTTTTTCAGCTTCTCATTACAGCTGCTGTTGCTCGGTACGGGGAAAACGCGGCTATCCCCCGATAAGCCTTCGTATTTCTCTATGATACGCTTGGGAACGTCCAATAGCCGTATATTGGAATCGGTGTTGGTCTTTCGCCTGCGGGTGATAATCCACAGGTTGCCGTCGAAGAACGTTTGCAGGTTGTCGGTCGTGAGATTCTTCACATCCGCATAACTTAAGCCCGTAAAAATTGAAAAGACGAATAGGTCGCGCACCAGTTCGTATGTTTTATTCTTCATGGGAGCCTCTATAAGCGTCTGTATTTCCTCTTCGGTGAGATAACCCCTATCCACGCTTTCGGGGCTGTTGATATATCCCGCAAATGGATTAAACGGCAATAAACCCGTGTTCCGCGCTATGGAAATGATATGCTTTAATACAATCATATATCCCCATACGGTATTGGTACGGCATTTCTTCTTTTCCCGCAGGAAATACTCGAAATCGTTAATAAAGGTCAGGCTCAATTCTTTGAGCGGTATATCCTCTCGATTATAAGTAAGAGGCAGAAACTCCCGGATATGCTTATGGACGGTACGGTAGCGAGCGAAAGTACCCTGTGCCCGGCTGTATCCTACTTTCTTCTCAAACTCGGCGTTATGCTGCTCGAACAGCTTCAAAAGCGTTTCCTGTTTCACCCCGATACCGAGATAGGCGTTTTTCAGTTTGGTAGCGGTAACGTAGCCGTCCGTCTGCATCAGTTCCTGATAGCGGCGGTTTACATCTACACGGATTTTATCGACGGCACGATTGATTTTCTGCGCTTCCGCGCTCTTTCCCGATGCCCGGTTGTTCTTCACATCCCATAGGCGGAGCGGAATGTCCATTTTACAGCTGAATTGTTTAACCTCGCCGTCCACTGTTAGACGGCACATCAAAGGCAGGTTCCCGTTGGGTTTCTCGCTGCCTTTCTTCACATAAAATAAGACCTTGAATGTCGACCTCATAACTCAATGTTTTTAATGTTACAAAATTAGTTATCATTGAGTTATCTGACACTATGCAAAACTACGCAAAACACTGTATAAGAACCCGGTAGCAGCCTATCTGCTTCCGCTATCTTGGTAACGGGATAGTAACTGAACTCTTGCGCTGCTTTGCTTTATTATGGCTTTCAGTCTGTTGAAATACAAAGCAAAACAGAGCGTAATGAACGCTCTGTCAGCTAATTCGCTACACTCTGTACTATTCTGCTTTTTTATTGGAAGTTTATTTTAATTCATAACACAAAGTTATTTTTTTTTACTTACTAATTAAAAACTAACCGGTTAAAGTAGCATAAATCAATGGGAAGAATTTACCGCTCCGGCGGTTCCTGGCCTTTGAGGTGTTTGACGAAGAAATCATTCAGCCGGCGCATTTCGAACTTGCTACCCAGGCTGTGGCCTTTGCCGGGGAGGCAGAGCTGCTCGAAGTTCTTGCCGGCTTTTACCAGCACATTGACTATTTGCAGCGCCGCCATCGCATTCTGTCCGCCGGCAGACCAGCCGTAGATGCCTGTTTTCGAAATATCCATAGAGGGATATTTCTCCGCCGCGGCCCGAATCCACAGTTTGCGGTCATCGCTTTTTCATAAAATTCAGAAGCTAAAGACAGGAATATTAGGGCAAAAACGCTATCTTTGGCATACTATTTGTTTTTCATACATCATGACGTTACAGGAAATAAACCAGGCATATAACCGTATCACCGGTTCGCTGGACAACAAGGAGCTGAAAAATGCGTTCGATTCGTTGCAATCACTCATCAGCGGAAGCAGGGAATATACGTTTCAAGACAAACTTAATGACTTGCAGGACACCTATAAGCAGATGCTGCGCTACCGGATGGATGATATTAAAGACCCCATGCAGGAACAAATCTATCATACGCTTCATGCCTCCCTGTACGAACTTACCGACCAGCTGAAGCACAAGCTGTCGGCGCCGGAATCTCCCCTTGTTTTTTACCGTGAACGGCGCAATATGCAAGCCCTTCCTGAAATGTCTTACAGCGAATTTCATCAGTTGCTTGCCACGCATACCTACACCGGAAATGAAGCAGGATATGAAACGGCATTAGCGCTATTATTCAATAAAATATGGGTATCCGGCCCGCTCGCCGCAGAAGAAAGCGCGGCCATAAAAAAAATAATAGAAGATTCGCTTTTGCCTTTCCCGGCAGGTTGCCAGGTGGTATCTGCGCTTCTGCTGGCGCTTCAAATATCTTTTGATAAAGAAAAGGTGATGTTATTATTTGATGCGGCCGGATTGCCTGCCGAAGGGGAAGTGCGCACAAGGGCCTTTATAGCCCTGCTTCTTACATTATATATATACAGGAAACGAACACCCTTATATCCCCGGATAGAAAACAGGCTGGCGGCTATTGCCGAAGAACCGGGCTTTAAGAAAACAATACTGACAATCATACTTCGCTTTATCCTGGCAAGGGATACGGAAAAAATCACCCGGAAACTCCAGGACGAAATTATCCCGGAGATGATTAAACTAAACCCTAAAATCACCCGGAAAATGAACCTGAACGATTTCACTCCTGACCAATCGGGCGACGAAAAGAATCCCGACTGGCAAGACATTCTTGCCGACAGTTCATTGGGTAAGAAAATGGAAGAATTTGGGGAGTTGCAACAAGAGGGGGCGGATATTATGCATTCAACGTTTATCCACCTCAAGAATTTTCCGTTTTTCAGGGAGTTAAGCAATTGGTTTCTGCCTTTTATACCGGAATATTCATCGTTCGGCAACGGATACAAACAGAATGAAAGCGAGAAAGAAGCATTAGACACATTAACCACAACTACATTCTTATGTAATTCCGACAAATATTCTCTCTATTTCAGCCTGATGAAAATGCCGGAAGCCGTCCGGAAAATGATGTTCGGGCAATTCAACAGCCAGATTTCGGAAATGATCCAGCAACACAAAGAGGAGCTAATCAGTAAACGGGGAAAACTTGAAACCGTATCCGGGCAATACGTACAAGACTTGTACCGCTTTTTTAAATTATATCAAAAACGATTGGATTTTGAAGACATCTTCCTCTCTCCGCTCGATTTTCATAATCTTCCGGCATTACGCCCTTACCTGTCCGACGAGGAAAGCCTCACTACGATAGCGGAATACTACCTGAGGAAAAATTATTTTAACGACGCCCTCACAATCTATAACCAATTAGCAACTACTAAGAAAGACAGCGATATCCTCTTCCAGAAGATTGGTTACTGCAAGCAAATGCTGGGCGATACAGGCGGCGCTTTGGATGCCTGGTTACATGCAGCCATACTGAATTTGGAAAGTAAATGGGTGATACGCAGGATTGCGGGATGTTACCGCACATTGAAACAACCCAAAGAGGCGTTGGAATATTATCGCCGGTATGAAACGTTAAGCCCGGACAACCTGTCTGTACTAATCAGCATCGGACATTGTCATCTGGAGCTGAAAGAATATAATGAGGCATTAAAATATTATTTCAAAGTAGAGTACCTCGATAACAAAAGCCATAAGGCGTGGCGCCCTATTGCCTGGTGTTCCTTCCTCACCGGAAAATACAGCCAGGCGCATAATTATTATCTGAAAATCATTGCCAATTCCCCTACCATGCAAGATTACTTAAACGCCGCCCATACCGAATGGGCTTTACAAAACAGAAAAGGAGCGACAGACCATTATCTGCAAGCCATCCGGATGGAGGACGAAGATTTCAATACGTTCAAAGACCATTTTATGCAAGACGTCCCCGATCTGGTAGCAGCCGGCATAGAAGAGGAAGAAATCCCCTTAATGCTCGACCAGCTACGCTATCGGATTTATTAAATTTCAGGCCTACGCTTTATCCCCATACCCGTATCCGTAAGCGCCATAGCCATAATGTCCGTAGCCATAGCCCGAACGCTTATAATCAACGGCGTTCAGGATAACGCTCATGTTTTTGAGTTTGTTCTGTTTATAGAGCTTTTCTACTTCGGGAAGCATACGCTTATCCATCAGTCCGGCGCGGATAACAAATACGGTAAGGTCGGCCACCCGGTTTATGATAGACGTATCGGCCACCAAACTATAGGGCGCGCTGTCAAGTATCACATAATTATATAGCTCCGCCAACTGCCGTATCATAGCATCCAGGCGTTCCCCGGCAAGCATCTGGACAGGGTTGGGCGGAAGAGGCCCCGTGGGGATTACATCCAAATGGTCGCTTAACCTGCTTTGCTGAATCAAATGCGCCGGGTTGTTTACCTTTCCCAGCAGGTAATCGGTTACGCCCGGCAAGTCCGTATTACATATCTGAGAGCTAAGGGAGCTCTTCCTGATATCCAAATCTATCAGCAGCGTTTTCTTCCCGGCAAAGGCTAAGCTCAGGGCCAGGTTGGAAGACGTAAAGGTTTTACCGGAACCCGGATTGAACGAGGTTAGCATGATTACCTTCATCTTCTTTACATGGGCCTGCATAAAATCCATATTCGTACGGACAATATGAAATGCTTCCGTTATCGAATCGCGCCCGTCTGCCCGGACAACAAGCTCTTCCCTGTTTTTACGCCCGCGTAAGGGGATGTCCCCCAGATAAGGGATACTCAGCGCGTCTTCAATGTCTTTCCGGTTTTGCACCGTGGTGTTCATGGTATAAATCAGCCACAATCCTCCTGCCGGAAGGGCAAGTCCCAGTATTAAGGCCGCCAGCATAATGACGCTTCCCCTGGGAGCTACCGGGGTTTTGCTCCCCGTGGCCGGGTCGACGATGCGGGCGCTGCTTTCCGTCATGGCCTGAGACAGGGCGTTCTCTTCCCGTTTGTTCAACAGATAAAGATACAGTTCTTCCTTTATTTTCTGCTGCCGTTCAATGGTCAGCACCTCCTTCTGCTGGGTGGGAACGGCAGAGATACGCTGGATGGTCTGTTCTTCACGCGCCTGCACATTGCGGATTTTAACGTTCAGCCCTGTCAGCAGGTTGTCCACCGCCCTTACAAGGGCCTGTTTCATCGCCACCAGCGAATTGTTCAGGTCCATCACTACCGGGTTACGCTCGCTGCTGTTACCTATCAGGCGGTCGCGTTTGAGCAAAGCCGTATTGTATTCCGCTATCAATCCTTCTACATTGCTGTCCGGAAGGCCCGTATTGGCAGGTATCAAATCTGCATTCCTGGATGGGTCGGACAGGTAATTGCGCACATAACTTACCAGCGTACGCTGATTTTGCAAATCCAGTTCCTCCTTGCTGTAATGGCTCGTTTCGCTCAGGTACATCCCTGCCTCCGAATGGATATCGGTCAATCCCTGGGAACGTTTATAGGTTTCGATATCCGTATCCACGTTTCCCAGTTCCTGCTCGATGATAATCAGGCGCTCATTGATAAACTCGGATGTATTCACCATGATTTTGTTCTTGTCATTCACCGCATCTTCGTTGTAAACCGTTATCAGCGTATTCAGCACGGCTTCGGCGCGGGGGATCGATTCGTCCTGAAGCGTAAGGTTGATGATGGTGGCCGTTTTGTTGGCAAGCGCCACAAGCAATTCCCTGCTGTAATGACCTGATACCTGTTCCATATCGCTCTTGGTAACCCGTACGGGCGTGTGATAATAAGCCGGCCCGTAATACAGCGTAGGGGCAACGACGAGTCTGCCTATAGCTGTCTGTACCGTATCATTCAGGGCTACCGTTTCGTCCAGCTTTACCTCTGCGCCATAAGAGGCGGAATAGCCCCACAGGCGTACTTCCTTTTCCGACAAAGGCGTCACGTTCAGCAAAAAGGCCTGCGCATCCTCTACGTCGGGAAACTGTACCGTCACGGGCGAATGGCTATAAAGTTCCACCCGCCGGAGGCCCCGCCGTACCGTATAACCAACGTCTAAACGCAGCCGCCGGGCTACCGTATGCATCAGCTGCTTCGACTGGAACACCAGCAGTTCATTGTCTACATTCCGTTTGACGTTAAACATGTCCAGCTCCGAAAAGGCAGACGCTTCGCTGGCCGCGCCCCCCTTGCTGTCGTCCTTTATCAACACCGTAGCCGTACGGGCATAAACCTTCGGCGCCCATTGAAGGTAGATAAACGCTGCCAGGCAACAGACAGCAACAGACAGTGCAAACCAGTACCAGTTTACACGTACGATTTGCAGCAGATCATGAAAGGAAAGCCCGCCTTCCTCCTCTTCAATCCTGTAAGAAATATCTTCTCCTTTTTCCATTGAGTCCTTATTTTGCTATGTTTACGATTAATGCGGCTACAGAGGCCAGGATAGACACGGCCGAAAGCCACACGCTTACCGAGTTGTTCTGGTTGATCTCGCTCTGCCCCGCCCGCGCTTTATTCGGCTCTACATAAACGATGTCGTTCTGTTGCAGGTAATAACAGGGCGATTCGAAGATATCCGCCGAACGCAGGTCGTGAAATAAAACGGTGCGTTTGCCGTTCGTTTCACGGATAACGGCTACCCGGTCGCGTTTGCCGTAAATCGTCAGGTCGCCGGCCATACTCAAGGCCTCAAGCAAAGTCACCCGGTCGCTATTGATGGTAAAAGAGCCGGGGCGCGCCACTTCGCCCATCACCGATATTTTGAAATTCAGGAACTGAACCGTAATAACCGGGTCTTTTATCAGGTCTTCGTCTATCAGCCGGTTCTTTATCAGGGCGGTCAACTGCATCCGGCTAAGCCCCGCCACCGCAAGTTTACCCAAAATAGGGAAATCTATATTCCCTTCCTTATCCACCAGATAACCCAACACCCGCTGCTGGGGCGCCGACAGGCTGCCCAACTGGTAACTAACCATCGGCATATTAAAAGGCAGGGCCAACTCCGGGTCTTTGCTGTTCACCATAATGGCCAGCAAATCATCCTGGTGGATAATCATTTCATACGGACGCCCTATCGTCTGCTGTTTCAAAGGCTCAACGTCCTGCAAATACACCACATTCCGGGGCGAGCCGCAAGACAACAGAAGTCCCGCGGCTAAGAATACATAACTGAATTTCATGAATATTAATGATTGATTTATTACATTTCAAATTTCTTTTACCCAATACGCATTCCCGCTCCGGGTATGCTTCATGGGGATTTCGTGGCGGCTCAGGATGCGGCAAAAATGACGTATCCGTCCTTCGCCGATTTTTATTTTGCTACGCTTTTGCAGGCGGTTGATTATTTCAATGGCTGCCAGCCATTCCCCATCCCCCTCCCCCTCCGGTTCGTTTACAAACGTAAAATATTGGAGTAGCAATTGTTCTTCTACCGGCGTTTGCTGGAATTGAAGGTTGTTTTCCATCAGGAGCGCTTCTTCTTTCCTGTCGAACCAATACCTCTCGCCGCTCCGCAGGGCGGCAAGGGCCTGGGCGTATGCCTGTGCGAGCGGGAAAGCAGCTGTCTCCCCTATCTGTCCGTCTACTTCCACGCAAAGGAAACGGCGGCTGCCGGTAGGGTCGCCCAGTAAATCGAAATGATTGCAGGTGGCAATAAACACGCCATACCGCTTTTCCGCTACGATACTGCTTTTATGAGGGCGGCGGATATTCGCCTCCGGCTTCTGAAGCAGGTGTTTCAGGTAAGGCTGTTGCCCCAACCTGATGGAATCGAACTCGTCCAGGTTGATCAGGGCGAAGCGGTGTAGCGCCATCTCCGTCTCGCGCTTGCTGCCGAAGTCGATGCTGTCGGTATAATAGGCCCGCAGTTCCGGGGGAAGCAGGTTCCGGCACCAAGTGGACTTCCCGCATCCCTGACTGCCGACCAACAGGGGAACCACGCTGTTGGCATGCGTCCGGTTCATCTGTTTCCACTGGGCTGCCAGTCCGAGAAACCAGCGGTAGAAATGATGGGGCCAGGCGGTATTGTCAGTCGGAACGGTAGAGGCCAGCGCGCGGATATGGTCGTTCCCGTCCCATACCGGCAGCGTATCCAGATAGTGGTCTACCGGATTATAGACAGGTATCAGATTGGAATAAATATAGCGTTTAACATCCCTGTCCCAGAAGCTCAGCCCTTCGGTATGCGCCTGCAGGCTGATAGTGTTCAGCGCTTCTTCGGTAACGGGATGAAACGTGCCGTAATACGAATTTCGTTCGTGATACTCCACCTCCCTTTTCAGTTCATTGCGCCGGAAAACATACCGCCGCTTCATAAATTCATCTAATTGCAAAGCCAATAGTTGCGCCGGATGGATACAGGGCTTCTGCCCGAAAGGTTTATTCAGCAGGTACACATTACGGACGGTAGCCCGCAGTTCCGTTTCGTAACCGGCCAGTTCCGAATGGAGCATCGACCAGCGCACCGTCTCCTCTTCGGGAATGCCGGAACGGTAACAGTTTTCGGCCAACCGCGTCAGGAACGCCTTGGCGTCCCCCGGGCAAAGACCGCCCAGCGATTCCAACGCCTCTTTCAGCGACGTTTCATACAGCAGCGACACCTGCCTGGCCCGCTCCATCCCCGGCATCAAACGATCCAGCGCCTCCGGAGCCTTCGCCGGCCTGTTTAGTCCCGGCATCTCAACAGGCGCCTGCATGGGTTGCTCCTGCGTAATAACCAGGGCGCCGGGATTAAAGTATAACTCCGGGTCGTACGAAAAGCGGCAGCGTTGCTCCACATTCACCGGCTTAACCGCTATCGTATGCCCCAACTGCATCCCGTAATAATTCACAGCCTGCAAATAAGCCTGTGCATGAAAACTAAAAATCCTCTCCTTATCCTGCGGCAACTCTCCGCCCGGCAATGAAAAACGCACCAGTATCTTCACGCTCCGTCCGTCAAGCCCCATAAAAGCCCCTAAGGTCTGCGGCGACTCCGCCGCCTTCCGGCGTATCCTCTTCACCTCCGCATCATCCGCCAGGCCATCCGCTTCCACCAGCACAACGCCCGCATATTCCTCCGGCACATTAAACAATAAAAACGGCGGCCACATACGCTCCGGCAACGCCTTCTTCCCCGTCCCCTGCTGAAGCGATTCCCGGCAAGCCAACACAGAAACGCCCCGTTTCTCGTCCCTCATCCATTCCATCACCGTAGCCATCCGCATCCGTCGCGGCGCCACATAAGATTCCTTCAGTAAAAAAACATACATAGTAAACCCTTTCTGGTTAAACAACATTTAAAAATCAATTCTCAAAAATCCGCCAAAGGCACAGAAAGCCCCCTTGCCTCCTCTCCAAATAATAAAAAAATCTCCACTTTTCAGTCACATTCTCCATAAGTCGCTCATACACTATCCGATAGGCGTGACTGAACATGTGACTGAGCGTGACCGGAGGTGACTGAACGGGTAATTATCCTGTTCCGGAGCAACAAAAAAATCATTGCGATGACTCCGGCAAACCACTACGATGCTTTCAGTAAACCATTACGATCTCTTTACCAAACCATTGGGACGGTTTACTGAAGACATCCCAATGATTTTTTTCTGAAATCACCCGTTCAAATGTATCACCGCATATATAAGTTGAAACTCAGTCACGCTCCAGTCACGCTCCAGTCACCTGTTCAGTCACACCTATCTGTCGGAATATAAGAGCCTTATGCGAAATGTGACTGAAAACAACGAAAAAAATAAAGTTTTTGTTTAAAATCTGAATTCTGTCAGTTTATATAAATACCTTAGAGACAACAAGAAACGATTTGTATAAACTCCATTTTCTCTAAATGCCCGAAGATGTTCCGTCATTATGATTTTGTGTGAAGAAAGACCACCTGTACTGATCCCCCCCGTTCGCATGGTTACAAAATTCACAGGAAGATAGATTGTTTTTATCTGATAGATAAAGATATAACGAAGTAATAGCTCAAAATCCCCTCCTATTTTATAAGAAGTATTATATAAGCCGTACTTCTCAATACATGTACGCTTAAAATAAAAAGAAGGGTGTGCAGGCATAAACCCTAACCGCATTAACGATCTACTGAAAAGACGAGACGAATATTTACGAAGAACTTTGTTGGAATTAGACTTCGAAACAAAGTGTATATCTCCGTAAATTGCATCTACCGAATGTTTCTCAAAAGTCACTGCTACTATAGAAAGTATATCCGGTGAAGAAAAGTAATCATCTGAGTGGAGGCATCCAACAATATTTCCGGTTGTCATCAGCAAGCCTTTATTTAACGCATCATATAAACCTTTATCTGGTTCTGAAATATATTTCAATCGTCCTTCAAATATGGGCTCATAGCTTCTTACAATATCCATTGTGCCATCTGTTGATTTACCATCAATGATAATATATTCAATATAAGGATAAGTTTGACACAATATAGAATCAATTGTATCACAGATAGTTGACGAAGAATTTAACGATACAGTAATAATTGATATTTTGATCATTATATTAACAGGGATTTTTTTAATTCAGAAACATACGGATTATAGTTTCTGTCCATCTATCAGGCTCTTTAACAATACAATACTTACCATCAATAAGTTCTTTATCATATCCCTCAAAACCAAAAGGCGTAGAAAGAAATACAACTTTCTCATTTAAATATGTAATCAATTTTAGCTTTATTCCTCCACCTATTATATCTGGATTTATAAAAAGAGCATTGCTTTTCATTGGAAACTCTTTGCCAGCGTAGTGACCATGTCCATATATCCCATTTATTGGATTACTGAATTTTTTCGTATTATTCCCATAAAGATGAAATTCCATATCCGGAATTTTTTTTCTTACTTCTTTAAATATATCATTTATAAACCAACAAATAGATTGCGTTTTATGAGATTCAATTCCTCCAAACCAAACAATTTTTCTATTTAATTTTATATTTTCTTCTTTCATATTATTCCTATATAGATTGAATTTTATATTCAAAATAGATGCATCATTATGACATGTTATATTTCTATAAAAAGACAAATCACTATCTGAAATAAACATTTTATTTGCGTTTTTATCTAAAAAAATCTTCTTTTCAAGATTATATAGATCGGAAGAGCACA
>JAIRKZ010000005.1 GCA_031259845.1 Tannerellaceae bacterium | reverse complement strand
GCCGTTGGGAGGTTTCTGAAAGTTTTCAGAACGTTGAAAATGCCGTTGGGAGGTTTCTGAAAGTTTTCAGAACGTTGAAAATACCGTTGGGAGGTTTCTGAAAGTTTTCAGAACGTTGAAAATACCGTTGGGAGGTTTCCGAAAGTTTTCAGAACGTTGAAAATACCGTTGGGAGGTTTCCGAAAGTTTTCAGAAGTTTGAAAATGCCGTTGGGAGGTTTCTGAAAGTTTTCAGAACGTTGAAAATACCGTTGGGAAGTTTTCTGAACGTTCAGGAATAATTGATATCTCCCGGCGGTCGCTTGCGAAATATTCATTATATTTGTTTCCGCAAAACGTATTTACCGTATGAAAAAAATAACCGTCCTCGTTACTCTCCTTTTACTGATTGCCCAATCGCTGCCTGCACAGAAGGTAGGCCTGGTGCTGAGCGGCGGCGGAGCCAAAGGAGCAGCGCACATAGGAGTAATCAAAGCCCTGGAAGAAAACAATATCCCCATCGATTATATCACAGGCACATCCATCGGCGCCATTATCGGCAGTTTATATGCCATGGGATATTCGCCAGACGAAATGCTGGAATTACTCCTGTCAGACGAATTTGGCTATTGGCAGTCGGGCAGAGTGGAAAGCGAGTATATTTATTATTTTAAAAAAACAGACGCTACTCCCGAAATCGTTCATTTTCCTATAGATATATCAAATACATTTCAAATTAAAACAAATTTTTTACCCCAAAGCCTGATCAATCCCATACAAATGAACCAGGCTTTTATGAAGCTTTTCGCACAGGCCACAGCCAGGGCCGGATGGAACTTTGACAACCTGTTTGTCCCCTTCCGCTGCGTAGGCGCAGATGTGTACAATAAAAAGCCTGTCTTGTTTAAAAACGGCGACCTGGGCGACGCCGTACGGGCCTCCATGTCGTTCCCTTTCGTCTTCAAGCCGATATGGAAAGACAGCGTACCGCTCTTCGACGGGGGAATCTACGACAACTTTCCGGTAAACCCAATGAGGGAAGCTTTTCATCCTGATTTTATATTCGGATGCGCCGTAGCAGGCACGCAAACCAAACCGTCGGAGAATATTTACAGCCAGATGGAAGCCCTCGTTATGCAAAAAACAGAGTACGATATCCCTGAAAACGAAGGAATGATGCTCAAATTCAGCTTCCCCGACGTATCGCTGCTCGATTTCCCACGGGCAAAAGAGTTAATGGACACCGGCTATAAAAGAACCTTAGAGCTAATGGATTCTATCAAGGGCAGGGTATCGCGCGAAGTAACGCCCGCCGAAATAACCAAGCGGAGAAAAGCGTATAAGGAAAGCCTCCCCCCGCTCATTTTCCGCAACATACACGTTACCGGCGTGAATGAAGCGCAAAAAGCATATATAGAAGCCCAACTGCATCGCGACATTTACGGGGAGTTTACAATGGAAGAATTCAGGCGCGCTTATTTCAAGATGCTTACCTCTTCTAAAATAAAAGAAATCGTCCCGCATGCCGTGTACAACCGGAAAGAAAAAAAGTTCGACCTCTATCTTGATGTAACGATAAAGGATGAAATAGCAGTAAGCTTTGGGGGAAACATCTCATCACATCAGGCCAACCAGCTTTTCCTGGGATTGGGATACCAGAACATATCAAATTTTGCCACAGACTTAAACGCTAATTTCCAAAAGGGAAATTCATTCGACGGAATACTGTTAAACAGCCGCTCCTACCTGCAAACACGCATTCCTTCATACATCAATGTACGGGGAGTATTTTCCAATAAAAAATATTCCGAAAGCCGTTCGCTCTTTTATGAAGATATCGTCCCTTCCATCATTAAGCAAAAAGAGCTTTATGCGAGCCTGGATTTCGGATTCCCCTTCCTGAACAAAGCAAAATCGGAAATAAACTTTTCATACGGCAAACAGGATGATTATTATTTCCAGACGTCCAGTATTTCTTTTCCGAATGCCTCCTCCGACCATAGCTGGTATAATACGTTCAGCGGTTCATTGAACATCGAACGTAATTCGTTAGACTTCAAGCAATATCCCACAAGCGGAAGGAAGCAATTCCTCCGGGCGATGTATGTCCGTGCCTCCGAGAATTATAAACCGGCTTTAAGTACCTGCCCCCCGTTTGAGAAAAAAACGCACTCCTGGCTGCAGGTTAAAGCGCATTGGCAGCATTATCATGTGATGTGCCCAACGGTTAACGTGGGATTCTCAGGCGAAGTGACGCTTTCAAGTAAAAACCTCATGAACAATTATACAGCCTCCATATTGCAGGCGCCGGCTTTTACGCCTACTCCCCATAGCGAAATCGTTTTCAACGAAGCGTTCCGGGCCAATCAATATGCCGCAGCAGGCATATCGCCCATCGTGAAATTGAGCAAAATAGTTCATCTGCGTGCAGACTTATACTGCTTTGTCCCCTTTTACGAAATAAAAAAAGAAAACCATACCGAAGCCGGTAAATATATAAACATCCCTTATTATGGAAAGTTTATGCATTCCTTTCAATATATGGGTGAAACGGCATTCGTTATCCAATTGCCCTTTGCCTCTATCAGTGTGTATGCCAATGGTTATAGCTATCCAAAGAAACACGTTAACTTCGGATTGAATATCGGTTACCTGCTATTTAACCCCAAAATGCTGGACTAAATAATTAAAAACCACAAAAAAGTTTGCACCTTTCAAAGAAAGCGTTACCTTTGCCCACGCAAATATCTAATGGCCGCGTAGCTCAATTGAATAGAGTAGCTGACTACGGATCAGCCGGTTACAGGTTTGAATCCTGTCGCGGTCACAATCGGAAGAAATGTACGACTGAAAATAAAACAGTTACACATTTCTTCCGATTTTTTTATCCTTTAGAGGCGCGGGACTGGAGGATTTTGGAGTTTGGCGGGACGTCGTAGGTGAGCCAGATATTACCGCCAATGATGGAGTTTCGGCCGATGGTGATGCGCCCCAGCACGGAGGTGTTTGAATAGATAATAACGTTATCTTCTATGATGGGGTGGCGGGGGATGTCTATGGGCAAGCCCTCGTCGTTGTATTTGAAACTTTTGGCGCCTAAGGTTACTCCCTGATATAAACGGACATGGTGGCCGATAATGGTTGTTTGCCCGATAACGATACCGGTTCCGTGGTCTATACTGAAATATTCGCCAATCTCCGCTCCCGGATGGATATCGATGCCGGTCAGCGAGTGCGCCATCTCTGTAATCGTGCGGGGCAGCACGGGCACATCCAGTTTAAATAAAACATGCGCCACCCGTTGGTACAGAATCGCTAATGTGGCAGGATAGCAGAAAATAACCTCGCTTACCGTATTGGCAGCCGGGTCGCCATCCAGCATAGCCTTTACATCCGTAGAGAGCAGGTGTTTGATATCCGGTATTTCATTTATAAAAGAAATCGCTATATGCGAGGCTTTCTCGCGGGTATCACGGCAAACTTCGGTTTCAAAGCAAAGGCTGTTGTATAGCTCTTCATAGAGCAACTCGTAGATTTGCTCCAGATAAACTCCCATATAATATTGAATGGAATCGAACTGCGCTTCCTGTTTCGGCCCAAAAAAGCCCGGGAAAACAACCCTCTGCACCAACCGCATAAACTCACGGACAGCCGTTGCCGAGGGCGACGGTTTTTGGTGCAAAGGAATATATTTATAGTCGTCCGAATCAAAAACCGTCAGCCGTTCTATACTCTTTTTTATCTGTCCTAAGGCCTCTTCCCTGTTCATTTTCTTTAATTATCCCAAGCAGGGTTGTATTGGTATAACGTAGTGTTTGAACTTCCAAGCCCTATATAAATCTTCTCGTTCAATAAAAACATGCAATGTTGTGCATCGCCCCGGAAATGAGTAGGGGGAAGTTCGGACTTTTCATACCATGTGTTTTCTGCTATATTATACATCCACAAACTTGCCGTATTATCTACCACATAAATGGAATTATTATAAACAACTGCCCCCCTGACAATTCCGCCGGTTGATAAGGGAGCCAGTTCCGTCCAGCTATTCAGGTTATCGGTAGATTTCCATAACCTTTTGTGAGACGTTGTCCCCGATAAATTTGTCAAACCCAAGCCGGCGTATACCGCGCCGTCTATCGTAACGGCTATGCCGCTATACTGTTTGACGGGAAAATTCTCCATCTGCGTCCAGGATAAAGCGGATGTATTGAAACGCCATACTTCATCCATGACTGTATCACGGCGTCCTCCTATAAAATAAGCATCGTAGCCGGTTGAACACCCTGTGGCCGAACGTAGCGAATCCGGGCCCGACGGGGCCGTAACAGTTTCCCACCTGTTATAAGCAGGATAATAACGATACAGGTTATTTGTCCGTTTTCCCGCTTTATTCACGCCTCCCAGTACATAAGCAACGCCATTCACCGCCACGGCTGTCTGCCCTATTCTTTCCGAATCGGCGCCGCCCTGCATGGGTTCCAGGTTATCCCATCTGTTATCTATCGAATTATAAGCCACCAGTTCATTCGTATATTTAGCGCCTAAATCGCCTCCTGCCATATATCCTATCGGGTCTATTGAGAACGAAGCGCTTGAATTAGGCAGACGTACTCCCGTAAAAGAGGCCATTTGGGTAAATATCGGGGCTGTATTCACTGTAATTTCTTCTCCATAAGCTGTCAAACCGCTTGTATTCCTTAAAAAAGCTTTTACATAATAGGTAGCATTGCCTTTCAGTTCAATGATGGAACCGGTGAAAGGGCCTTCTATCTGGCCCTCGTTAGGGATGATTGTCACCTTGTTTGAGATAGTAGGATTCGGGCTGGTAGAATAGCAAAAGCCAAATATATCGATAGCCCCCATGCCTATTTTCTTAATATTTCCTCTGACCATGGCAGTCCCGTCTTTTATAAATACAACTTCCCCCGTTTCTACTTCCGGCATATTATTTTCCGTCGTAAATTCCGCCACATTACTACTGTACTCCGTGCCAAAAGCATTGGTTGCAAAAGCGCGGGCATAATACTTTGTGTAGGATTTAAGCCCTTTTATACTTCCCGAGAAAGATTTATCGCCGGAATTTACAACAATCGTATCATCCTGAATGGTAGGGTACGATTTAGGCGCTTCCGACCAGCATACGCCGCGCACAGTGACAAGGGAATCGCCTTCATCCTCAATTTCCACATTAAATGAAGCATCTACAAATCCGGTTCCGGTTATCTGGAATAAAGCAATTGAAGGTTTTCCGTCAGACGTTCGGAAGGTCTCGCCGTTGCTTTGGGAAAATGTCCCGAAGGCGTTCATGGCGTATGCTTTTATATAGTAAGTCGTATTGGGCATTAAACTGTCTAATTTAAAGACAAAAGAGTCTGCCTGTGAAAGAAGAAACGGACGCTTGGAACCCATCTCCTTCATTTCCTCATTTTTATAAAAATAAATACCCCGTTCTGTTATTTCCCCTTCTCCCTTATCCAGAATCAATCCTCCGGCCCAAACGGACGTTCCTCTTATACTATCCGGTTTGAGTGTTCGCACCAGTCCTAAACCATTCCCTGTCTGTTCTGTTTTAGAAGCGCTTAACCCTTTGCCTATTCCATTCTCTGCGTATGCCGTAAAGGTGTAGACCGTTTCTTTTTCCAGGCCGGCGATTATCGTATCAAGTCTGATAAGCCCCCCTTCCTTTTTACCAACTACCGGCAGATTTCCCGTATTTCCTTTATCGTCTGTCCATGAAAATCCTTTTTCCGATACGGGCAAACCGCCCTGATCGGTTATACTCGCATGAATTTTCAAGGAATTAGCCTTGATGTCCATGATTGTATCAATCTGAATTACCGGTTCGCTGCCATTTATGATATCCGGCATCTCCGGATCGTTCAGGCAAGCATAAAACAACCAAATACCGGTAATGAATAAAAAGAATGTATCTATACGTTTCATACTCGTTTCATTAAAAAAACACGCCAACACCTGCGTTTAAATCTATGTATTTAAAATTTTGCGTATTACAGCCTGCGCTTATATACAGGAAACCGTAACGCAGCATAATATCCAAATCGGCCGAAACGCCATTGTGTGACGAATCCGCCACTTTATACCATCCCCTTTCAACCTCCTCCCCTGAAGGCTTTATCTGTTTAGACAACAGATAAAGCACGTCCCGCTTTCCGTAACCCGCGCCAACCGAAGCGTAAAGCCACGAAGTGCATTTTACCACCAAACCGGCTGTGGCCGCATAAGCATTTCTTTTCTCTTCGAGAGGTATAAATCTATCTACACTGTTAGGGCCTTTGCCGGAATATTCAGAATCAAAGCGTTGGAAAGACATATTTGTTTTAAAGCGGGCATACCAACCGATGCGTTCGCCCACGCCGCCTACTGTAATACCAAACGGCATGCACTGCGAATAGGTATAACCGCCAAAAAACCGCATGGGGGTACGGGGCGGCTTCTCATATCCGGTATTATCCGGGACGGGATTTTTCAATTCTTCCAGCCGGTCGGCCCAATAGGAAGCCAATTCCTCGCTTTTCGGGGTTCCGATACCTTCCGTATAATATAATATGAGTTTGGACACGGCCGTTACGTCGTTTTCCGTTGCTTTCACACTCAGGCAACTCAGGCAACGGCTCATCTGGTTATGCATGGAAGTGCGCATTTGTTCATTGGCAATCCAGATAGTTGTCAGTTGATTAATACTATATATATCGCAATACGGGACGCCTTCTCCATAAAAAAGCCTGGCGTCGCTATAATCGAGCCGTTTCATGGCCTCGTCGCCTTTTCTGTTATATTCGGTTTGCTGTTGAGCGATTACACAAAATGGAATTACAGCAAAAATCAACAACCAAAGTTTCTTCATATACTACAATTAATACATTACATCACTCTTCACTAATACTCCACTCGTATTATAGATATCAAATAACTTATCTTCCCGTTCAAACGCACGGCCTTCGCCGGCGATATCAACGCTTACATATTTACACGGTATTTTTTCTTCGCCTTTATCGTCTATCGCCCCGTATCTTCCGGTCGATTTCTTACGTACTATTTTATAATTTCCAAAAGTCATCTTCTCTTCATATAAAGCTTTTTTATCAGCAATACGTTTTTCTTCCGCTTTCTCTTCGTTGGCAACACTTAAACGAATCACCTCTTCGGTTAATTTAAGTTCTTTCGCCTTATTAAAATCTCCGGCCGCTCCTGCAAAATCCGCCTGGTTCATTTTCTGCTTTCCCGAAGTCACTAACCCCCTATACTGATTTTCCTTTTCTTCCGGGGAAAGTTCCGGTAATTCTTCGTTTCCTTCTCCCGGATTCTCTCCCTGCCGAATACCTGCCTCCGGTTGTTGTATATTCCCTTCCCCTGAAGGTATAGCCGGCTTGGATTCCTCACGGTTATTCACCTGTCTTGCCGTTGTCTCACTTGTTTGCAACAGCTCGTTCGTTACCGGTTGATTGGGATCGGAGTTTTCATTACTTACTATTTCCGGCGGTAATTCTATCGGATCCGGGCCGTTATTCCCTATAAGTAAAGCAACAGACGAGCCTATCAGCGCAAAGATACAAATTAACGCTATTATCCATGTCTTTTTTTTCTTTTTCTTCTTCATCGTCTGTTCATCATCTGGCCTGGCCGTTTGTTTCGGCGGAGAAAGCACGATGGTGTCATCATCATTTTCTTCAGGCGGCTCCCGGGAGGTGTCACTCTTCTTTACATCTTCAACCGGAGGTATATCCAGCGCTTCCATCATTTCGGCTATCGTTTGGAAACGGTCTGCCGGGCTAATCTGCATGGCTTTCAGGATAACCTCTTCCGTCCTGGGAGTTATAGACGGATTCTGTTCCGAAGGATTCTTCAACGGTCTGGCAGCCCTTAATATAGATTCTGTCGGTATCTTTCCGGTCAGCAGGTTATACATCGTAGCGCCCAGCGAATAAATATCCGGGCAGGGAGAAAAAACCTGCGTCCCTTCATTGTCATATTGTTCGATAGAGGCAAAACCTTTCGACAAAGTCAGCATCGTCGTGCTGGTTTCCCTGTTCTCCACATCATACCTTTTACTTACCCCAAAGTCTATCAGGCGGGCATTATCGTTCTTGTCAATCAGTATATTACTGGGTTTGATATCCAAGTGAAGAATATTCTTATCGTGAACAAACTGTAGCGCCTGCCCTATCTGATGAATATATTTCAAGGCTTTTTCTTCCGGGAGGATACCTTTTTTTTCGAGTATATCTTTCAATGAATGGCCTTCGATATATTCCATCGCGATATAGGCCGTATTATTCTCTTCAAAAACGTCAAGCACGTTTACGATATACGGATGATGTACGTCCGACAATATTTTCGCCTCTTTAATAAGCTTTTCCCTGAATTTATCAAAAAGCAGCTTTCCCGTTTCCGAATGAACGCCGACTGCGCAGGTATCCGCTACCCGGTAACAGTAGTCTTTAAAAAAATATTCTTTGATACTGATAGGGACTTCCGTTTCTATTTTCCCTAATGGCCCTTTCACTTCAGTATGCAAAATTCCTTTATATGTAATACCAAACCCTCCCTGTCCAACTACATGCAATAGCTGGTATTTTCTGTTTTGGAGGCAATGCCCGGTAGGTAAATTCATACTCGTAGCGCACTTATTTTACGCCAAAAATACGTTATTTATATAAAAGAATAAAAGAATGACAGAATATTTTGCTTAACACTATCCGATTCTTGCACATTTTGAATGGGAATAATGTAAAAAGAGAAGTTGTCGCGGGTTTTTCCGTCGCAAGTTTCCATCAGGGCATCTTTAATAACTTCCGAAGCCGCTTTGCCTTTGAAAAGAGCCGCCAGGGATTCGTCGGTAAAATTTTCCATCACACCGTCGGTACACATAAAAAAGTAATCGCCAGATTCTATATCATCCAATAAGACTATGTCGGCTTCCGAGGGGTGTTTGGCTCCCTGCAGGGCGCGTGTTATCACATTTCGCCGGGGATGGTTGCGGGCTTCTTCGGGAGTTATCCGCCCTGCCTGTATCAAAGAATTAACTAATGAATGGTCTTCGGTCTTATACATTATCCTGCCTTCGCGGAAGTGGTAAATCCGGCTGTCGCCAACGTGCGCCAATGTTATTCCCCGGCAACCGGCATACAGCATCGTCAGCGTAGTAGCCATTCCGGTAGCTTCGGGATGTTCGGCGGTGTATTCATCGAATTTTATTTCCGTATAGCGCAACGCTTTCCTTACAAATTCAGGGGTAGGCTTGTCTTCTTCCGGCATATTTAAAAAGTACCATTGGAAATAATCGCAGGCTAACGAACTTGCAATTTCTCCTTTTTCGGCCCCGCCTACTCCGTCGCATACTAAAAACAATTTCTGCGTAAGCTTTACAGCTTCCGGCTGCGGGTAAATAGCGTCTTCATTAGTTGGCTTGCCGCCTTTCTCACTGATTGCACAAGATTTTCCTATTGTAATGTTCATAATAGCAATACGTTTATTCGTTAAAACGGAGTACGGTACGGCCTATGATAATCTCTTCATTATTATTCAATATTACCTCTTCACCTTCTCCTAAGTAATTGCTATTATATAACGTATGTTTTTTACTATTATTGTTGGAAAGATAATGTTTATACCCTCCTTTATCCCTACATGACGTACGTTATCTTGAATTTTCCACTACCCAACTCCATTTGTTTCTCTTCGCCGGTTTGCCTGACAGAGCCTGACAACGAATATTCACGAGCGTTTTTTGGATGAATTACCGTTGCCGCGCTTCCGGAAGGGATGACGATTTCCACATCCAGGACGTTGTTATTCAGTTGCCAGTTGACAACAACAGCGCCGTATGGCGTATCTTTCGTCGTTTTAGCCCAAACGATGCCCTGAGGAATTTGGGGATTTATAATAACACGTTTATATCCCGGAGCGTTTTCGTCGGCCCGGATACCTCCGATTGCCTGATAAAACCATGCGCCTATTCCGTTGTAACAGTTGTGAATATGACTGCGGTCTCCGTCCCAGTGTTCCCATGTTGCAGTTGCTCCGTTGTCAATCATATAGAGATAACCCGGATAATCCCGTTTTTTCAGCATGGAATAAATAAAATCGGGATGATTTTGCCGGACAGCCCATTCTACAAGCGTCGGGATACCAGCCAAACCCGTAGCGAAATGTCCCTTATGTTTTTCTTCTGTTTCGGCAAACAGTCGTTTTACAACATTTTCCGTCACATTCGCAGGAGTTGCTCCAACAAGCATCGGATACACAAGATCAATTTGCGATCCACTCGCATAGTTCGACATCGTTTCATCGAAAAACGTCTCCTGTATCCTCCTGTTCAGTTTTGATTTACGTTCCGAAAACCCGTTTGCCTCATCGTCTTTGCCGAGCAGATGCGCTATTTTCTCCATAATAGCATAACATTCGCTCACTACACAGTTGTTTACAATATCAACAGATGCTGCGTCGGTTTGATTAACGCCTTTCGGGGTTGCCCAGTCGCCCAGATACCAGGCTCTGTAATCAAGGTCGGGCCAGCGTTTCAACAGACCGTCAACCGTATATGCGTCCACATACTGTATCCAATGTTTCATCACCGGATAATATTTTTCCAAAAAACGGCGGTCATTATAGTGAATGTATGCGCTCCACGGAGCGGTCACTATAAAAGCACACCAGTAAGGGCCTCCGCCGGCGGCGTAAGGATTTGGCGCTGTGTGAGGCAATCCGCCGTCGTCGCGGATACAGTCGCCCCATGCCTGCAACCAGTTGGCATACAGCGGTGCAAGGTCGAACATGGTTTGCGCCGTAACAGTCGATGCATGACCGTCGCCTCCGTAACCCAGGCGCTCAAAATGATTGCAGTCAACCAGATAACCGCCGAGACTCAGGCAATGCAAGGCATGTTGTACCAGACTGTGAATGGCATTCATTTCCTCGTCGGAACATTCAAACGACGAGGCCGCCCGGTAAGCGGTGTGAATCAACATACCGGATATATTTTCAGGTTCGATTTGTTGCAGTCCGCTTATTTTAAGATAACGAAAACTGTGATAATTAAACTTGTTGCAAAATGTTTCATCCGTTTCACCGGAAGCGACATAGATGTCTTTCTGTCCTTGGTCAACAAATTTTCCGTTGTCGAGATGGTCGCAATATTCTAAGACGATTTCCTGTCCTGCCTGCAGTTTGGGGAATTTCACTTTTACCCAGCCGGTCAATGTTTCACTCATATCCGCCAGCCATGCTCCCTCGCCTGTACGCGACAGTTCTGCCGGCTTCATCGTTTTCATAATCCGGTTGTTTTCGGTCATTTGTGGCGTCGCCGCGTGTTCAGGGACGTCGATTACGGCGGCATTTTTCCACGTAAGTTTATCCAGCCCGGCAGACGAAAACGAAGCCGGTACGATAGAAGCGTCTATCTTTTCTCCGGCGAAACCCCATGGCTTCCACGTTCCCAAATCGGAATATCCGCTTTCATGCCCCTGCCATGATTCATCGGTAACAAGCAGTGTCTTACGTTTTTTGTCCAGCGTCTGTTCGAGTTGCGCTCTTACAACAGGACCCTCGTGAACAACGCCGGGCAAATCCGAATGATACCATCCTTTTCCAAGCCATATAACCAAGTCGTTATGCCCTTTACGAATATATTCCGACACGTTGTAAGTTACAACGAGCGAACGTTTGCCGAACTGCGAAACCGCCGGAACAAGCACATAATCGCCGGCTTTTTTCCCGTTCATATAAACTTCATGGTAGCCTAACGAATTGATATGTAACAAAAATATCCCCGACGCCTCGGTTAAATCGAACTGTTTTCGTAACAGTGGACTTTGTTGTTCGCCGTCATCCTTCGACAATCCGATATATTTGCTGCTCCAGTCTCCCGGATTCAACAGACCGATGCTGAAATGAGCCGGTTCGCTCCACAGGGAAGCATTCCCGTCTTTATTCCAGACCCGGACTTTCCAATAGACGACCATCCCCGGCAACAGTTTGGCGCCCAAATACGGGACTAACACTGATTCTGTAGAGGCGGTTTTCCCCGAATCCCACCAGTCCGCCTTGTCTTCCTGCAAAAGCGAAAGACTGCTTGCCGCCATAATTTGATACGCCGTCTGACCGTCGCCGTCAGTAAACGAACCGGCTTTCCAGCTGAAACGCGGCGCATCGGTAGCGATACCCAACGGATTTGTAAGGTTTTCACAACGAATGTCGTATATGCCGGCATTCCTTCCTTGGCATGAACATAAACAGATTAAAATCAGATGGAAAAATAGTTTTTTCATGGGTGTGTTTTTTAAGGATATTTCGACTTGTAATGTTCATAACAGCAATACGTTTATTCGTTAAAACGGAGTACGGTACGGCCTATGATAATCTCTTCATTATTATTCAATATTACCTCTTCACCTTCTCCTAAGTAATTGCTATTATATAACGTATGGTTTTTACTGTTATTGTCGGAAAGATAATGCTTATAGCCTCCTTTTGGGTCTTTTTTTACTTCTATCCGGATATGTTCGCGGCTCATCGACCTGTCGGTTGTTTCAATGCTGATTGTTGCGAGGGAAGGCTTGGTAGATTTCCGCCCGATGATGGAAACGCCTTCAGTGAGGGGAAAGACCTGCTGGGCTGTCCCGGCATCCGGCAAGACGGTTATCCTGCCGGTTCCTTTTTTCTGGGGATGCAATAAGGCGGTATCAGGCGAAGAAGTCCCGTCTCCTTCTTTCTGCGAAAGCATGGAGACGGGGATGAGACGCTTGCATTTAGGGCATTTGAAGGAAGTAATACCGGAAGGCAACTTCTTTTCATCTACCTTCAATCCTACATGGCAATGTGGACATTTAACAGCAATCATATCATGATTGAAATGTCCATATCGCTGATGTCGCTTGAATAGGTATCAATCATATCAGCGTCTGAAAGCATGATCGTATCATCCGCAAGGGTAATGAAATCCGAAGCGTCCATGCTTTCATCAATAGTTACTATCCCCTCCAAATCATCGTTGCTATCCATATCTATGACAACAGCATCCGGAAACAGGGAATCGTCGCTATCAATCGTAACGAATGTATATTCTTCTTCCTGCATATAAAATTATTTATTTCATAATTTATGTGGCAAAGGTAGAAAAAGTATTAATTGCGCTTTTGCGAAAAGTAACCTATTAATCATACAATCCCGTTTACTGTACAAAAGGGTGGTTTTGGTATACAAAGTGTCAATCCTTTACCCATTTAGCCTTACACGACGAAACCGGGCATTGCTTCCGGTTAGACAACGATTCCCAGGGAACTTCTCCCAGAAAGGTTCCGCATTTAGGGCATACATAATCTATTTTGAACCGGTTGGAAAGGTCTTGCAACTGGCGGGGTATCTTAGCCGACTGTTTTGCTCCCAGGTAAATACCGGCTACAGGCACACAAATCGCAACAAATAAACTTATCCCGAACAAAAGGGCGCTTCCCTTTCCCAATGTGCTGATTAAGACGCCTGTGACGCCAATAAAAGCAAACGGCAGGGTTTGAAACAAACGCGTCTTGAACTGATTGGTGGATTGTATCCTTACTTTTTGCTCAATATATGTATCGTATATCTCTTTCAGGCGGGCAAAATCTTCGCTATAATCATTGCCGGCTTTTAATACTTCGGAAAGGTGCAACCTGTATGTTTCCCCGAGTAATATGGTATCCGTGGGAGACACTTTTTTCTTTACAATCTGGCTGCCGTTGACAAACGTACCGTTGGTAGAATCCCTGTCTTCCAAAAACAGACATCCTTCTTCATCACGCAACAGGCGCGCATGATACCTGCTTACATGAGGGTCGTTTACTACGAAATCATTATCTCCGGCTTTCCCTATTGTTATTTCCATTGTTATTTTGTTCCTTCCTCTCCGGCTGCTTTTCCCATTTCTTTTTCAAATGAATCTTTCAATGTTTTCAGCGGGTCTTTGGATATGACTAATTCTTTGGGTTTCCCTTCGCCTGTTAAAAGCAGCAATCGTTGCTTGGGTAAATTTATCTGTAAAATATGGTCTTTATTGATGATATGGCTTTTACCCACGCGCATCAGGATACTGCTACTGCCTGCTACCTGCTTTTCCAATATTTCTTCAATCTTGCCTATATTAATAGCGAATGTAAACTGGATTCCATTTGATAAGAGTAGTTTAGTGTAATTCCTGTCAGCCTCAAAGTAAAGTATCTGGCCTATCTTTATACGCAACAATTCATCTCTTGTTTTAATGATTAAATAACGCTCCATCTGTAACTGTTGAGTTTCCCTTTTTGTTAATAGTGCACAAAGATAGGCGTTTTATTGTGCTCGCCCAAACAATTTCTTTATTAAATCATTCTTCTTCAGACGTTGCAGGGAATGGGTTATTTGTTTACGGAACTCCGGCTTATACCAGAAGAAATATTGGCGCTGCGCTAACTTCTCTTCTTTGCTCCGGGCGGTGTATACTTTTTCTAATGTGTAGGGGTGATATCCGGTGTAGTATATTTCTGTGGCCAATGTCATGGGCGAGGGGGTAAAATCCTGTACCTGCTCAAGGCGGAAATTTAATCCTTTCGTTTCAACGGCCAGCGCAGCCATGTCTGCTTCCGTACAGCCGGGATGGCTGGAGATGAAATAGGGAATCAGTTGCTGGTTTAGCCCGTGTTGTTTGTTGATGCGTTCGAACACTTGTTTGAAGCGACCGAACAGTTCGAAAGGGGGCTTTCTCAGAATCTTTAATACCCCGGATTCTGTATGCTCGGGCGCTACTTTCAAACGGCCGGAGATATGCCGGGTTATCAGTTCTTCCATATAGGCTTGGGCCGATTTATTCTGTTCTTCCTCTTCATAGTTGTGCAGCAGCAAGTCGTAACGCAGGCCGCTACCGATAAATGACTTCTTTATCCCCGGTAAATTGTCTACCGCTTTGTAGATATCAAGCATTGGCGTATGGCTGGCATGCAGGTTTTTGCAGATAATGGGGTGTATGCAGGAAGGTTTGCGGCATTTACGGCAGATTGCTTCGTCTTTTCCTTTCATCTGGTACATATTTGCCGAAGGCCCTCCCAGGTCGGTCAGGTAGCCTTTGAAACCGGGCGTATTTATCACGGCTTTTACTTCTTTCAATATGGATTCTTTACTGCGTGAGGCGATAAACTTGCCCTGGTGGGCGGAGATGGTACAGAAAGCGCATCCCCCGAAGCATCCCCGGTGAAGGTTTACGGAATGTTTTATCATCTCGAAAGCCGGGATTTCCTTGCCTTTATATTTGGGGTGGGGCAAACGGGTATAGGGTAAATCAAAGGAGGCGTCTATTTCATCCTGCCTCATGGGAGGGAAGGGCGGATTGATAATTATCCATTGGCGGCCGGTTTGCTGTATGATACGCGAGGCTTCATATTTATTGGATTCCTGCTCGATGTGGCGGAAGTTTTCGGCTTGCTTCCGTTTATCTTTCAGGCATTCTTCGTGGGAGTGGAGGAGGATGTCGGGGCCTCCGGATTCGCTTCCGGCTTTCCCTTCGGTGGGGTGGGGGGCTATATGGGCTGTTTGCCTGATGTTCTTTATCGCTTGAAAGCGTTCTCCGTTCCTTATTCGTTTTACCAGTTCGCGGAGGGGTTGTTCGCCCATACCGTAGATTAGCAAATCGGCATGGCTTTCGATGAGGATACCCGGTTTTAACCTGTCTTGCCAGTAGTCGTAATGGGTGAGGCGGCGGAGGGAGGCTTCGATTCCTCCCAATACAACCGGAGTGTCGGGATATAATTCTTTCAGTATGTTGGTATAAACGATACTGGGGTAATCTGGACGCATACCGGGGCGGCGGAGGGGCGTGTAGGCATCGTCGCTGCGCAGACGCTTATTGGCAGTGTAATGATTGATCATCGAATCCATTGCCCCGGGCGATACGCCGAAGAAGAGGCGGGGGGCGCCTAATTTCCTGAAGTCGCGGTAATCGCCATGCCAGTCGGGTTGGGGAACGATCGCTACGCGCAGGCCTTCGGATTCGAGCAAACGCCCGATTACGGCAGCTCCAAAGGAAGGGTGGTCTACATAGGCATCACCGCTAAAGAGTATAACATCCAGGTAATCCCAGCCCCTGGCCTCTACTTCCTTTTTGGTGGTGGGTAGCCAGGCGTTTGATTGATACGGGTTCATGGGGGCAAAGGTAGTGATTTTTCCGGCGCATCCTACGCCTTTGGCCACGGCATAATACCCGGATGTTCCCTTTTCGCCGCCACCCGGCGCTTTACGCGCTTTGAATTTTAATGCCATACCTGTGAAATTTTAAAGTTACTGATTGCTGACGGTGCAAATATACCACCTCCCAAAACCCGTTTGTCTCTTAATGACGGCTAATGACGGCTAATGACGGTAAATACGATTAATCCCCACAATTGTTAAAAAAATCATCATAGCGCCTTGAGTAAACCATTATAGCCGTTTGACAAAACCATTATAGCGCTTTACTCAAGACACTATAATGCTTTACTCAAGGCATTATACTGATTTTTTTTGGGTGTGCATGTTAAGGATTTGTTCCATACACTTTTGAATTTTACTTTTTCCAGCTCTTACTTTTTCTTTTTTTTGTTTTTCTTTATTTTTATTTCTTTTCCTTTTGTGTAGTTATTACCCCCGGAAACCCGGGTTTCCTCCGTAATAACTCCTGTTTTTTCGGAAATAACTCCTGTTTTTTCAAACGTAAGTATCTATCTGATACCCGTTTCGCTCAGACGAAGTATGTGAAATATCAAAGCAAAGATTACGATTGAAAGGGATAAAAAGCTGTATAAAGGACTCTCTCACTGCAAATTCAACAAGTAAATTCTATTAAATTCATAAGTTCATTAAAACATCCTGAAATTATCAGTTTTAATGCGACTTTAATAAATGATAATTTTGTTGGATTTTTCTCATTATTAAATAGTTAAAAATGTAACTGAATCAACGGATATTAAGATAAGTTTTACATGATAAATGGCGATACACTCCAAATATATCATGAATTTTATTGGGATGATTTACAGAATAATTCAGTTGCAGTTTATATCTTTGCAAACAAAAAGCAAGCATGTGATTTCATGAATAGGGCAACATACTATAATTATATTGAAGAACGGCTCATAACCCTTTGTGCACGAGTTGAGTTGAGGGGAATGATAAATATTCTTGATTATCACATACATTCGGAGAATTTTTACAGGGAAATGAGTGATGGAATACTCGTTGTAGATGCCTTTATTAGGTGTAAGATTTTCAGAAACCCTAATGATTACAGTCATGTTACTCCCTGATAATATTCATCCTGAAAATAGTATTTATTACAATGGGGCAATCGTGTTGGAATTGATAATCCATTATAAATGCATTGAGCTTACAGAATTATATATTCTTGTCAAAGAAAAGAAGAATATGAGTTATCCAATTCTGATATTATGTTTGGATTGGCTTTACTTGTTGGACGTTGTCACAATAAATAAGAAAGGAGAAGCTTGCTTATGTTCCTAGTCGGTAAAACTACAATTCTTCGCTTAATCGTTTTTTGTTTGGGAAGAGATGTTAAAGATATTTATATTGACCCGGAAAATAAGAAAATAGAATATTTGCTCGTTAGAGACTATTTAATAAAAAATATTATCACGATAACAAAAGGATTGAAATGACTATCTTTGCACTTTTTTGAAGTATGGCGACGAATAAATGAGAGCTTTTCAGATTATACAACCTTCTCCATTACTTGCCCCATTTATAAGGCAGTACTGGTTTTTGAAGACGGATACCGAGTTGCAAACTCCGCGGCGAATTATCCCGATCGGTTGTGTTTGCCTGCACTTTCACAGGGGCGGGACAATACGTTCCCTGCCCGATAATAAAGTTCAACCCAGGGCTTACATCAGTGGACAGCATAATGGTTATTTGAATTCTTTACTGACAGGAACACTCGATATTATTTCCGTCGTTTTTCAGCCGCACGGTGCGAAGGCTTTTTTCTCCATGCCCATCCCTGAATTTCTTGAAATAATAGTTCCGGTCGGAGATGCAGGCGATACGGCGTTATGTGAGTTACATGACCGCCTGTTGAATACGTTCGACAATCAGGCATGTGTCCGGGAGATTGAAGCGTTTTTGATGAGACGTCTATACGTAAAAAAAGAATATAATCACCGGAGAATGGATGCCGTTATCAGGGCTGTCAACAGCGGAGAAATGAATATTGATAATCTTTGCAGGACAAGTTGTTTGAGCTACAGGCAATTCAAACGGGTGTTTTTTGAATATGCAGGAATCAATCCGAAAGACTTCCTTCGTATCATCCGGTTTCAAAAAATGCTGTCGATATGGCAATCTCAACCTCAAATCTCTTTCGCTCACATGGCGCATGACTGCGGGTTCTATGATCAATCACATCTCATCAACGAATTTAAAGCCTTTGCGGGATATACGCCAAATGAATATATCGCCCTTTGTGCGCCTTATTCTGATTACTTCTCAGGCGCTATAACCGAAACCGATACTCTTCCAATGTATTACAGATGGAGAAGAGCCATACCGGGGAAGCGGTTGTAACATGAAGATTCATGTCCGTCTATAAAAATGTCATTTTTTTCCAATCCTGCCATTTTAAACTGCCCTATCTTTGCGCCCTTATCTTTTAAGATATTGAATTATGATAAAGAAAAAGATTTTATTAGCAATTACACTGTGTATCACTATTCACAGCATGTTATTTTCTCAAACAGACAGAGAAAAGTATGCACCGTTTCATCTGAGTTTCGTTCCGCCTCTAAGTACGAACGGTTTGCAGGTAGCTCAATACACCAAAGCATACAATGTAAAGTCGGAACAGGAAGTATGCGACACCATCAATTTGGTGCAAAAAGCTGGCGCAAGGATTGTTAAAGAGCCCAAAAAAGTCTTTTGGGGTGGTTGTCATGCCTACTTTGCCGACCCTGACGGCTACTATAAAGAAGTGACTTATAATCCCTATTGGTCGTTTGATTAGAATGATATGATTATTTTGTAAATAGAAAGAATAAGATATGAAAGCAACAGAAAAAATTTCAGAAAAAAAGGGGGCAATTAAATATATATTTTTATTGCTCTTTCAACGGATAATTGGAATTGGGTTGTTTTTTGCCGCCGCCGGTGGATTTAATGATATAAGAGGAATTGTAAATGTTTCTCTTTATTTGATTCTTTCCATTGTTGCCTGCGTTATAATGTTTTCGGGTCACCAGGAAACATTAAGCGAAAGAGGAAGAAAACAGGATAATACAAAAAAATGGGATAAAGTTATTCTGCCTGTATATGTTCTATTGGCGTATTATGGCATTTATATTGTTGCAGGACTTGGAAACAGGTTTTATTGGGACAGGTTGCCAATCGAATGTTTTTATGTGGGGACAGGATTATATCTGTTTTCTTGTGTTTTTACGGTATGGCCTGTTATTGAGAATAAACATTTTGAGGCAACTTCCCGTATTCAAGATAATAGAGGACAAACTGTAATAAAAACCGGACCATATAAAATTATCCGGCATCCCGGATATGCAGGAATTGTATTATGGGCAATAGCAAGTTATTTAATGTTTGGGACATTTCCTGTCGGGATTGTCAGTTTTGTTGTAACAGGAATTATTTGGATTAGGACGTATTTAGAAGATAAAATGCTAAAAAATGAATTGGCAGGATATTTGGAATATTCGCAAACAGTTAAATATAGATTGCTACCATTTATTTGGTAAAAAAAATATAATCCAATATCCCATGATTAAAAAATCAATATTTATCTGGTTATCTATTATTCCTCTTGCCATTTTGAATGCAGGTTTGCGGGAAAGAATCTTTATTCCTTTGATAGGGAGTGAATATTCATTGCCAATAAGTGGGATTACCCTCTGTATACTAATTTTTATCGTTTCGATGATTTTTATACCCAAGTTAGGGAAAGGTGATTCGAAAACTTATTGGTATATGGGCTTACTATGGGTATCCCTTACACTGATATTTGAAACAGGCATGGGCTTTTTAATGGGAAAAACAGTCAATGAAATACTAGAGGCTTATGATATAACTACAGGTAACTTGTGGTTGCTTGTTGTTATTTTCATTGGATGTACACCTCTATTAGCCAAAAGAAAGTTCTAAAAATAAGATATTAATAAATCAGAGAATACAAAAATGAAAATAGCAATTATCTATATATCCAAATATGGAACGACTGCCAAAGTAGCACAAATGATTGCCGGACGATTAATCAGTAATCAGGTCTCAATCATTGACCTGAAAAAAGACAGACATCCCGACTTCCATTCTTATGACGGTATTATTTTGGGAACATCTATTTATGCAGGAAACTCATCGAAGATGATGCAACGCTTCTGCAAGCAAAACTTTGAAACTTTGATGCAAAAGCGATTGGCATTATTTGTTTGTGGAATGGAACAGGATAGCGCCAAACAACAACAGGAATTGGCAAACGCTTATCCGCAAATGTTATATCAACATGCGGCATCAACGTGTTTTGTTGGAGGTGAGTTTCAGTTTGAGAAAATGAATTTCTTTGAACGCGCTATCATCAAGCGTATTGCAAAGACGGATAAAAGCGTTTCGCAAATCAAAGAAGATGGGATTGAAAAATTAGTAATGGAATATCAAAAAAATAATCGCTCTGAAAAGGGCATAAAAAGTAAAATAAAATGAAGTACGAATGGACGAAATCGGAAAAGGACGTTTATTTGCCGACAAATAAGCCGATGTTGCTTACTGTGTCGAAAGCAAAATATTTTACACTTTCGGGCAAAGGCAATCCTAATGGCGAGGAATTTGCCGAGAAAATTGGCGTATTGTATTCGCTGGCTTATGCTGTAAGAATGATGCCACGAAATGGCTTTACGCCCAACGGCTACTTTGAATATACCGTGTATCCTCTTGAAGGCATTTGGAATGGCAATGCGCTTGATAAAAACAGTTTTATCTATACCATTATGCTTAAACAACCGAATTTCGTTGATACCGGTGTGTTCTTGAAAGCATTAGAAATCACTCAAAAGAAAAAGCCTAACGTGTTACTTGATGAAGTGAAGATGGAAGAAATAGAAGACGGTTTGTCGGTACAAATAATGCACACAGGTTCTTACGATAATGAACCTGAAAGTTTCGCAAAAATGACTGCCTTTCTGTCTGAAAACGGTCTGAAACGCAGGACGGACACACACCGCGAAATCTATTTGTCGGATGCGAGGAAAACGTCGCCCGAAAAGCTAAAGACCGTGTTAAGATTTTTTGTAAATAGATAATTATGAGCAAATATGAATCATTATGGCAACATCTTCAAAACGACGGGAGTGAAACAATCAGGCTCACGTTTGAAGAAATCAAAGCGATTATAGGCTTTGACATAGACCACTCTTTCTTAAACTATAAGAAAGAAACAAAAGAATATGGATATGAAGACGGTAAAATTTCATTGAAAGAAAAATATGTAACATTCAAAAAAATAGATTGATATGAACGAAGAAAATAAATCCATTCACGAATTTGATATGAATTTAATATGCGAATATTTTTCGCAGTTGGAACGGCAGGGACCCGGAAGTCCCGAAATGACCGTCAAAGCATTGAGCTTTATTGACAACCTCACCGTCGATTCGCAAATACTCGACCTCGGTTGCGGAACAGGCGGTCAGACAATGGTAATGGCGCAACATACTTTGGGGCATATCACGGGCATTGACCTGTTTCCCAAGTTCATTGACCTGTTTAATGCCAATGCAGCCAAACTGAACCTGCAAGACAGAGTAAAAGGCGTTATCGGTTCGATGGATGACCTGTCTTTCGGCAATGAGGAATTTGACCTGATATGGTCGGAAGGGGCTATTGCCAATACAGGTTTTGAAAAAGGATTAAACTATTGGAAAAGCTTTCTAAAAAAAAGCGGTTATATTGCTGTAACATACGAGTCATGGTTTACCGATGAACGCCCCGATGAAATTGAAAAATGGTGGCTTGACGCTGTTCCTGAAATTGACACAATAGGGCATAATATTTCAATCATGCAAAAAGCAGGTTATGTCCCTGTTGCCGCATTTACATTGCCTGAAAACTGTTGGATAGATAATTATTTTATTCCGCAAAAACCACGACAGGAGGAATTTTTGAAAAAACATGCAGGAAATAAAACAGTTGAGGATTTTATTGGATTTATGAGGCGTGAGGCAGAGTTGTATTCCAGATATAAACAGTATTACGGTTATGTGTTTTATATTGGGAAAAAGATTGGAAAATAGAAAGATACATGAGAAAAAGAATTATTTCAAGATTGTCAATTTGTGTTGTAATACTTGTTTGGTGCAATGCGTGTATGGGGCTGTTTTACAGCGACGGCGGCAAACCGGAATTTGTTGAAAATATTTATGGTGAGACAGTACAATTGTTTGGAAATGGGGTTTATGCAAAAAACTCCATGCTGAAAGCTACTACTGCCAAAGGTTCTGATTTAGTGATGCTTTTGGTATCGTTAGGACTGCTTATAACTACGTTGAAACGTGACTCAGGGCCAAAATCGAAACTTCTACATGGAGGACTTCTTGTGTCTATCCTCTATTATTCGGCAACAACCGCCTTTGGCATTACTTACAGCCGTATGTTTATATTGTATCTTATGGCATTTTCCGCCGCTTTTTTCACATTTGTTTTCAGTATGATTGACATGAATGAGACGGTTAAACCTGTGAATAAAGATAAAAAACACACCGGAACCGCCATCTTTACAATGATTTCCGGATGTACGACACTTGTTTGGCTGATGAGCATACTACCCACTCTGTTCACAGATACATCTTTGGACATCATAGACATATCCACAACCGAACCTACTTTTATTATTGATATTGGTCTTATTTTTCCAACCTGCCTGATTGGAGGTATTATGCTGTTGAGAAAAAAGCAGGCAAGATATATCCTGTCGCTGGTTATGCTTGTTTTTTTAGCGGTTATAGCCGTTACGGTAATCGGTCAGTCCGCAGTGCAGTTATATTATGGAGTGGTTATTTCCGTTCAACAGATGATTGGATATGTTGTTACTTTTGTAGCATTTGGATTCGCTGCAATAATTATAAATACACGCTTTATGCTAAAATGTTGGTCTATCAGCAAGTAACATGAAACGAATGCGATTGTTTTATGAAACATGGCATCCTGTATTTCAAAATCGCCCGCCACCAGCGGGCGATTTTCCTCAGTCGGATATGTACTGTTTCCTGCAAACAGGATTTACACACCATTGTGAAATTATAGAAAAAACCAACTCGCTTGATGAACGCATTTTTTATATTCAAAAATGTGCCGCCGAATTTTGGAGTAAAGAGAAATTGCGATACAACCTCAAGTCCGACCTTTTTCATCAGCAAGGCGCTTCAATCGTTCAAAGACGAATATTTGCTTGATTTTATCAATATCAATGACCCCGACGAAGAAGACGAACGTCTGATAGAAAATCAAATTGTCCTCAATATCAAAAAGTTTATCATGGCATTGGGAACGGATTTTACGTTTATCGGCAATCAACATCGCCTGATAGTGGATGAACGGGAATTTTTATCTTTCGGCGCTGGACGAATACGAAAAGAAACCACATGAAAATCCTTCCATCGGGATTATCCTATGCAAGGAAAAAAGTAACAGGATTGTGGAATTTGCTTTTCGGGATACGTCCAAACCGATGGGCGTTGCCACTTACCGTACTGCGCGGGAACTGCCGCCGGAATATAAGGGCATTTTGCCGGATGCCGAAAAATTGAAAGAATTGTTGGATGAATAATTGAAACCGTTTGAAGATATTTTACGGGTGTCACCTTATTTCGATCCGGCTTCTGCCGTTGACTGTTTTAAGCACCTGGATTTGGGCGTTAATGCGTTCGGTCATTTCCGTTACGTGCGAGATGACGCCTATCTTGCGTCCCTGGGTTTGCAGTCGCTCCAAAGCGTCCATTGCTATCCGCAGGGTGTCTATATCGAGCGAACCAAAGCCTTCGTCTATGAAGAGGGATTCTACTTTCATCCGGTTTGATGAAAGGGATGAGAGGCCTAAGGCTAAGGCCAGTGATACCAGAAAAGATTCGCCGCCGGACAGGGAATGTACCGTGCGGACTTCGCCCAGCATGTCAAGGTCTGCCACCTGCAGGGCTAATGTATCGGGTATACGGTGTATTTCATAGCGTTTGGAAAGTTCGCGGAGGTGTTTGTTTGCATAAGCGAGCAGTGCATCCAGCGTATAGCCTTGGGCCAGGACTTTAAACTTTGAGCCATCGGCCGAACCGAACATTTCGTTTAATTTTTTCCAGTTCCCGGACAGGGCGGACTTTTCGTTCAATTCCTTTTCGAACAAAGCAATCCGCTCTTTTCCCTTCTCATGGTTGGCCAAGAGGATATCAATCTCCGTATTACGGGCCGCGTTACGCCGCATCGCTTCCTGGCGGCCGGATAGTGTTTCCTGCAAGCTGTCTTTCGTTTCGCCTTCGGCCGGCTTACTTTCCAGCAGTTGATGATTTCCGAGTGTTTTCTTCCGTTCATCCAGCGTGGCTAATGCGGTGGTTTTGCCCTGGTGGAGGCGGTTTAACAACTCTCTTTCGGCGATGAGCCAAGTATTATCCCCAGACAGCAGGGTGGATAAACGTTCTATTGTAAGGTCTTTATTCTTGGCAGAAAGCCACGTATCTACTGCTATTTGCAACTCATTGCAATGTGCGGACAGCCTCGAAATCTCCTGCGAGATTTGCTTGATTACGCCCTCTTGTTTTTCTTTTGCAGCAAGCATTTTACTTTTCTCTTCTTTCAGACGGGAAAGCGTGGCGGAGAGTTCTTTTTTCCTCCGGGTATATTGTTCCTCTACCTCGCCGGGGGCTTTCCCCTGAAGTATCCCGGCTCTTTTCTCCTGCAATTCCTCCAGCGCCTTTTGGGTGTTTTTATACTTTTCATGTTTAGCGGCAAAAGCTTCTCCGGCTTCAAGGAGTTGTTCTTTTCCCAGTTCCAAACTTGCCTGGAGGGTAGTTTCCTGCTCATTCGCCCGGCGTAAGGCTGATTCGTTCTTACTCCAGGCGCCGGCAACTGATTTTAGCCGGTTTTGCAAAGCGCCCTGTTCAAAGGCCATTTTCCAACCGGGGAGAAAGGCAAGGAAGGTGTCCAATTTATTCATTGCTTCGGCCCACTGGTTGGCATAGTTTTCAATAACCGACGCTAAACGGATGTTTTCACTTTTGAGGCTTTCAATCCGGTTATCCTGCAACGTTATTTTACCGGCCACCTCTTTTTTAGCGCTGTTAAGCTCCGCCTCTACCAGGCTTTCCCCGCTTATATTGCGATACGGGTGATGTTCGCTTCCGCAAACAGGGCAGGGTTTTCCATCTTCCAGCCTTAGCCGCAGCGCGGTAACTTCTGCCGGGAGCAGTTTGTTCAACCGTTCGGACTCCGCTATCAATTCCGCCCGTTTTACTGTTGCCGAGGCAAGTAAGGTATTGGAAGCAGCTAAGGTTTTTTCGTTATCCGCTTTTTGCTTACTTGCCGCAGTTGCATCGTCGAGCAAATTAACAATCAATTCTACCCTGGGGATAATCTCCCTGTATGGCTCATGCTGATTGAACCACAGTCTGGCCTGTGAAGCCATTTCTTTTGCAGAAAGGATAGAGGCCTGTATCTTCAGGATAGATTCTCCAAGTTTACTCTTCTTCGCGGCGGCCTGATTGTATTCTTTTTCAGCCTCTTCTGCGGCGTTTTTCGTCCCTGCTATCTGAATGTCTAATTCTCTTGCCTGTTTGATTTCGGGTTCCACGTTTTTAAGTTCTTCATCGAACTTTAGCAAACGGCTTTCACAAAGGGCCACCTCCCCGGTTGATTGTTCTAATCGCAAAGCATTCGTATCCCGCAGCTTTTCCTGTGCGGCAAGGTTACGTTTGTATTCCGTAAGTTGTTTGCCCGATGTTTTCAGTTCATTAAAGCTATCCCTTATTTCCTGTACGCTATCCACCTGGGCCAGATAATCGTAGCGGGGCTTTGCCTCTTCGATGGCTTTGATTGCGGCGGCCAGGCGTTGTTCCGCTTCTTTCACGCCGGCGTTTAACGCAGCCCCGTCTGTTATCCATTTAATTTTATTTGCCAGCGCCTCCATTTCTTTCTTCAGGCTCTCTGTCTCCCTGACAATGGACAGTTTCTCCCTGCCAAACGTTTCTACTTCTTCTCCGGAAAGAAGTTCAATATCCTTGATGCGTTCCCGTATCAGGTTTACTTCCTGCTCTGCGTTTTTCGATTTTTCATAAATAACGGTAGATATACGCGAATAGACCTCTGTCCCTGTTAATTTCTCCAGAAGTTCCGCTTTCTCTTTTTGTGTCGCTTTCAAGAAGGTGGCGAAATCCCCTTGCGCCAGAAGGACTGCCCGCGTAAATTGGTCGAAACTCAAGCCAATCAGCCCTGCAATCTTTGCCAGCAATTCTGTTTTCCGTCCCTGCTCTTCTATATTTGTTGTAAGATTGAGCAGCCTTAGTTCGGAATTTTGTAACGTGCCTCCTACCTTATCGCGTGATCGCCTTACACTCCACCGGCTCCGGAATTTCTCTCCCCCGAGCGATACGAAATCCACTTCTGCATACCCGTCGCTTGTGCCCCGCCTTAGAATGTTGCGGCTGTCTTTTTGATTGATTGTCTTATCTTTTACATCTGTTATCTGGATATTATTTTCAGAAGCGCGATTGGTGCGCGGGGTATCGTCAAACAGTGCGAGGCAAAGCGCATCAAGTAACGTAGACTTACCGGACCCGGTGCTGCCGGTTATTGCGAAAATGCCGGCAGACTTTAATGGTTCTGCTGTAAAATCTATCTCAAATTCACCTTCCAGGGAGGCGAGATTTTTCCCCCTTATCGCCAATATTCTCATATTTCAATCTCCTGTATTACCTTCTGCAAAAGCGTTTTCATCTCCGGGGGCATTTCGTCTCCGCTAAACCGGCGGCGAAAAATATCTGTCGCAATATCCATCGGATTAATGGTTTGTAACTGTTCATAAGTGATAGCCTGCGTTCCTGTTTCCCGTTTTGGAGTAACGGCAGCAATACGGGCCAGCCGCACAGACTTCGTTTTCAGCGCCTCTTCGATGTTGTGCCGTAGCGATGGGTCTGGTTCAGTAAGCAGTATTTTAATCTCAAGATAGGGAGACGTTCCGGTTATCTCCCCTTCGGGCAAATTAACTATTTCTTCAAGTGCATTGCCGAAAGGCGCCGGCTCTGCGGGAATGCTCAGCAATTTTACAGGCGCATCGAAGCCGATACGTTTAATTACGGTAGAATCGGTTATTTCAATAAATGTAACGCCTTGTTTATTGTTCTTCTCTGCAAAAGACATTGGCAAAGGCGAACCTGAATACCTGACGTTTTCACGGCCTGAAACCCGCTGTGCACGGTGAAGATGCCCAAGCGCCGTATAAGCCGCCTCCTTTGCAAACGAGGTGGGCGATATACATTCCAATCCTCCTATTATTGTGCGTTCCGAGCGGTCGTTGTCCGATATTTCCGATCCGGTAGCCTGTAAATGCCCCATTACAATACAGGGGCCCTTTTTGTCTTTCGCCCGTTCATACAGCATTTCATACATTTTCTGCACTCCCTGCGCATAACACCCGGCCTCCGGATAATCGCCCTGCCGCAGATAAGGCACGGCAAGGCAATAACCGCCTTTATTGAGCGGAATAGTCAGATAGTCGAAATCAATTTCGCCCTCATTTGTCCGTTTTATAACTCCCCTGACAGAAACGTTCATACTTTCCAGCAAAGGACTGGGCGCTTCGAGGCGAGCGGCCGAATCATGATTGCCTGCAATTATGATTACCTGCAAGTCCGGATTCTCAGCCGTAATATCCCGCAGAAAATGATAATATACCCGCTGGGATTCCGCTGACGGGTTAGGGCTGTCGAACACGTCGCCCGCAACCAATAAGAGGTCAACCTGCAACTCCCAGACCTGCCTCTTTAGCCATTCCAGAAACTTACCATGTTCCGCCTTACGGTCATAATCAAAAAAAGTCTGCCCGATGTGCCAATCGGCTGTATGGATGATTTTCATCTATATAATTATATGATATAATCGTATTTGAGTCGTAAAGTTACATATTTACTTTTTAAAAAATGTTAAAGCATTTGGTTTATACTAAAGATTACTTACATTTGCGGTGTCCTACTGGACCAATACACCAATAAATTATACAATATGATTCAGTTAACAGATGTAAGTTTTGGATACCGTAAGCAAAAGCAAGTGCTTCACAGCATTAGCTTAGATATCAAGCCGGGTGTTATTTACGGTTTGCTTGGGAAGAATGGGGAGGGGAAAACAACGCTCCTTAATATTATGTGCGGGCTTTTGTTCCCGGATAGCGGCGCTTGCCGTGTCTTTGGCGAAGAGCCGGGAAAGCGGAACGTTGTATTTCTGCGGAAGATTTTCATTTTACCCGAAGAGATCAACCTGCCCGATGTAACGGTTTCGGATTATATTAAGATGTATGCTCCCTTTTATCCTTCTTTCAGTGATGAAAGGTTGCGGACGTGTATCGACTTGTTCGGGCTGGATATGGGCGACGCTATCTCGCGGCTGTCGTTAGGGCAGAAAAAGAAAGTTGCCATCACGCTGGCTTTGGCTGCCAATACGCCGCTTCTCTTTATGGACGAGCCTACAAACGGACTGGATATCCCGTCGAAAAGTATTTTCCGCAAACTGCTTGGTTCATTTGTCCGCGAAGACCAGTCTATCATTATCTCTACCCACCAGGTGCGCGACCTGGAAAGCCTGATAGACTCGGTGGTGATACTCGACAACAAAGAAATCGTGTTCAACAAATCGCTCGACGAAATAAGCGGCAAATTGAATTTCCGCACAATCGAAGCAGGCGAAGAGGCGCTCTATTCCGAATTGTCGCCTGTAGGGAAAATGGGCGTGACGCGCAACGAATCGGGCGAAAAGAGCCATGTTTCGCTGGAATTGCTGTTCAATGCCACGATTTCTTCCAAGGATACAATCAAACAAATTTTTAACGCATAATCTTTATTACAATGGATACTTATTTTAATTTGAAGCGAATCGGCTATCTTTTGCAGGCCGACTGGATTGAACACAGGAAAAGCCTGCTGCTTTGCCTGGGCGGGGTTTCGCTCGTGTGGATCGCTATCCTGTACTTCGCCGGCCCCGGCGATTTGGCAACAAACCACCAGAGGAACTTTTTCTATGTAGGCGGACTGGTTACTTTCATTTATTATTGCCGCTTTGCCGGCAAAAAAATCCACCAGCCGAAAGGTTTATATTATACGCTTCCGGCCAGCAACCAGGAAAAGTATTTCACGCTGTTGCTTGAAGGCGTGTTGTTCTTCCTGGCGTTTACCGTGGTTTTCTGGGTTTGGTTATTCCTGTTTAAGCTCCTGGCGCCTGCTTTCAGTGTGATTACCCCGTCCGGTTTATACGATGGAGTTACCCCTACTGTCCTGTTGGTCTTTATTTCGTCTGTGATATTGCTGTCTCATATCACCTTCCGCAAGCATGCCACTTTAATCGGCTTTACGGGGATGGCGCTCTATGTACTGTTGTTTGCCGGCGTAGCGCTGAAGATTGTACCTGCGGTTATTGATGGGTCGGTAGCAGACGCCGCATACCTCAGAAAGGCGTTTAAATTTATGATGCAGTTATTTACACCGGTCATGCTGGCGACCTCCATCGTTGTATTGTATATAGGATACCTCAAACTTAAAGAAAAAGAACTGCGATGAACTACAACGCAAACCTGCCTATCTTTATACAGATAGCCGACCGGATAGCCGACCGTGTTTTAAGCAACGAATACCTTCCCGATGCGCGTATCCCTTCCGTCAGGGAGCTGGGCGTAGAAATGGAAGTAAACCCCAACACCGTTATGCGTTCATTTGACTGGCTGCAAAGCCATGGGATTATCTACAACAAGCGGGGTATCGGCTACTTTATCGCTGCCGGGGCAAGAGAGAAAGTAAGGGAAATGCGCCACCAGGCCTTTATCGGCGAGGTTCTCCCTTCGCTATTTAAAGAGATGACCCTGCTCGATATCGGCATGGATGAACTGTCTGAAGCATACAAGCATTATTTATCCGCTAATAAATCAGAACGACGAAACGAAGTAACATACTGTTTATAGCGCTGCTCGTTACCCTCTTTGTTTTACCTTTTGTTATACTGGGGGTATTTTATATAGCCGGGTAGTACATACCCGGTTATTCCGTCTTTATACTGTCTACCGGGTTGGCGTTGGCCACCTGCCAGCTCTGGAAGGTGACGGTGGCGGTAGTTATCATACTCACCGCCAGGAACGAGAGGAGGAATACCCACCAATACACCGGCGTTTTGTAGGCGAAGCTTTGCAGCCAGCCGTCTATGATGTACCAGGCCACCGGGGCGGCTACGGCGAAACAGATCGCCAGTATCCGGATGTAGCGCCTGTTGAACATGGCCAGTATTTCCGCCGTGGTAGACCCCAGCACCTTGCGCACGCCGATTTCCTTGCGCTTGTATTCGCTCTCGAATACCACCAGCCCGAACACGCCCACGATCGATATCAATACGGCGATCAGGCTGAACCAGGTGATCAGCGACGTCATATTGTTCTCCTTATCATACGCTGCCTGCAAGACCGTATCATACAGGCGTACGTTGCAGGTATAGTGTGGGGAAAATTCCCGGAACGCAGCCTTGATGAACGCCATCGCCTCGTATTTGTCCGTCCCGGGCTTGACGCGTATGTAGGCGAACGTCGGTTTGCTGAAATAATAGCTATCGTATAGCACAAAGGCCATCGGCTCGATCCCCATCCGCAAAGACGTAACATTGATATCGGGCACAAATCCGATCACCTGCCCGTTTCCTATCTTGTCGCCTACCGAAAAGCCGAACTCTTTGCGCGCCTTTTCATTAAAAATGTATAAGAGCGGCGCCTCTTTACCCGCCCTGTCCGTTGGGAGGAAATCGCGTCCTTCCGTCGGACGGATCCCTATCGTTTCCAGGAAACCCGCATCTGCGCCGGCCACCTGGAAGAAGATATCTTCCCCTTTCCATTCCCGTCCCCACTTGCTGAACACGTCGGTTCCGGATAATAAGTCACTGGCCAGCGCCACCTGCTCTATGGCTGACGAACGGAGCAGCTCGTTCCTGAAAGCGTCTTCATTCCTGAGGATATCGCTGTTGATATCTGCAATCACTAACAGGTCTTTATCATATCCCAGGGAAGCGTTTTGCATATGCCGGATCTGTAAATACATAAAGACGGCCGTTATAATGAGGATAAAAGACGTTACGAACTGTATGCCTGTAAGCGAATTGCGCAATTGCCTCCCTTTGGGCGACAGTCCGAAGCTGCCTTTGAGCGCCAGCGCCGGGGCAAACGAGGTGATATACCAGGCGGGATAAATACCGGCAAACAATCCCACCAGCAGCGCCATGCCGCCTATGCCCAGCGCCAGGGGCAGGTGATCCGACACATGTATATCCACATCCAGCAGGGAAGGCAGGGACGTGAGCGTAAGCAGATGCGTCAACCCCAGCGCCAGGAGCCAGGCCATTAAGCAGATAAGAACCGCTTCCGTCACCAAGGCCCCCTTCAGCTTCCGGTCTGTCGCCCCCAATACCTTTTGCGTATTGATGCTTTTGATACGGAGGGGCGTAAGGGCGATGCTGTAATTGGTGAAATTGATCGTAGCGATCAGCAGGATCACCGCCGCTATGCCGATCAATACCCAGAGGGTGCTCCGGCTGGCCTTGGGTACCGTATCGTACTCGCTGCTCATATCATAATGGAGCCGGCTGACCGGCGTCAGGGCAAAGCCGGGGATCTCCTCCTCTATGATCCCTTCCTTCCTTACAAGGTCGAGGTAGGTGTCTATCAAACCCTCTGCCGCCGCCGGCGTATCCAGTTTGACGTAGGCCACGAAGTTCAGGCTGTTGTATGTTACCCCCTTGTCTTTCTCCGGGGCGATCTCCTTGTAGATCACATTGTGAACAGACGTATTCCGGGGGAAATCCCTGTATACGCCTCCTACCGTCCAGGCAAACCCGTCTCCGGTAAGCTGCTTTTGCAGGGCCGGCTCGTCGCCGAACAGTTTACGGGCCATTGACAGGGGGATCAGTACCGTGTTGGGCGCTTCCACGGCCTCCGCCGCCCCTTCCGCCATGTCAAAGGAGAAGATGCGCACAAAGCCGGGCGTTATATTCAGGGCGTCTTCCATAAACCAGGCTTCTTCGCCCTCTCTTTCCACGGAGAAAAAGGCGCTCCCCAGACGGACGTCGGCAAAGTAGGGGTCTATAATGGCGCTTTCCACCACGGACGGAGATCTGCGCGCCAGGTCTTCCGGCATAAAACGGGAATTGATGGCATACCGGTGGCCGTTGTAAAACGTCTCGATGCGGAAGATACGGTCAGCGTCTTTAATCGATTTATTGAAGCCCAGGTCGTACGTCACCTGCATCATGATCACAATGAAAGTGGTGAAGGCTACAGCCAGCCCCATGATATTGAGAAGCGATGCCATCTTGAAACGCCGGACTATGCTGAAGAAGTTGCGCAGGATCGTTTTCATACGTTAGATAAATTCGCTTACGGAGGATACGATGATACCGTCGAAGAGGTTGATTACCCGGTGGGCAAAGGAGGCGTCGTGCCTGGAGTGCGTCACCATGATGATGGTGGTTCCCTCTTTGTTGAGTTCGGTAAGGAGTTCCATTACTTCGAGGCCGTTTTTACTGTCGAGGTTACCGGTAGGTTCGTCGGCAAGGATTAGTTTGGGGTTAGACACCACGGCGCGGGCGATGGCTACGCGCTGCTGCTGCCCGCCGGAGAGTTGCTGCGGGAAGTGCCCGGCGCGGTGGCTGATGTTCATCCGCTTCAGTATAGCCGTCACCATCTGTTTGCGGTCCGACGACTTGATTTTCAGGTACGTCAGCGGCAGTTCCACGTTCTCGAACACATTCAACTCGTCTATCAGGTTAAAGCTCTGGAACACGAAACCGATATTCCCCTTGCGCACCTGGGTGCGTTCTTTTTCCTTCAGGTGTCCTACTTCCTTTCCTTCCAGAAAATAATCTCCTTCGGTAGGATTGTCTAAGAGGCCGAGGATGTTCAGCAGGGTGGATTTGCCGCAGCCGGAGGGGCCCATGATGGCGGCAAACTCGCCGTCTTTTACTTCGAGCGACACTTTATCGAGGGCGATGGTTTCTACTTCTTCCGTGCGGAACGACTTGCTTAAATTTTCAATCTTAATCATGACTTTCTATTTTTTAAATTAATTAATTGATATGTTCAGGTTGTTTTTATATTATTCCACTTTCAGGTTCTTCACCGGGTTCTCGCCTGCGGCATGGTAGCTCTGGAAAAATACCGTTACCAGGGCTACGAAGAAGCAGAACAGGCCGGCGGCTATGAATATCCAGGGATATAGCGGGATGCGGTAGCTGTAGAAGGTTATCCACCGGTTCATGATATACCATATTACCGGCGTGGCGATAACGAAGGCAATGCCCACATACGTCATAAACGTAGCGATAAGCTTTACGAGCGCCTCCGCCACGGACGAACCGAACACCTTGCGCACGGCCACTTCGCGCGCACGCTGCCGGATAAAGTAGGTAGACATCGCCAGTAGCCCCAGAAACGAGATGACAATCGCTATAACGGCAAAGATTACCACCAGGCGGGCCATGCGTTGCTGGCTGGCATACGATTCTTCTATCTGCTGTTCGGTATACTGGCCGGAAAATTCAAGCTGCGAAACGCGCTCGAACACCTCCTTCACCTGGTCGCGGGCCGTGAAGGGATTGCCCTGGGTTTCTATCAGCACGTTCCAGGGGTAAAAGTCGGCTTCTTTCTCCACCCTTACTACAACCGGACGTTTTTCGTATGTGATGTTGTTCAGCTGGAAGTCTCGCACCACGCCTGCGATGCGTTCCGGGTTTTCGCTGCCCCACAGGTAGGCCTCGGTAACGTCCGGCGGCAGGCCGGTTTCTTTCAGGGCCTGCTCGTTCAGGTAAGAATGTCTCCCCTCCGGCGAGCCGTTGCGGTGGGTCACTTCTAATCCCAGCATATTGAAAAACGTACTGTCGCCCGTTAATATCTGGAAAGATATATTCTTCCCTTCGTATACCACGGTGTGGTTGTTCCCCCGGGTGAAAGGCACGCCCTGCGAAAGGCCTATCTGCCTGACGGAGGCCAGCTGGCGCGCTTCGTTTACGAAGGTATTGACCTTCTCGCGGCTTTCGAACTGGTAGGTCGGCACGTACAGCATATGGGCGGTATTATAGCCGAGCGGGGCTTTTACGAGGTGGTTTATTTGCAGTATCATGGTGATGGAGGCCGCCAGCAGCATGATGGTAATCACATTCTGGAAGGTGATAAACACTTTGCTGAACACCATCTTCGTCTTCGTCCGGAAGCCGCCCCTTACGATGTCTATCGGCTTGGCGCTTGAAATGACGATGGCCGGAAGCAAGCCCGATATAACGCCCACCGCCAAAACCATCCCCGCCACCAGCGCCGTATGGCCCGGGGTAAAGAAGCCCTCCAGGTCTATCTCCGTTTGGAGCAGTTCGTTGGCAAACGGCAGGGCGGCAAACGCCAGCAGCAAACCAATCAGGAACGAAACGGAGCAAAGCGCCACAGACTCCAGCATCAGGCGGGCGAACAATTCCCCGCGAGACGACCCCAGCAGCCTCCGCGTAGCCATCTCCCTGGCCCGCAGGCCGGTCTGCGCCACCGTAAGGTTGATATAATTGATAACGGCAAACAGCTGTATCAGGATGCCGGTAAACATAAAGACGAGAACGAACGTCCAGTCTCCCTGCTGCAACGTATGCGTCTGGATTTTGGAGAAATAAATATCCCTCAGCGGCGTAAACGTCACCTTCTGCCACAGGCCCCGTTCGTATATCCAGAATATCTCTTTCAGGTATGCGGCCATCTCTTCCGTCCGGGCCTGTATATCGCTCCCCGGAACCGTCTGGAAGAACACATGCGCATCGCCGGCGTTGTTCCCGCCTTCCGCATCGAGGCTTCCGTTAAAGAAGCGTACGTTGTTTATATTCAGAAGGACGTCGGCGTAGGGAATCGTGGAGTTTTTGACGTCTTTCATAATCCCGTTCACCATCACATTCACCGAATCGTTTACGCGGATGAACTGCCCCATCGCGTTGCTGCCGGCAAAGGCCTTCCGGGCGAACGTTTCGGAAATCACCGCATACTCCCGCGTGGCCAGCGCCGTAGAAGGGTCTCCCTCAGCCAGGGGGAAGGTAAACATGCTGAAAAAGGTAGTATCCACCATCGCTATATCCGCCTTATACTTCTTATCGCCCAAAAAGACGCCCCTTCCCGCGAAGAAAGCCAGGGGGCACATCTTTTCTATCTCAGGGTATTTTTCGGCCACGCGCTGCCCTATGCGCCAGGCAAAGCCCATCCCCTCGCCGTGGCCAATCACATATACCCGGTCGGCATGCTGCTGGAAACGGTCGGTAGACAGTCCCTGGCTTACATACACCAGGATGAGGATAACGAACATCAGCGATACCGACAGCCCGAACACATTGATAGCCGTAAAGGCCTTATTCCGCTTCAGGAAATTAAGAAAGGATGTAAAATTCAGCAGATTATTCATATGTTCGTCTTTTAATGTTATGTTTTTTCATACAGTAAAGCAAACGGCGTGCCAAAAATACATCCTTCTGTTATCTAAGCAATTACAGGGAAAGGCGCCTTCCGGCAGTGTCTAATAATTAGACAGTAGTGTCTAATAATTAGACACTCCCGGCCGTGTCGCCGGCGGCAGCTGCGCCGTCCGTATCATCTCGAAGCGCTTCCACACATCGGCGGCTTTGTACAACGCCTGCGTTCCCGGGGGGACGTGCAGGGTGGAGGGCGGGCGCGGTACGTTATTGAATACATAAGGCGGAACAGGAAGAGGCGTTGCCCATTCTACGGTTACATCCGTCAGGTTGCGGCAATTGGAAAAAACAAACTCTCCAATCCTTGTTACGCTGCGGGGAATGGCTACGGACGTAAGTCTGCGGCAACCGGCAAAAGCATAATGCTCAATCTTTCTTACGCTGTGCGGAATGGTATACTCTCCTGTTTTCCCTGCCGGATATTGCATTAACACTGTTTTATCTTTATTGAATAAAACGCCATTATCCGAAGAATAATTTGGATTACCGGCTTCCACAGTAATAGATGCCAGGCTGCTGCAAGAGGAAAAAGCTTCACGTCCAATCCATGTTACGCTGTGGGGAATGTTCACAGACGCCAGGCTGTGCCAACCGGCAAAAGCGCTATCTCCAATCCATGTTACGCTGTGGGGAATGTTCACAGACGCCAGGCTGTGGCAAGAGGCAAAAGCGCTATCTCCAATCCTT